>NZ_CAKLBR010000021.1:0-99967 GCF_920984685.1 Pseudomonas sp. Leaf59 | reverse complement strand
TGCCTCTGGCTAACACTTCCCCTTGCCGGGTGTGTAGAGGACTTTCACCTCCAAGTCACCAGCGTGGCCACCACAGCCAAACTGGTTGCGCTTCGCGCAACGCGCCATGCCTGGCGCACCAAAAAAAGGGCGACCCATGGGTCGCCCTTTTCATTGGCACAACGATTTACGCCGCGCTGAACAGCTTATGCGGATCAATCACAAACTTCTTCGGCACACCCGCATCGAACTCGCCGTACCCACGCGGCGCGTCATCCAGGCTGATGACCTGCACGCCAACAATGTCGGCAATGTTGATACGGTCCCACATGATCGCCTGCATCAGTTGGCGGTTGTACTTCATCACCGGCGTCTGCCCGGTGTGGAAGCTGTGGGACTTGGCCCAGCCCAGGCCAAAGCGGATGCTCAGGCTGCCCATTTTCGCGGCGGCGTCCACCGCGCCTGGGTCTTCGGTCACGTACAGGCCCGGAATACCGATCTTGCCCGCCACGCGCACCACGCCCATCAGCGAGTTGAGCACGGTGGCCGGTGCTTCGGCCTTGACGCCGTCGTGACCGTGGCCGCGTGCTTCGAAGCCCACGCAGTCAACGGCGCTGTCCACTTCGGGCTCGCCCAGCAGTGCGGCGATCTGTTCGTGCAGCGGGGTGTCGGTGGACAAGTCGGCAATTTCGAAACCCTGGGCCTTGGCGTGCGCCAGGCGGATCGGGTTGACGTCGCCGATGATCACCACCGCTGCGCCCAGCAGGCGTGCGGAAGCCGCAGCGGCCAGACCGACCGGCCCGGCACCGGCGATGTACACGGTGCTGCCCGGGCCGACGCCGGCAGTGACAGCGCCGTGGTAGCCGGTCGGCAGGATGTCGGAGAGGCAGGTCAGGTCGCGGATTTTCTCCATAGCCTTGTCGCGGTCCGGCAGCTTCAGCAGGTTGAAGTCCGCGTACGGCACCAGCACGTATTCAGCCTGGCCGCCGGTCCAGTCGCCCATGTCGACATAGCCGTAGGCGCCACCGGCACGAGCCGGGTTGACGGTCAGGCACACGCCGGTGTGTTGCTCCTTGCACGAGCGGCAGCGGCCGCACGCCACGTTGAAGGGTACGGAGACCAGGTCACCGATTTTCAGGTTCTCGACGTCGCTGCCCTTCTCGATCACTTCGCCGGTGATTTCGTGACCGAGCACCAGGCCAGTCTGAGCGGTAGTGCGGCCGCGCACCATGTGTTGGTCGGAGCCGCAGATGTTGGTGGAGACCACGCGCAGGATGACGCCGTGTTCAATCTTCCTGCCACGGGGGTCCTGCATTTTGGGATAGTCGATTTTCTGTACTTCGACCTTGCCGTTGCCGAGATACACGACACCACGATTACCAGACATGCTTTCACCTCGCTGTTGTTTTTATGGAACTGCGTTGCCCCTTTGGGTGGGCAGCGCGTTAAGTGCTCGGGTACAGATGCTGTTTCCTTGTGTTTTTCCTGTGGGCCTCATCGGGGGCAAGCCCCCTCCCACAGGGGAATGCATTCCAAAGGTGGGAGGGGGCTTGCTCCCGATGGCGCCAGTCAGAGCACCACGGTCCTATTGGCATTCAAGAACACCCGCCGCTCGATGTGATACCCCACCGCCCGCGCCAATGTGAGCCCTTCGATATCCCGCCCCTTGGCAATCAAGTCCTCGGGATAGTGGCTGTGGTCCACCACTTCCACCCCCTGGGCAATGATCGGGCCTTCATCCAGATCGTTATTGATGTAATGCGCCGTGGCACCGACCAGCTTCACCCCCTTGTTGTACGCCTGGTGATAAGGCTTGGCGCCCTTGAAGCCCGGCAGCAACGAGTGGTGGATGTTGATCGCCTTGCCATCCAGCTTGCGGCACAGCTCCGGTGACAGCACTTGCATGTAGCGCGCAAGGATCACCAGTTCCGCGCCCGTCTCTTCAATCACCTGCCACACCTGACGCTCCTGGGACGGTTTGTCGTTGGGGTCGAGGGGGAAATGGTAGTAGGGAATCTGGTGCCAGTCGGCCAACGGTTGCAAATCAGGGTGATTGGACACCACCGCAACCACGTCCATCGACAGCTGGCCGATGCGTTGGCGGTACAGCAGGTCGTTGAGGCAGTGATCGGCCTTGGAGACCATGATCACCACTTTTGGCCGGTAGTTCGGCGCCGTCAGCTCGAAGATCATGCCAAAGGCTTCACCGCGCGTGGCCAGGCCATCGCGAAAACCCTGCTCGTCAAAGCCGTCTGGCTGGCGAAATTCCACCCGAATAAAAAATCGTCCCGAGAGGCGATCATCGAACGAATGGTGCTCGGTGACGTAGCAGCCCTGCTCGAACAGGTAGCGGGTGACCGCGTCCACCGTGCCGAGCACGCTGGGGCAGTCGGCAGTCAAAATCCATGTATCGGGTGCGCGGCTCATGGTTTATTCCTCAGGCTTGAACACTCAGGCCGAACTCGGCCGAGGCATCCTGCAGCCACAACCACCAGTAATCCGAGAAGCTGCGACGAATCAGCAGTTCCCAGGTGTCTTCTGCCGTGTGGCGGATCACCAATTGCGACTTGGCAAACACCGTGCCCACCGCCTTGCCCACCGGGAAGTTGTTGGGGTGCACGTCGTAGCTGGTGGATTTCATCAGTACGTCGCGCACGTTCGGGCCGCTGAGTTCGAGGATCTGCTGGCCGCCGCTGACGTTGACGATCTGGATATGCAGCTCGCCCAGGGCCGCGCGCAGGTTCTGCTCGGCAGCGAACTCTTCACCGCCTGGCACGATCAACAGCCACTCATCCGGGCCGAGCCATTGCAGGCTGGTTTCGCCTTTGACGATGACCTGCAGGGCGCCCGGCAACTCAATGCCCAGAGCCTTGTGCACGCCAGCGGCGAAGGCGGCGTCATGGCCATCGCCACGGATGGTCAGGTGGCCGAGGAGTTTCTTTTCACGCACGGTCACGCCGGCATTGTTGCGGCCCTTGCCGACCAGGCTGGCGAGGTCGGCATGGTGCAGCGAGGATTCGGCTTTGGCGCTGGTGGTGGGGCGTTGTTGGTAAACATTGGCTGCTGTCATAAAGCACCTGTTTGAATTCTGTTGTGAGGCTGATGGCCTCATCGGGAGCAAGCCCCCTCCCACAGGGGAATGCATTTCAAAATGTGGGAGGGGGCTTGCCCCCGATGCAGGCGACTCAAATGTTCTGCCGGTCACCCTTAGGATCAAAGAACACCGAGGACACAATCTCCGCCTCGATCACGCTGCCATCCGCCTGCGGCGAGAACACCCGCTCGCCGATGCGCTTCAAGCCGCCCTTGACCACACCCATGGCAAACGAATAACCCAGGGAGTTGTGCGCATAGCTGGAAGTGACGTGGCCGACCATCTTCATCGGAATCGCCTGCTTGGCATCCAGCACAAGCTGCGCGCCTTCGGGCAGCCACACATTCGGATCGATCGGCTTCAAGCCCACCAGTTGCTTGCGCTCTTCACGCACGCAGTCTTCACGGTTCATGCCACGCCAGCCGATCCACGAGAACGGCTTGGTGCGGCCTACGCACCAGCCCATGTTCAGGTCGTCCGGGGTCATCGAGCCATCAGTGTCCTGGCCGACGATGATGAAGCCCTTCTCGGCCCGCAGTACGTGCATGGTTTCGGTGCCGTACGGGGTCAGGTTGTACTTTTTGCCGGCCTCGACGATTTTCTCCAGCACGCCCATGGCGTAGTCGGCCTGCACGTTGACTTCATACGACAGCTCACCGGTAAACGAGATGCGGAACACCCGCGCCGGTACGCCGCCGACCAGGCCTTCCTTCCAGGTCATGAACGGGAAGCCGTCCTTGTCCAGGTCGATATCGGTCACCTCACTCAGCAGCTTGCGGCTGTTGGGGCCCGACAGGGTCATGGTCGCCCAGTGGTCGGTGACCGAGGTGAAGTACACCTTGAGGTCCGGCCATTCGGTCTGTTGGTAGATTTCCAGCCACTGAAGAACACGCGCCGCGCCGCCGGTGGTGGTGGTCATCAGGAAGTGGTTATCGGCGAGGCAGGCCGTCACGCCATCGTCGAAAACCATGCCGTCTTCCTTGCACATCAGGCCATAGCGCGCCTTGCCCACGTCGAGCTTGGTCCACGCATTGGTGTAGATGCGGTTGAGGAACTCGCGGGCATCCGGGCCTTGAATGTCGATCTTGCCGAGGGTGGACGCGTCCAGCAGGCCGACGCTGTCGCGCACGGCCAGGCATTCGCGCTTCACCGCCGCGTGCAGGTCTTCACCGTTGCTCGGGAAGTACCACGGGCGTTTCCACTGGCCGACGTCTTCAAACTCGGCGCCGTTCTTCACGTGCCAGGCTTGCAGCGCGGTGTAACGCACCGGTTCGAAGATGTGCCCACAATGGCGGCCCGCTATCGCGCCGAAGGTGACCGGCGTGTAGTTGGGACGGAACATGGTGGTGCCCATCTGCGGGATGGTCACGTTCAGCGAGCGCGCGGCAATCGCCAGGCCGTTGACGTTACCCAGCTTGCCCTGGTCGGTGCCGAAGCCCAGTGCGGTGTAGCGCTTGACGTGCTCGACCGACTCGAAACCCTCGCGAGTCGCCAGTTCGATGGCGGCGGCGGTGACGTCGTTTTGCAGGTCGACAAATTGCTTGGGGGCCCGTGCAGTGACTTTGTCGTGGGGTACCTGGAACAGCGCCAGAGTCGGTTCTTCCAGACGGCTCAAGGCTTTTGGCAGCGTGCCTTCCACCGGCGCAAACCCGGCTTCGCTGGCCGCGCGCACGCCGCCTTCAAAACCGTCGGCCAACGAATCACCAAGGCCATAAACGCCGTTGATACCGCCGACGCACACGCGTTTCTGCGGCGCTTCGCCCGGCACGAAACCGAGAATATCTTCGCGCCAGGTCGGCTTGCCGCCCAGGTGCGAGGCCAGGTGCACCACCGGGCTGTAACCGCCGGAGCTGGCGAGCAGATCGCAGTCCAGCCATTCGCCGGGGCTGCTGACTTTATGGGCTTTCACATCGATTGCCGCCACGCGGGCAGCGGTGACGTGCTTGCTGCCACGGGCCTCGATCACGGCACTGCCGGTGAGAATGCGAATGCCCTTGGCGCGGGCTTCTTCCACCAGCGCGCCGCGTGGGTTGTGGCGCGCATCGGCCACGGCCACCACTTGCAGCCCGGCGTCGAACCAGTCCAGCGCCACGCGGTAGGCATGATCGTTGTTGGTCGACAGCACCAGTTTCTTGCCCGGCGCCACGCCGTAGCGGCGCACGTAGGTCGACACCGCACCGGCGAGCATATTGCCCGGCACGTCGTTGTTGCCGTACACCAGCGGACGCTCGCACGCACCAGTGGCCAGCACGACGCGCTTGGCGCGCACCCGGTGGATACGCTGACGCACCACGCCAATCGGCGCACGGTCACCGAGGTGATCGGTGAGGCGTTCGTGAATGGTCAGGAAGTTATGGTCGTGGTAGCCGTTGACCGTGGCGCGGGGCAGCAGCACCACGTCCGGCAGAGCCTTGAGTTCTGCGATCACGCTGGCGACCCACTCGGTGGCCGGCTTGCCGTCGAGGCTTTCGCGCGAATCGAGCAACGAGCCGCCGAATTCTTCCTGCTCATCGGCGATGATCACACGGGCACCGCTGCGTGCAGCCGCCAGTGCCGCGGCGAGGCCGGCAGGGCCTGCGCCCACGATCAGCACGTCGCAGTGACGGTTGAAATTGTCGTAGGTGTCCGGGTCGTTCTCGGTCGGCGAGCGGCCAAGGCCGGCAGCCTTGCGGATGTACTTCTCGTAGGTCATCCAGAACGATTGCGGGTACATGAAGGTTTTGTAGTAGAAGCCCGGCGGCATCAACTTGCCGCCGACCTTGCCGAGAATACCCATCATGTCGTTGTTCACGCTCGGCCAGCCGTTGGTGCTGGTGGCGACCAAACCCTGATACAGCGCCTGTTGCGTGGCACGCACGTTGGGGATTTGCGTGGCTTCGGTGGCGCCGATCTGCAGCACCGCGTTCGGCTCTTCGGCGCCGGCGGCAAAGATGCCGCGCGGGCGCGAGTACTTGAAGCTGCGGCCGATGATGTCGACGCCGTTGGCCAGCAGGGCGGCGGCCAGGGTGTCGCCTTCAAAGCCCTTGTAGCTCTGGCCGTTGAAGGTAAACGTCAGGACCTTGTTGCGGTCGATGCGGCCACCGTTGGACAGGCGATTGATCTGGCTCATACCTTCTCTCCAGAGGCCTTGGCGGTGAATTGTGGCTGCTCACCGATCTTGTAGGTTTCAAGGATTTCGTAGGTCACGGTGTCGCGGGTGGCGTTGAAGTACTGACGGCAACCGGCGGCGTGAATCCACAGTTCGTGGTGCAGGCCACGGGGGTTGTCGCGGAAGAACATGTAGTCGCCCCACTCGGCATCGGTGCAGGCATTCGGGTCCAGCGGGCGCGGGATGTGCGCTTGGCCGGACGCGTGGAATTCCTCTTCGGAGCGCAGTTCGCCACAGTGAGGACAGAAGATATGCAACATAAGGTGGTTCTCCTGTTAGTGGGCGACGGCCGCAGCGCCGTGTTCGTCGATCAGCGCACCGTTGTGGAAACGGTCGATGGAGAAAGGCGCGGCCA
Organism: Pseudomonas sp. Leaf59; assembly: GCF_920984685.1. Taxonomy (NCBI): domain Bacteria; kingdom Pseudomonadati; phylum Pseudomonadota; class Gammaproteobacteria; order Pseudomonadales; family Pseudomonadaceae; genus Pseudomonas; species Pseudomonas sp. Leaf59. Next base: position 93,391 of record NZ_CAKLBR010000021.1, on the reverse strand, counting down.
ATGGGTGCATTTCACCCTTGGCGAGGCTGGCGGCAAACACGTTGCCTGAGCCCGGCGTAGCCTTGAAGCCACCGGTGCCCCAACCGCAGTTGAAGAACATGTTCGGTACTGGAGTCTTGGAAATGATCGGGCACGCGTCCGGCGTGGTGTCGACGATGCCGCCCCACTGCCGGTTCATGCGTACGCGCGAGAGCACCGGGAACATCTCGACGATGGCCTGGATGGTGTGTTCGATCACCGGGTACGAGCCGCGCTGGCCGTAGCCGTTGTAGCCGTCGATACCGGCGCCGATCACCAGGTCGCCCTTGTCGGACTGGCTGATGTAGCCGTGCACGGCGTTGGACATGATCACGCTGTCGATAATCGGCTTGATTGGCTCCGACACCAACGCTTGCAACGGGTGGGATTCGATTGGCAGACGGAAGCCCGCAAGCCCGGCCATGTGGCCCGAGTTACCGGCGGTGACCACACCGACGCGCTTGGCGCCGATAAAGCCCTTGTTGGTTTCCACGCCGATGCACACGCCGTTTTCCTTGCGAAAACCGATCACTTCGGTCTGCTGGATCAAGTCCACGCCCAGTGCGTCAGCCGCGCGGGCGAAGCCCCAGGCCACGGCATCGTGACGGGCCACGCCGCCGCGACGTTGCACGGTGGCGCCCAGCACCGGGTAGCGAGTGTTCTTCGAGCAATCGAGGTAAGGAATCTCGTCGGCAACCTGTTTGGCGTTGAGCAGTTCGCCGTCGACGCCGTTGAGGCGGTTGGCGCTCACGCGGCGTTCGGAATCACGGATGTCCTGCAGGGTGTGGCACAGGTTGTAGACGCCACGCTGGGAGAACATCACGTTGTAGTTGAGGTCCTTGGACAGGCCTTCCCACAGTTTCATCGCGTGCTCGTACAGGTGCGCCGACTCATCCCACAGGTAGTTGGAACGCACGATGGTGGTGTTGCGCGCGGTGTTACCGCCGCCCAGCCAGCCCTTCTCGACCACGGCCACGTTGGTGATGCCGTGCTCCTTGGCCAGGTAGTAGGCGGTCGCCAGACCATGCCCGCCGCCGCCGACGATGACCACGTCGTAGACCTTCTTCGGGGTCGGCGTGCGCCACATCTTCTGCCAGTTTTCGTGATGGCTGAGGGAGTGCTTGAAGAGGCCGAAGCCCGAGTAGCGTTGCATAGTCATTACTCCAAAACCGCGCTCAGCGATAAACCGGGAAATCAGCGCACAGGGCAGACACGTGCTTGGCCACGTTGGCCTCGACGTCGGCATCGCCGAGGTTGTCGAGGATGTCGCAGATCCAGCCGGCTAGTTCGACGCACTGCGCCACTTTGAAACCGCGCGTGGTCACCGCCGGGGTGCCGATGCGCAGGCCCGAGGTCACGAACGGCGACTGCGGGTCGTTCGGCACGGCGTTCTTGTTGACGGTGATGTGGGCGCGACCCAGGGCGGCGTCGGCGTCTTTGCCGGTGAGGCCCTGGCGGATCAGGCTGACCAGGAACAAGTGGTTGTCGGTGCCGCCGGAGACCACATCGTAGCCACGCTTGATAAACACTTCGGCCATCGCCTGGGCGTTGTCGATCACCTGTTGCTGGTAAACCTTGAAGCCAGGCTCAGCCGCTTCCTTGAAGCACACGGCCTTGCCGGCGATCACGTGCATCAGCGGGCCACCCTGGGCACCGGGGAACACGGCGGAGTTGAGTTTTTTCTCGATGGCTTCGTTGGCCTTGGCCAGAATCAAACCGCCACGCGGACCGCGCAGGGTCTTGTGGGTGGTGGTGGTGACCACGTCGGCGTAGGGCAGCGGGTTCGGGTACAGGCCAGCGGCAACCAGGCCGGCGACGTGGGCCATGTCGACGAACAGCAGCGCGCCCACCTTGTCGGCAATCGCACGAAAGCGCGGGAAATCCAGAGTCTTGGAGTAGGCGGAGAAACCGGCCACGACCATCTTCGGCTTGTGCTCGACGGCCAGGCGCTCGACTTCGTCGTAGTCGATCAGCCCGGTGTCGGTGTTAATGCCGTATTGCACCGCGTTGTACAGTTTGCCCGAGGACGACACTTTGGCGCCGTGGGTCAGGTGACCGCCGTGGGCCAGGCTCATGCCCAGGATGGTGTCGCCAGCGTTGATCAGCGCCAGGTACACCGCGCTGTTGGCCGACGAACCGGAGTGCGGCTGCACGTTGGCGTAATCGGCGCCAAACAGTTGCTTGGCACGCTCGATGGCCAGGGCTTCGACCTTGTCCACATGCTCGCAGCCACCGTAGTAGCGCTTGCCCGGGTAGCCTTCAGCGTATTTGTTGGTGAGGCCGCTGCCTTGCGCCTGCATCACACGTTTGCTGGTGTAGTTCTCCGACGCGATCAGCTCGATATGATCTTCCTGACGCTGCTCCTCGGCATTCATCGCCGCCAACAGTGCGTCGTCATATCCCTGGATCTGGTCTTGTTTGCTGAACATCGCGTCTCTCCCAGCCTTTCGTATTGTTGAGGCCCGTGCAGGGCCCTTTGATGCGATGGTAGGGCTGGGGCGTGCAGGTCAAATGCCTACGGACGCCACGCAAAGGTGCGTTTACGACATCGCCTGAATATTGTGCAGAGGCCTCTGCGGGAGGCGGCTTGCCTGCGATGGCATCGCTGCGGTGCAACTGACGCTCCGAGGTGTCTGCATCGCAGGCAAGCCAGCTCCCACAGGGGTTAGGCGATGATCTTGCGAAGGAGGAAAAGCAGCAGAAAATGCGCCGGATACAAAGCATATGCCCAGCGACGCATGGCCGGCGGCGAGACATTTTTGACATGTCGCAACAAGACCAATCCGGCCAATGGCGCAATCAGGCACGCAGCCAGCCCGGTCAGCGCCACGATTGAGCCGCTATTGAGCAAAATCTGCCATTGATTAGCCGCCACACAGACCAAACCCGGCAACACACTGAAATACCATGGCCGGCGAAACACCAGCAGCATCGCCAGCGGCAGCAATACACCGAATACCCCGAACATCAAATATGGGGAAAACACAGCACCTGACGCGAGCGCGATCAACGCCAGTCCTCGATCAAAAAACGCCTTCTGCTGCCATCCTCGGGCAACCAGCAGACCCAGCGCGAGGGTGGGCAGCACGTTCAAGGTATCGGCATCGTCGATAAACATCCGATACGGCACTTCGCTGATCACGCTGAACAGCAGCAGCCAGCCCAGATAACGCCAGTGGCCGGTCACCACAGCGTTGCGCGTACGGTGCAGGTTCGCCGCAATCGCCAGGCAAAACCACGGGAACGCCAGGCGTCCCGGCACATACAGCCCATCCAGGCTCACACCGACGTAGCGCAGGTGATCGAGCACCATGCTCAGCAGCGCCAGCCACTTGAGCAGATCCAGGGCGCCATCACGGACTCGTCCGACAGGCGTAGTGTGAGTACCGTGCATAATTCCCCACTGACTTTGCATTTACAGCGCGTGCGCACCCCGGCCGATGTTGGGTAAAGTGCGCACCAACATCGACCACAGGAACGGGCCATGACCGACAAGAGCCAACAATTTGCCAGCGACAACTATTCCGGCATCTGCCCGGAAGCCTGGGCCGCCATGGAACAAGCCAACCAGGGCCATCAGCGCGCCTACGGTGATGATGAATGGACCCATCGCGCCGCCGACGGTTTCCGCAACCTGTTCGAAACCGACTGCGAAGTGTTTTTCGCGTTCAACGGCACCGCCGCCAACTCGCTGGCGCTGTCGTCCCTGTGCCAGAGCTACCATAGCGTGATTTGCTCGGAAACCGCCCACGTCGAAACCGACGAATGCGGCGCACCGGAGTTTTTCTCCAACGGCTCCAAGCTGCTCACCGCACGCACCGAAAACGGCAAGCTGACCCCGGACTCGATCCGCGAGATCGCCCTCAAGCGCCAGGACATTCACTACCCCAAGCCGCGCGTGGTCACGCTGACCCAAGCCACTGAAGTGGGCAGTGTGTACACCCCCGAAGAAATCCGTGCCATCAGCGTCACCTGCAAGGAACTGGGCCTGAACCTGCACATGGACGGCGCGCGCTTCGCCAACGCGTGCGCTTTCCTCGGCTGCTCGCCGGCGGACCTTACCTGGAAGGCCGGGGTGGACGTGCTGTGCTTTGGCGGCACCAAAAACGGCATGGCAGTGGGTGAAGCGATCCTGTTCTTCAACCACGCGCTGGCCGAAGACTTCGACTACCGCTGCAAACAGGCGGGCCAGCTGGCATCGAAAATGCGCTTTCTCTCCGCGCCGTGGGTGGGCCTGCTGGAAAACGACGCGTGGCTCAAGCACGCCCGCCACGCCAACCACTGTGCGCAATTGCTGAGCAGCCTGGTGGCGGATATTCCCGGCGTGGAGTTGATGTTCCCGGTACAGGCCAACGGCGTGTTCCTGCAACTCTCGGAACCGGCGATTGCGGCGCTCACGGCCAAGGGCTGGCGGTTCTATACCTTCATTGGCAAAGGCGGCGCGCGGTTCATGTGTGCGTGGGATACCGAGGAAGAGCGTGTAAGGGAATTGGCTGCTGATATCAGGGAAGTGATGAACGCCTGACGCAGGAAATCGGCGAGTGGGTACTGGCCGATTGCCGAGGTTGTTTTATGGTATTTCCGACAGCCCACGATATCAAAATCATTGACTAGCCTCTTGGAACCCGGAAGGAAAACGCAGACCGGTCTGCCACTTTCCGGGGCTCACCGCCCGCCGAATGAATCGGCAGGAAACGGAAATCCAATAGAGGGCTACACCATGGAAGACGCTGCACGCTACGCAATGAACACAAAACAATTCGGCACTCTTGCGCCAACCTACATAGGTTGGGACGACTTCAGGAAACTGGCGAACGTCGGTGACACCATCAGGGAGCCTTCCAGGACCTTGACCGTTACCGGAAAAGTGTTCGAACTGACACCTTCAGGTGATCAGTTCGCCATCCACATCTATACCCGATAACGATCAGGGGCAGCGCCGGGGACTCATCCACCCCGGCGCAGTTCTTGTGTTGGAGGAGGCAAGCCCTAATGCCGTTCAGTTAAGCGCAGATTCCCTGTGGCGAGCAGGCTTGTCCTGCGTTGGGCTGCGCAGCAGCCCCAAAACCAGACGCTGAGCCGTATCAGGTACACCGCGTTTTGCTTGATTGGGGGCGCTTCGCACCCCAACGCGGGGCAAGCCCGCTCGCCACAATAAGCCCACACATTTTCCTTAACTGAACGGCATTAGGGCTTGCCCCCTTGCACATTTGAACAGTGCGTCCCCGGGAAATCAGAACTCGATACGCACATCGCCCTTCGGCACGCTGCAGCACGACAGGATGTAACCCTCGGCTTCGTCTTCTTCGGTGATCCCGCCGTTGTGCTCCATCTCGACCTCCCCGCCCAGCTTCATCACTTTGCACGTGCCACAGATGCCCATGCCGCAGGCCTTCGGAATCAGCAGGCCCAGCTTGGCGGCGGCCGCATGCACGGTTTCGCCGGGGGCCACGCGGATGCTCTTGCCCGAGGCGATGAATTCCACTTGATGCAGGTCGGCCAGGTCGACTTCCGGAGCGTCGGCAGCCTGTTCGGCCTGCTCCACCGCGTCGGCGCGGGCTTCCGGTGGCGTGGCGCCGAAGGATTCTTCGTGATACCGCGCCATGTCGAACCCGGCCGTTTCCAGCAGGCGCTTCACCGCGCTCATGTACGGCGTGGGGCCGCAGCAGAACACTTCACGTTCGAGGAAGTCCGGCACCATCAGTTCGAGCATCTTGTGGTTCAGGTAGCCGCGATAACCCGCCCAGGGTTCGCCAAGGCCATGTTTCTCGCAGATCAGGTGCAGGCTGAAGTTGTCGATCCGCGACGCCATGTGCTCCAGCTCGCGGTGGTAGATGATGTCCTTGGGCGAGCGGGCGCTGTGGACAAAGGTCATGTCGACATTGGCATTGGTGTCGTAGAACCAGCGCGCCATGGACATCACCGGCGTGATGCCGACCCCGCCGCTCAGGTACAGCACTTTGGGGCTGGGAAAGTCGATGGCGTTGAACAGACCAACCGGCCCGTGCACCGCCAGCTCCTGCCCTTCATGCAGGGTATCGTGCAGCCAGTTGGACACCCGGCCGCCCGGTACGCGCTTGATGGTCACCGAAAAACTGTAGGGCACCGACGGCGAACTGGAAATGGTGTAGGAACGCATGATCGGCTGGCCTTCGATTTCCAGCTCCAGCGTGACGAACTGCCCCGGCTTGAAAAAGAACAGAATCGGCTGGTCGGCCATGAAGCAGAAGGTGCGCACGTCCCAGGTTTCCTGGATGACTTTGACGCAACGGACGATGTGCCGACCATTGGCCCAGGTCTGTGTCGTTACCGGATTCAGGAAATTGTTGGACATGCTTATTCTCCGTAGCCGTAGGTCGGCCTGATGGTGGCGATTCTGCGTAACGCCGGAACCACCCACTTACCTATCTGCGACATTCACATACTTACGGCGACCAGCCCCCAATGACAGGGGGTTGCGCGTCGGGATCAGATTGCGCCATGTCGCCCATGGATAAGGTTCGTCGCAACGCCGGCCCCACACTCACGCCCAACAAGACACTTTCTTTACGCCTTGCATTGCAACAACCGTAGCCACTTTCACCGGCCACACAGAATGGCCTTGAGGACACACACGATGGACGTCACCGCAACCTTAAGCTTGGGCGATCCGCTGGAACCCGCACGCAAGGCCACCGCGCAAATGCTGCAAGAGCGTGAGCGCACCTTTTCCCTGCCGCAGCCGTTCTACTCTGACGAGCGGCTGTTTGATATCGACATGCAGGAAATCTTCCAGAAAGAGTGGTTGATCGCCGGCATGACCTGCGAAATCCCTGCCAAGGGCAACTACCTGACCCTGCAGATCGGCAAGAACCCAATCATCGTGATCCGTGGCGCCGAAGGCGTGGTGCATGCGTTCCACAACGTGTGCCGGCACCGTGGCTCGCGCCTGTGCACCAGCGACAAGGGCAAGGTCGCCAAGCTGGTCTGCCACTACCACCAGTGGACCTACGAGCTCGATGGCCGCCTGCTGTTCGCCGGCACCGAGATGGGCACCGATTTCGACATGAAGCAGTACGGCTTGAAGCCGGTGAACGTGAAAACTGCCGGCGGCTATATCTTCATCAGCCTGGCGGAAAACCCGCCAGCCATCGATGACTTCCTGTCGACACTGAACCACTACATGGAACCCTACGACATGGAAAACACCAAGGTGGCGATCCAGACCACCTTGTTCGAAAAAGCCAACTGGAAACTGGTGCTGGAAAACAACCGCGAGTGCTACCACTGCAACGCGTCGCACCCGGAACTGCTGAAAACCCTGCTGGAATGGGACGACGTCACCGACCCACGGGCCGACCAGGCCTTCAAGGACCACGTCGCCGCCTCGGCCGCCGCCTGGGACGCCGAGAAGATCCCTTACGCCCACGCCAGCTTCGGCCTGCGCAACCGCATTGTGCGCATGCCGCTGCTCAAGGGCACTGTGTCGATGACGCTGGATGGCAAACAGGGCTGCGCCAAACTGATGGGTCGCATCAAGAACCCGGACCTGGGCTCGATGCGCATCCTGCACCTGCCCCACTCCTGGAACCACTGCATGGGCGACCACATCATCGTGTTCACCGTGTGGCCGATCAGCGCCCAGGAAACCATGGTCACCACCAAGTGGATCGTGCACAAGGACGCCGTGGAAGGCGTGGACTACGACGTCGACCGCATGCGCCAGGTGTGGGACGCCACCAACGACCAGGACCGTCGCCTGGCCGAAGAGAACCAGCGCGGGATCAACTCCACGGCCTACCAGCCGGGTCCGTACTCCAAGACCTATGAGTTTGGCGTGGTGAACTTCGTGGACTGGTACAGCGAGCGGCTGCTCAATAACCTGGGTGCGGCGCCAGCGCCTTATCTCAAAGGTGTGGCTGCACACGAGTAACTGATACCCCACAGATCAGAAAGGTGGGACTTTTGTGGGAGCGGGCTTGCCTGCGATGCGGACACCTCGCAGCCTCGGCGGCACCGGGGTGATGCCATCGCAGGCAAGCCAGCTCTCACATTGGATATCATCAGTGTTCAAAAAATGCTCAGCCCCCTTCAAACCCTTTATCGCCCTGCCCTCCAGCCTTTACCCAACAACTTATCCACAAAGCCACCCACAGCAATTGTGGGCAACTGCATCGTTCAGCTGAAATTAAATCAAGAAAATCCGTGACTTATTCAGTTGACGCAATTTTATCCCGCACTGATCACTTATTGATCAACCCCATCAAAGCCGCGATCTGCAAGGGCTGTAGCGGTGCGCGAACACCTTATCCACAGAAGCACCAACAGACTTTGGGGGCAACTTTGCAAGCGCTGTGGAAAACCATGTCAACGCTTCATAAACCGGGGTATCCAGGGGTTTTTGGCAGCTGAAAAGGCGACATTGATCAGAATTTGATCAGAGCGGCGCAGCCCACGTCTTATAAGGCCTGTAGCCGATAGCGAACATCTTATCCACAGAAGCGCCAACAGACTTTGGGGGCAAGTTCAGAACTTTCTCAACGGAAAAACCCAATAAAAACCGCAGGTTAGCCTGGTTATTTTTCGTACGACAGGCTGCAGGGCCTGATTTACAAGGGGTGTGGACATGCGCGAACAGGTTATCCACAGACGGGTCAACAGGGATTGTGGGTAAGCACCCCGTCATCACAAAAATAACGGTGGGAGGGCTTGCCCCTCCCACACAGGATTCAGCGTACGACGCCTTCTTCTATGAGCAACTTGAGAATGGCCTGGGCGCCCTCTTCGGCGCTGACGCCCTTGAGCACCTGGCCACCGCCGCCGCTGGCCTTGGCCGTGGCGGCTTTCATGCGGTCGGCGCCGCTCTTGGCCTTGATCACCTTGAGGCGCTTGGGCCGAGGCTTGGCCGGTTGCAGCGAGGCGCCTGTGAATAACTCGTCTTCTTCGACTTCAACCTCATGGGCCGCCAACTCGCCGCGTTGCGCCGGGCCGTACGCGCTCTGCCGGGGCTTGGGCGCGGCGTTATCCACAGTTGCCAGAAATGGCAGGCGCACCTTCAGGCGCCGCCGCTGACCACGGGGCAACGCCTGCAACACATGGGCGACGCCGCCGTCGATGGATTCCACTTGCGCCAGCCCCACAATCAGCGGCCAGCCCAGGTGTTCAGCGAGCAAAAACGGCAGCATGCCCGAGCCTTCACCGGTTTCGGCCTGGCTGCCGGTGAGCACCACCTGGGCGCCGGCCTCGCGCAGATAATCGCCGAGCACCGGCAGCGCATCAGCGCCGCTCGGTTGTTCCAGCACGTGCAATTGCGGCAGGCCCATGCCCAGGTAGCTGCGCAAGGTGGGCTCATTGATGTTGCCGGCGTGCAGCACCTGCAACTTATCCCCAGCCATTTGCAGGCCCAGCTCGACAGCGCGTGCGTCCTGCTCTGCACGGCGCGCGCGCCCGGAGGTGGGGTGGGCGCCGATGGACACCAGGCTGATTACATTGGTTGTCATGCTCATGTCCTCAAGCCGCGTCGCGCTTGGCGCCGTGGCGGTGGGCCTCGACCGCAGCGATCAAGGCTTGCAGAATCGCGGCACTTTCACCGATCACCGACAGGTCGGCCCGCTTGATCATGTCGCAACCCGGGTCGAGGTTGATCGCCACCACCTTGTCGCAGGCACCGATGCCTTGCAGGTGCTGGATAGCCCCGGAAATGCCCACGGCCACGTACACCCGCGCCGTGACCCAGGTGCCGCTGGCGCCAACCTGACGGTCACGCGCCATGAAGCCGTCGTCCACCGCCACCCGTGATGCGCCTTCGGTGGCGCCGAGTGCGGCGGCAGTCTGGTGAAACAGTGCCCAGTCCTTGACCCCGTTGCCGCCGGAGAAAATGAATTCGGCTTCGGCCATGGGAATCGCTGCCGGGTCCACCGCCACCGCGCCCAAATCTTCGATACGCGGCAGGCTGCGCGCCAGGGCTGTGGATAACTCCACCGGTAATACTTCATGGCGCGTGTCGCTGACCGGTTCGGCGCATTCGACGGCGGCGAGGATCAGGCGTGGCAACGGCCGCGCCACATCCTGCTGGCCGGCACCGGCGCGGCCGATGCATTGTTCGTCCTTGACTTGCCACACCCGCGTGGCCGGACGTTCCTTGAGGCTGGCGGCAAAGCGTCGGCCCAGTTCACCGCCGCCGCTGCGGCTGTCGGGCAGCAACCAGTGGCGTGGGTTGAACTGGTTATCCACAGCGCGCAGCCCCTGCACCCGTTGCTCCGGTGAATAACCGTCGAATTCGTGACCCTCCAGCACCAGCAGGCGGTCGACGCCAGCGGTGGCGAATGCGCTTTCCTTGTGCTCGCCAAACACCACGGCCAGCACCGCGCCGTCGTGGCCGGCCAGTTGCCGTGCCAGGCCCAACAGATCGCGGTCGTGGCTGCTCAGGCGGCCGCCGACCATGTCCGGCACCACGTTGATGTAAAACGCAGGCTCGGCAATCCGGTGCAACGGCAACTGCACTTCCACTGCCGCCGTACGCTTGGCCGCGCCGCCCTGCTGGGCGCCGCTGCGGTCGATGCGCTTGATGCCGTTGGGGCCGATAAAGCCCACGCCATGCACGTTCTTGCGCATGACGCCGTTGGGCCCCATCCAGCTCTGCTGCACAGGCTGCATGGCCGCGTGCAAGGGATGCAGACGGTTACGGGCGATCCATTCGGCCCGTGGGTCGCGGCGGATAATGTCGCTCATCACTGCACCTCCGCAGGTTCACGCTTTAAGGGGGCTTTGGCCGGTGCAGCGTCTTCCAGCAACGCGTCAGCCACCAACTCGGCGATGTCCTTGATCAACGGCCGCGGTTCGACCACGCCTTCGAGCATTGCCGTGCATTGCGGGCAGCCCACGGCCACCAGTTCGGCGCCGGTCTCACGGATGTCGTCCATGCGCATGTCCGGGATCCGTTGCTTGCCGGGAATGTCGGTGATCGGCGCGCCGCCACCGCCGCCACAGCAGCGCGAACGGAAGCCCGAGCGTTGCATCTCCTTGACCTCGATGCCCAGCGCACGCAGTACCTGACGCGGCGCCTCGTACTCGCCGTTGTAGCGGCCCAGGTAGCAAGGGTCGTGGTAGGTCACGCTGTTGCCCTTGTGCTGGCCCAGGTTCAGCTTGCCCGCGTCGATCAGTTCGGCCATGAAGGTGCTGTGATGCTGCACCTGGTAGTTGCCGTTGAAGGCGCCGTATTCGTTTTTGAGTACGTGAAAACTGTGCGGGTCGCAGGTGACGATGCGTTTGAAGCAGTACTTCTCCAGGGTCTGGATATTGCGGGTCGCCAGCAGCTGGAAGGTCGCTTCGTCGCCCAGGCGTCGGGCCACATCGCCGCTGTCGCGTTCTTCCAGGCCGAGGACGGCGAAGTCTACCCTGGCGGCCTTCAGCACTTTGACGAAGGCGCGCAGGGTGCGCTGGTTGCGCATGTCGAAGGCGCCGTCGCCGACCCAGAACAGCACATCACAGCTGGCCTTTTCGCTGAGCAACGGCAGGTTCAGATCCGCCGCCCAGTTGAGCCGACCGCCCGGGGCGAAGCCGCCGGGGTTGTCGGTGGCGATCAGGTTTTCCAGCACTTCAGCGCCCTTGTTCGGCGTGGCGCCCCTTTCCAGGGTGAGGTGGCGGCGCATGTCAACGATGGCATCGACGTGCTCGATCATCATCGGGCACTCTTCCACGCAGGCGCGGCAGGTGGTGCATGACCACAGGGTCTCGGCGTCCACCAGGCCGTTGACGATTGGCTGGTGCGGGTTGCCGCCGTGTTCGCCGACGGGTTTGCCTGGATAGGGGCTGCCAGCGAATTTTGCGTCGGTGCCGCCAGCCAGACCGACGACCATGTCCTGGATCAGTTTTTTCGGGTTCAGCGGCTGGCCGGCGGCGAAGGCCGGGCACGCCGCTTCGCACTTGCCGCACTGCACGCAGGCGTCGAAACCGAGCAGTTGGTTCCAGGTGAAATCCTTGGGCTTTTCCACGCCCAGGGGCGCGCTTTTGTCCGTCAGGTCCAGCGGTTTCAAGCCGGTGGAGCGGCCGCCGCCGAAGCGTTCGGCGCGGCGGTGCCAAGCCAGGTGCAGGGCCCCGGCGAAGGCGTGCTTCATCGGGCCGCCCCAGGTCATGCCGAAGAACATTTCGCACACGCCCCACAGCACACCCACGCTCAGCAATGCAGCGAGCAGCCAGCCGCCAAAGTCAGCGGGCAGAATGCCGGCGACCGGCAAGGTCACCAGGAAGAAGCTCACCGAGAACGCCAGCAGGCTTTTCGGCAGGCGCATCCATGGGCCTTTCGACAGGCGCGCGGGCGGGTTGCGGCGGCGCAGGTACATGAAGATCGCGCCGACAAACATCAAGGTCGAGGCCAGCAGCAAGGCGTAGCCGAGGATACGGTTTTGCAGGCCGAACCCATGCACCAGGATCGCCAGCAGCGCCGACAGCACAAAGCCCAGCGCCGTGGCGACGTGGGTGTTGGCGATGTATTTGTCGCGGGCGACCACGTGGTGCAGGTCGACCATGTAGCGCTTGGGCATGGCCAAAAGGCCGCCCAGCAGGTCGACTTTGGACGCGCGGCCACGGCGCCACATGTTTGCCCGGCGCAGGGCGCCGAGGACGGCGAGGCCCAGGGCGGCAAACAGGAGAATAGGCAGCAAGGTGTTCAACATGGTGAAGCTCCCAAAGACCACACAGGCCTACGGTGAAACTGGCCTTGAAGGTGGGAGGGGGCTTGCCCCCGATAGCAGTGGGTCAGCTACAGCTGCATCAACTGACACTCCGCTATCGGGGGCAAGCCCCCTCCCACATTTTTCGACCGTGTGCGGGTCAGAAATCCTTGCACAAGCGCAGGGCGTCATAGATGGCGGCGTGGGTGTTGCGCTGGGCCACACAGTCACCGATGCGGAACAGCAAGTAGCCCTCGCCCGCTTCGCTCAAACAAGGCTGCGGCTTGATCGCGAACAAGGCTTCGACGTCGATCTGGCCCTTGTTGCGCGAGGCTTCCTTGAGGGCGTAGTAGATGGCCTCGTCCGGACGCACGCCGTTCTCGACCACCACCTGGTCCACCACCCGCTCCTCTTTGGCGCCGGTGTATTCGTTCTCCAGCACCGCCACCAGTTTGTCGCCCTCGCGGTAGACCTTCTCCAGCATCATGTCGCCGGTCATGATCACTTCTTTCGGGTACATGCTGCGGTAGTAGGTGGGGAACGACGTGCCGCCAATCGCCACGCCCGGCTTGATGTCGTCGGTGACGATCTCCACCTGGCAGCCCTTGTCGGCCAGAAAGTCCGCCACCGACATGCCGGTGAACTCGCAGATGGTGTCGTACACCAGCACGTTCTTGCCCGGCGCAACCTTGCCGTCGAGCACGTCCCAGCTGCTCACTACCAGGCCTTCGGCGGCGCCCCAGTGTTCGTTCTGCTCGATGAACGGATGGCCGCCGACGGCCAGCACCACCACGTCGGGGCGCAGGTCGAGGATGGTGTCGGCGTCCGCCGCTACGCCCAGGCGCAGGTCGACTTTCAAGCGCGCCAGCTCCAGTTGGAACCAGCGGGTGATCCCGGCAATCTGGTCACGCTGCGGCGCTTTGGACGCGGTGGTGATTTGCCCGCCGATAAACTCTTTCTTCTCGAACAGGGTCACGTCGTGGCCACGTTCGGCCGCCACGCGCGCAGCTTCCATCCCGGCCGGGCCGGCACCGACCACAACGACCTTGCGTTTCGGTCCGGTGGATTTCTCGATGATGTGCGGCACGCCCATGTATTCACGGGAGGTCGCGGCGTTCTGGATGCACAGTACGTCCAGGCCCTGGTACTGACGGTCGATGCAGTAGTTGGCGCCGACGCACTGCTTGATCTGGTCGATCTGGCCCATCTTGATCTTGGCGATCAGGTGCGGGTCGGCAATGTGCGCACGGGTCATGCCGACCATGTCCACGTAGCCGCCTTCGAGGATGCGCGTGGCCTGGTTCGGGTCCTTGATGTTCTGCGCGTGCAGCACCGGCACCTTGACCACTTCCTTGATACCGGCGGCCAGGTGCAGAAACGGCTCCGGCGGGTAGCTCATGTTCGGGATCACGTTGGCCAGGGTGTTGTGGGTGTCACACCCCGAGCCCACCACGCCGATAAAATCGAGCATGCCGGTGTCGTCGTAATACTTGGCGATCTGCTTCATGTCCTCGTGGGACAGGCCGTCCGGGTGGAACTCGTCACCACACAGGCGCATGCCCACGCAGAAGTCGTCACCGACCTCGGCGCGCACGGCTTTGAGCACTTCCAGGCCGAACTTCATGCGGCCTTCGAAGGTGCCGCCCCATTCGTCAGTACGCTTGTTGACGCGCGGGCTCCAGAACTGGTCGATCATGTGCTGGTGCACGGCGGACAGTTCCACACCGTCCAGGCCACCGGCCTTGGCGCGTTTGGCGGCGCTGGCGTAGTTGCCGATCACGCGCCAGATCTCTTCGGGCTCGATGGTCTTGCAGGTGGCGCGGTGCACCGGCTCACGCACCCCGGACGGCGACATCAGGGTCGGCCAGTTAAAACCGTCCCAGCGCGAGCGACGGCCCATGTGGGTAATCTGGATCATGATCTTGGCGCCATGCTTGTGCATGGCGTCGGCCAGGTTCTGGAAGTGCGGGATGATGCGGTCGGTGGACAGGTTCACCGAACTCCACCATTCCTGGGGGCTGTCGATGGCCACCACCGAGGAGCCGCCGCAGATGGCCAGGCCGATACCGCCCTTGGCTTTCTCTTCGTAATACTTCACATAGCGGTCGGTGGTCATGCCGCCGTCGGTGGCATACACCTCGGCGTGGGCGGTACTGAGCACGCGGTTGCGGATGGTCAGTTTGCCGATCTGAATCGGCGCAAACATTGCTTCGAAAGCCATGGCACGGTCCTCGGCTTACAACGGCTTGACGGTGAACAAACCATCTTCGTGACCCTCTTCGGAGCCTCCGTAGACTTGTTCGGCGACGGTGCGGATCTGGCTGCCGCGGGCTTGCAGAATCTGGTCCATGGCGCCGGCAAACCAGCCGGTGAACATGTAGTCGACCTTGCGCCCGACCTTGCCGTACACGTAGACGAAGGCCGAGTGTTCGAGCTTGACGCTGGCGGTGCCTTTGTCGAGGTCGATGTCCTGGATCTTGAACAGGCCCCAACCGCGCTGCGAGAGGCGCTTCATGTAGTGCTCGAACACGGCGACGCCTTCCAGGCCGTGACATTCGGCTTCCTTTTCACACCAGTGCCAGGCGGACTTGTAGCCGGCCTTGTAGAGGATGTCGGCATAGGCGTCGGCACCCAGCACTGCTTCGATGCCCATGTGGTTGTTGACGAAGAAATGGCGCGGCACGTACAGCATCGGCAGGGCGTCGGAGGTCCAGACACCGGTTTCGCTGTCGACTTCGATTGGCAATTGCGGGGCGATCTTGGCCATGGAAACTTAACTCCAGAAAATTCGTTTGGATGCCCCCGGCGCGGATGCCGGAGGAAAAGAGAGGTTGGCTTATTCGCCCCAGACGTCTTTCAAGACGTTGACCCAGTTTTCGCCCATGATCTTGCGCACTACGCGCTCAGGATGGCCGCGCTTGAGCAGGGTCTCGGTGAGGTTGGGGAATTCGCCCACGGTACGGATGCCCAGCGGGTTGACGATCTTGCCGAAGCTGGTCAGGCGGCGGGCGTAGCCCTTGTCATGGGTCAGCATTTCGAAGAAATCCTGGCCATGGCCCTGGGTGAAGTCGGTGCCGATGCCGATGGCGTCTTCGCCGACGATGTTCATGGTGTATTCGATGGCTTCGGCGTAGTCGTCGATGGTCGAATCGATGCCCTTGGCCAGGAATGGCGCGAACATGGTCACGCCGACAAAACCGCCATGGTCGGCAATGAACTTGAGCTCTTCATCGGACTTGTTGCGCGGGTGCTCTTTGAGGCCGGACGGCAGGCAGTGGGAGTAGCACACCGGCTTTTTCGATTCGAGGATGACTTCTTCGCTGGTCTTGGAGCCAACGTGGGAGAGGTCGCACATGATGCCGACGCGGTTCATCTCGCCGACGACCTCACGGCCAAAGCCGGACAGGCCGCCGTCGCGCTCGTAGCAGCCGGTGCCGACCAGGTTCTGGGTGTTGTAGCACATCTGCACCACACCCACGCCGAGCTGCTTGAAGATCTCGACGTAGCCGAGCTGGTCTTCAAAAGCGTGGGCGTTCTGGAAGCCGAAGATAATGCCGGTCTTGCCCAGCTCTTTCGCGCGGCGAATGTCGGCGGTGGTTTTTACCGGGATCACCAGGTCGCTGTTCTCACGGATCAGGGTCTGGCTGGCAACGATGTTGTTGATCGTGGCCTGGAAGCCTTCCCACACCGACACCGTGCAGTTGGCGGCGGTGAGGCCACCTTTGCGCATGTCTTCGAACAGGTCGCGGTTCCACTTGGCAATAATCAGACCGTCGATAACGATGCTGTCGGCGTGCAACTCGGCTGGGCTCATCAGGCGTCCCCTTATTGGCGATTCATGCGCCGAATCGTCTGCCGGCGCTTTGGGGCCAGCATATGCCCCGGGGCTGAACGGACCGGGTGCAAAAACGACAGGGGAATTGCCGAAAGCGTCAATCCGCGACAAAGGCTGCACAGACAGGCCTGACTGGCGGCTGTTCTTTGTCTTACGCTTGAGCCAGAATTCGGCCATCACCTGATATGAGACGGCGCAATGAAATCGATTTTCCTGGCTTTGGCACTCATCGCAACCGGCGTCCACGCCGCCGAAGACACCGACAGCACGCCGTGCGACGGCATCGAAAACGACCAGCAGACCCTCGCCTGCGCCACCTACAACAAGACCACCGCCGAGCAATTGCTCAAGGACAACTATCAGGGCCTGCTCGAGCGCATGGGTTCGACCTACGGCAGCGACAAGACCAAACTGGCCGACATTACCGCTCGTCTGAAGGACGCCCAACAGAAATGGGAAAAATTGCGCGACGCCGACTGCGCCGTAGACACCTTCCCGGCGGTGAATGGCAGCAAAGCGTATGCGATTGCGCAGAATGATTGCCTGGCACGGATGAGTGATGAACGGTCGGAGTTTTTGGAGTCGATTGGGCAGGAATAAGCGACAATCTGCGCCCACTTGATCTTATCCAGGGCTATTCATGACTATTTGCGGCATCGAAATCAAAGGCAGCGAAGCCATCATCGTGGTGGCCTCACTGGATAACCAGGCGCTGACCCATGTGGCCCTGTCCACCAAGAAAATCGCCCTGGAAGACGACGATGAGGCCGCCAACGTCAAAGCCTTCGCCGCACAGGTGAAGGCCTTCGTACAGGCAAACGCAATCACCCGCATCGCGATCAAGAAGCGCAGCAAGAAAGGTGAGTTTGCCGGTGGGCCGACCACGTTCAAGATTGAAGGGGTGTTTCAGTTGCTGGACGGGGTTGAGGTGACGCTGCTGTCGCCGCAGACCATCAATGCGCAGAACAAGAAGCACACCTTTGACCTGCCCGCGACACTGAACAAGTATCAGCATGAAGCGTACAAGGCGGCGTGTTCGGCACTGCTGAAAAAATAAGCCACACCAAAATCTACTGTGGGAGGGGGCTAGCCCCCGATGGCGGTGTATCAATCACTTATGTGCTGCTGACCCACCGCTATCGGGGGCAAGCCCCCTCCCACATTTGATCTCTGTGTTCTTCAAGCAATTGAACGGCGCCGGTGCTGCAGCCAATCCCCGAAGGATTTGTCCTCCAGAGCATAGCCACCCCGGCTCGACTTCCATACCAGCTCTTTATCGCGCAGGGCATCGATACAGGCCTGAATGGTCTGGGTGCCCGGCACTACGTCGCTGCCCATGTCCTCCAGTGCCTTGCTGACGGCCGTGATGGTGCTGTCGGTAAACGGCGCGAACGGTTCGTTGTTCTGGGAGCGCTCCACCATCACTTCCAGCACCGCACGCTGGGGAATGGTGAGGGCGTTCCAGGCACTTTCGAATTCGGTCCAAACGCCAGCGCGCAGCAGTTCGGCGCGGCTGTGCAGCAGTTGGCCGAGATTGCTTGCCTCCCCCAGTTCCAATGCCACCTCACCAATAATGGTGCGCAACATTTCCGGGCGACGACCCACCAGCTCGAACGCTTCATCGATGTCGGCCGCATTGAACTGGTTGGTCTTGGCCAGAAGGCCGTTGAGGTACACGGTGTAGGCCTGTGTGAATGCTTTGCCCAGCAGTGGAAATGGCGTGATGCTGGACCCGAAGAACGGCTGGCTTTTACCTAATACCAGATGGGCAAGCTTGTCGCGATTGGACCCCGTGAACACCAGGCGCAACCCGCTGCCCTCGCCTTCACGACCTTGGTTGAGCTGGTCTCGGGCGGCCTTGAGGGCAAACATCGCGTTAACACCCGCTTCGGTGGTGAGCGCGTGCTGGGCTTCGTCGATCACCAGCACGACGGTTTTCTCGGCAGCGCTGTGAAGCAGCTCCAGCGCTTGCGTCAGTGTCGCGCCTGCAGGCAATTGCGGCTTGGTGAAATCCCAGGACAAGGTGCGCAGGAAACTGAGCTTTTCAATGCCGATATTCTTGGCCAGTTTGCGGATGCCCTTTGCAAAGGGCACCAGGGCACCGGCAATGGCGCTGGAGATCAGGTCGGCGGGGTCTTTTTCCTTGTCGGCCCACAGGTCGACATACACCGCCAGCCAACCACGCGCCTGGCATTCAGGAACAAAGTCCTCACGCAAAAAAGTACTTTTGCCCGTGCGACGCGGCGCCGCGAGAAACAGGCCAGAGGTGAAATCCTGAATACCGGCCCCCACCAGGCCATCGGCAATGCTGCTTGCCAGGTCGGGACGGCGGAACACAAAGCCGCTGTTCTTGGACATGCTTTTATACTCAATTATGGAAAGGACTATAAATTATAGTAACAAGTATAATTGACTATAATCAGCCGTCAAACCACCTCCCGTCGCCGATCCTCCCTTGGGCATTTCGCAAACCGTGCCCGATAACTCCGGGTGAAATACGACGGCGACTCAAACCCGCACGCAATGCTCACCTCCAGCACGCTCATGCCGCTTTGGCGCAACAGCTGCCGGGCTTTTTCCAGGCGCAGGCCAAGGTAGAAGTTGCTTGGCGTGTCGTTCAAATGCAGGCGAAACAGCCGTTCCAGCTGGCGCCGCGTCACTTTGATCGCTTCGGCCAGGGCCAGTGTGCTCAGCGGCGGCTCGGTGTGCTGCTCCATCTCGCCGATGACCTGCACCAGTTTCTTGTTGTTGATGCCGTAGCGCGTGGCGATCTGCATGCGCTGGTGGTCTTTGCGCGGGCGGATGCGGCCGAGCACGAACTGTTCGGAGACCTGGATCGCAAGGTCGGGGCCGTGGGCCTGAGCGATCAGGTCGAGCATCAGGTCGATGGAGGCGGTGCCGCCGGCGCAGGTGATGCGGCGACGGTCGATTTCGAACAGTTCCTGAGTCACGCTCAGGTGCGGATACGACTCCTTGAAGGCATCGATGGCTTCCCAGTGCAGGGTCACGCGGTGGCCGTCGAGCAGGCCGGCTTCGGCCAGCACGCAGGCGCCGGTGTCAATGGCGCCCAGGGTCACGCCGTCATGGTCGAGGCGGCGCAGCCAGTGTTCCAGGGCAGGCGTGGCGAACTGCAGCGGTTCGAAGCCGGCCACCACCAACAGCGTCGCGCCTTTGTTCAGCGGTTCCAGCGCAGCGTCGGCGTTGACCGACATGCCGTTGCTCGCCAGCACCGCACCGCCGTCGGCGCTCAGTATGTGCCAGCGGTACAGCTCGCCGCGAAAGCGGTTGGCCACTCGCAGCGGTTCCAGCGCAGAGATAAAGCCGATGGCGGAGAAGCCCGGCATCAGCAAGAAGTAGAAATCCTGAGACATGGTGGGGCTCTCGTCGGCAGGCTAAGTGGCACTGTGATACTCCCGTTGTCGGGCGGATTCAAGGGGGCAGGTCGCTGCAGTGCAAGCGTCGGTCGCCGCTGTGCGTTTTGTGCTCGACGAAGATCCGTAACGTGGCGTCACGGTGCACGAAGACGCCGGCCCCCACAATAACGACCTGCCGAGGGATCCACCATGAACCGACTGATCAGCCGCTGCGTGTTTGCACTCAGCGCCAGCGCCATTTTGAGCACCAACGCTCTGGCCGCCGACGCGGCATCCTGCCAGAACGTGCGCATGGGCGTGGTGAACTGGACCGACGTCATCGCCACCAGCGCCATGACCCAAGTGTTGCTCGACGGCCTCGGCTACACCACCAAACAGACCAGCGCCTCCCAGCAAATCATCTTCGCCGGCATCCGCGACCGGCGCCTGGACCTGTTCCTCGGCTACTGGAACCCGCTGATGACCCAGACCATCACGCCATTCGTCGACGCCAGGCAAGTCAACGTCCTCGACAAACCCAGCCTGGAAGACGCCCGCGCCACCCTCGCCGTGCCGACTTATCTGGCCGACAAGGGCCTGAAAACCTTTGCCGACATCGCCAGGTTCGACAAGGAACTGGGCGGCAAGATCTACGGCATCGAGCCGGGCTCGGGCGCCAACACGCAGATCAAGGCGATGATCGCCAAGAACCAGTTCGGCCTGGGCAAGTTCCAGTTGGTGGAATCCAGTGAAGCCGGCATGCTCGCCGCCGTCGACCGCGCCGTGCGACGCAAGGAAGCCGTGGTGTTCTTCGGCTGGGCGCCGCACCCGATGAACGTCAACATTGCGATGACCTACCTCAGCGGCAGCGAAGACGCCCTGGGGCCGAACGAGGGCATGGCAAGCGTGTGGACCGTCACCTCGCCCACCTACGCCCAACAGTGCCCCAACGTGCACAAGCTGCTGACCAACCTGACCTTCACCGCCGCCGACGAGAGCCGGATGATGCAGCCGCTGCTGGATCACAAGGACGCCCTGGAATCCGCCCGGCAGTGGCTCAAGGACCACCCGCAGGACCAGGCACGCTGGCTGGAAGGTGTGACCACCTTCGACGGCAAACCGGCTGCGGCCAACCTGCAACTGACCGGTAAATAACCCGTTTTCAATCACTGTTTCGCGGTCGCTTTCGACCGCGAGCGGCACCACCACGCCTGTAAGGAACCGCCCCATGAACCACGACGTCATCATCACCTGCGCACTCACCGGTGCTGGCGACACGACCAGCCGCAGCCCCCACGTGCCGGTCACCCCCAAACAGATCGCCGCCGCTGCCGTGGAGGCCGCCAAGGCCGGCGCCACGGTGGTGCACTGCCACGTACGTGATCCAGAGACCGGCAAGTTCAGCCGCGACGTGGCGCTGTACCGCGAAGTGATGGAGCGCATCCGCGAAGCCGACATCGACATCATCGTCAACCTCACCGCCGGCATGGGCGGTGACCTGGAGATCGGCGGCGGCGAGAACCCGATGGCATTCGGCCCCAACACCGACCTGGTCGGCCCGCTGACCCGCCTGGCCCACGTCGAAGAACTGTTGCCGGAGATCTGCACCCTGGACTGCGGCACCCTCAATTTCGGCGATGGCGACACCATTTACGTGTCCACCCCGGCGCAATTGCGGGCCGGCGCCAAACGCATCCAGGAACTGGGCGTAAAAGCCGAGCTGGAAATTTTCGACACCGGCCACCTCTGGTTCGCCAGGCAGATGATCAAGGAAGGCCTGCTGGATAACCCGCTGTTTCAGCTGTGCCTGGGCATCCCCTGGGGCGCGCCGGCCGATACCACCACCATGAAAGCCATGGTCGACAACCTGCCGACCGACGCGGTGTGGGCCGGCTTCGGCATCGGCCGCATGCAGATGCCGATGGCGGCGCAGGCGGTGCTGCTGGGCGGCAACGTGCGGGTGGGCCTGGAAGACAACCTGTGGCTGGACAAGGGTGTGCTTGCTACCAATGGCCAGTTGGTGGAGCGCGCCAGCGAGATCCTCAGCCGCCTGGGTGCGCGGGTCCTCAGCCCCGCCGAGGGCCGAATCAAGATGGGTCTGACCAAACGCGGTTAAAGAATGTGGGAGGGGGCTTGCTCCCGATAGCAGTGTGTCAGCCAATAAATCCATCAACTGACCCATCGCCATCGGGAGCAAGCCCCCTCCCACAAGGGATTAGCGAACTCTTTAGGAATGTGCCATGAGTTTTATCACTGAAATCAAAACCTTCGCCGCCCTCGGCAGCGGTGTTATCGGCAGCGGCTGGGTGTCCCGCGCCCTGGCCCACGGCCTCGATGTGGTGGCCTGGGACCCGGCCCCCGGTGCCGAAGCGGCCCTGCGCAAACGTGTCGCCAACGCCTGGGGTGCCCTGGAAAAACAAGGCCTGGCACCCGGTGCATCCCAGGGCCGCCTGCGCTTTGTGCCAACCATTGAAGAGTGCGTGAAAGACGCCGACTTCATCCAGGAAAGCGCCCCGGAACGCCTGGAGTTGAAGCTGGAATTGCACAGCAAAATCAGCGCCGCAGCCAGGCCGAACGCCTTGATCGGCTCCAGCACTTCGGGCCTGTTGCCGAGTGAGTTCTACGAGGGCTCGACCCACCCGGAGCGTTGCGTGGTCGGGCACCCGTTCAACCCGGTGTATCTGCTGCCGCTGGTGGAAGTGGTGGGCGGCCGGCACACCGCGCCCGAGGCCATCCAGGCAGCGATCAAAGTGTACGAATCCCTCGGCATGCGCCCGCTGCATGTGCGCAAGGAAGTCCCCGGGTTTATCGCCGACCGACTGCTCGAAGCGCTGTGGCGGGAGGCGTTGCACCTGGTGAATGACGGCGTGGCTACCACCGGTGAGATCGACGATGCGATTCGCTTTGGCGCGGGGTTGCGCTGGTCGTTCATGGGCACGTTTCTCACCTACACCCTGGCGGGCGGCGATGCCGGTATGCGGCACTTCATGGCACAGTTCGGCCCGGCGTTGCAGTTGCCGTGGACTTACCTGCCCGCACCGGAATTGACTGACAAGCTGATCGACGATGTGGTCGATGGCACCCGCGATCAGTTGGGCAAACACAGCATTTCGGCGCTGGAGCGCTATCGTGATGATTGCCTGCTGGCAGTGCTTGAAGCGGTGAAGAGCACCAAGGCAAAACACGGCATGACCTTCGCCGAATAACCCAATGTGGGAGCGGGCTTGCTCGCGAAGGCGGTGTGTCAGGCAACTAATTTGCTACTGATGTACCGCATTCGCGAGCAAGCCCGCTCCCACATTTTTGACCGAGTACAAACCCCATGCCCGTACTGAAAACCTATACCACCAACATCCAACAGGACTGGGTGGACTACAACGGTCATCTGCGCGATGCGTTCTACCTGCTGATTTTCAGCTACGCCACCGACGCGCTGATGGACACCCTGGGCCTGGACAGCGACAACCGCGAAGCCAGCGGTCACTCGTTGTTCACCCTGGAGCTGCACCTGAACTACCTGCACGAAGTCAAACTCGGCGCCGAGGTGCAGGTGCACACCCAACTGATCGCCTTTGATGCCAAGCGCCTGCACCTCTATCACAGCCTGCATTGGGTGGGCGACGAGAAGGAGTTGGCAGGCAACGAGCAGATGCTGTTGCACGTCGACCTGGCCGGCCCGCGCGCGACGCCGTTCAGCGAGGTCACATTGGCAAGACTCATGGCCCTCAGCGCCGGGCAGAAGGATCTCCCCAGGCCCGCCCTGCTGGGCCGGGTGATCGGTTTGCCGACAAAAAAAGCCCCGATCCAGCCGTGACTGAATCGGGGCAGAGGTGCCTTGTGTGAGCCATGCATCCCGAGGGTGACCAAACCGTCAAGCTGCTTGCCTGGGTGCAGTGTGCCGGTTCATGCGCTCGCCACCTGCCCCCAAAACGACACCCTCATAGCCATTCGAGGCATTCGGGCATTCTGCCCTTGCCGAGCGGTCGGGGGGCTACCAGAATCCGAGTCAATCCAGCTCCGTTAACCAGGGTAAACGTCATGATGCACGCGGATTTGATTGACCAGGATGACCTGCTGAGCCAACTGCGCTCGCTGGGTTTCGACGTGTCCAGCGGCGCCAGCGCCGAGCAGGCCTGCGAGTGTGCGGTGCGCGGTTTGAGTGACGAGCGGGCGAAGGCGCTCCAGAGGATGGTTGAGCGGATGTATGGCGGCAGTGCGACGATCCTGCCAGCGGTGAGGCAAGCGATTGACAAGCAGCTGTTGCCGGCCTTGATGCAGTTCAAACAGAACGCCGGCGCCTGACAGAGCGCTATCGGGAGCAAGCCCCCTCCCACATTTTGAATTGTGAATACCTTCAAATGTGGGAGGGGGCTTGCTCCCGATACAGGCGACGCGGTCTACAGCCTTACACTGGCAAACGTCGACTCATTGCGCGCCTGGCTCAACGCCGACATCGGCCCCGACAACGGCGACAACAGCGCCTGCGGAATCGGCAGCATCGCCACCTGCTGGGTGGTGTTGGAGCCGACGCGCTCATCGCGTGGCGGAATGCCGAAGTATTCGCGGTAGCACTTGGAGAAATGCGGCGTGGACACAAACCCGCACACCGATGCCACTTCGATGATCGACATCGGCGTTTGCTTGAGCAACTGCCGCGCACGGATCAGGCGCAGTTTGAGGTAATAGCGCGACGGCGAGCAGTGCAGGTATTTCTGGAACAGCCGCTCCAGTTGGCGTCGCGACACGGCGACGTACACCGCCAGTTCATCCAGGTCGATCGGCTCTTCGAGGTTGGCTTCCATCAACGCGACGATTTCCTGCAGCTTCGGCTGGTTGGTGCCGAGCATGTGCTTGAGTGGCACGCGCTGGTGATCCTGTTCGTTGCGGATGCGTTCGTAGACGAACATTTCGGAGATGGCCGCCGACAATTCACGGCCGTGGTCGCGGCTGATCAGGTGCAGCATCATGTCCAGCGGCGCGGTGCCGCCGGAGCTGGTGAAGCGGTTGCGGTCGAGGGTGAACAGGCGCGTGCTCATGGCCACGCGCGGGAAGGCTTCCTGCATCGACGCCAGGCACTCCCAGTGCACGCTGCAATCGAACCCGTCGAGCAAACCGGCACAGGCCAGCGCCCAACTGCCGGTGCACACCGCACCCAGGCGGCGCGACTGGCGCGCCTGGCTCTGCAGCCACGACACGTGCTCACGGGTCACGGTGCGCTGGATGCCCACGCCGCCGCACACAATGACGGTGTCCAGGGCCGGGGCTTTGTGCATGGAGGCATCGGGCGTGATTTGCAGACCGTCGCTGGCCCACACCTGGCTGCCGTCGGCACTCAGGGTGGTCCAGCGATACAGTTCGCGACCGGACAGCTGATTGGCCATGCGCAGCGGTTCCACCGCCGACGCCAGGGAAATCAGCGTGAAATTGTCCAGCAGCAAAAAGCCGATGGATTGAGGCGCACGGTTCTGGGGTTGGGCCCCTGAGTTGAACGACGTCATCGCGGTATCTCCTCACACAAAGCAGTTGATGGCCTCAGGCGAGGCTCTTGTTATTGCGCTCTTCATCCATAAAGAAGAGAGGCTTTGAATTGCTAGAGCAAATGCCGTGCCTGAATTTGAATGCCTATTCAATAAATCCTGAAAACGACCTGTTGACGCGTCTATACAAGCCCACGCAGGGAGTCCGGGATAGGGCTGAAAAAGGCGCTCGTTCAAAAGGGGTGAGCAGATCGGTAGCACTTGTGGGAAGGCGCTTTGCGGGCGTAGGAGTAGTCTGTCACCCCATGCGCAGGTGACGGGTCGTTAAGGGGGAAGTCGTTCGCTAGCTACTTATCTATTTGCGACGCGCTAAAAGGTGGCGCTTTTGGGGCCGGGTGTTCACTTTATGAGCAGCTTTGTTTGAACCACCGCTATCGGGAACAAGCCCCCTCACACATTTGAAGGTATTCACAATTCAAAATGTGGGAGGGGCTTGCTCCCGATGCAGGCAACTCGGTCTCAGCACTCAACCGCGCTGACCGCCAAGCCACCGCGCGACGTTTCCTTGTACTTGTCATGCATGTCCGCGCCGGTATCACGCATGGTGCGGATCACCCGGTCCAGGGAGATAAAGTGCTGCCCATCGCCACGCAGGGCCATTTGCGCGGCGTTGATCGCTTTCACTGCGGCAATCGCATTGCGCTCGATGCACGGCACTTGCACCAGGCCACCCACCGGATCGCAGGTCAGACCAAGGTTATGCTCCAGGCCGATTTCGGCGGCGTTGCACAGTTGCTCCGGGGTCGCGCCAAGAATCTCCGCCAGCCCGGCGGCGGCCATGGCGCACGCAGAACCCACCTCGCCCTGGCAGCCGACTTCGGCGCCGGAGATCGACGCGTTCTTCTTGCACAGAATCCCCACCGCCGCAGCGCCGAGCATGTAGTCGACCACGTTGGCTTCGGTGACGTCTTCGCTGAATTTCATGAAGTAGTGCAGCACTGCCGGAATGATCCCTGCCGCGCCGTTGGTGGGGGCGGTGACCATGCGCCCGCCGGCGGCGTTCTCTTCGTTGACCGCCAGGGCGAACAGGTTGACCCACTCCATGGCGCTCAGGGTCGAGCCGATCACATTCGGTTTGCCCAGCTCTTGCAGGCTGCGGTGCAACCTGGCCGCACGGCGCCGCACATTCAGCCCGCCGGGGAGGATGCCTTCATGCTTGAGGCCCTGCTCCACGCAATCCTGCATGGCGCGCCAGAGCTTCATCAGGCCGCTGCGGATTTCCTCTTCGGAGCGCCACACCTTTTCGTTGGCCAGCATCAGTTCGGCGACGCGCAGGTTGTGGGTCTTGCATAACTGCAACAACTCGGCCGCGCTGGAAAAATCATAGGGCAGCTCGGTGCGGTCCATGTCGGCCACCCCGCTTTGCGCCTGGGCCTCGTCCACCACAAAGCCGCCACCCACCGAGTAGTAGGTGTCGCGGTGCAATTCGCCGTGCTGGTCAAACACCACCAGGGTCATAGCATTGGGGTGAAACGGCAGGTTTTCGTCGAGCAGGCGCATGTCCCGCGCCCACACGAAGGGCACCGGCAAACGCCCGTCGAGCAGCAGCGTGTCGGTTTCGCGCAGGGTGCTGATGCGGATGCCGATCTGCGACGGATCAATCGCGTCCGGCCACTCGCCCATCAGGCCCATGATGGTGGCGGTGTCGCTGCCGTGACCGATGCCGGTGGCCGACAATGACCCGTACAGCTGAACTTCGACGCGGCAAACCTGTTCCAACAGGTCACGTTCACGCAGTGTCTGAACGAACAACGCCGCGGCGCGCATGGGGCCGACGGTGTGAGAACTCGAAGGCCCGATGCCGATCTTGAACAGGTCGAAAACGCTGATAGCCATTAACGTGAAACTCCTCGGTGGACACAAATCGGACACCCGGGAGCTGCTACGCTCAGATCGCCCAGATGGCGGCATCATCAGGCTTTTGTCCGCCGTCACGGCGTCTCACACCGACGCAACCATGCTCACCAGCGTCGCCTGCGTGCAATCGCCTGTTTTGGCCGTTTTTTGCGGTGCGCAAGGCTGAAAACTGCGGTTTTGCCTTGGGAAAAATCTGTAAGCGACGTCACCAATACTGGATACGACCCTCCCTGTACTGGATACGACGCCCCCTGTAGGCGTCAGATTTTCACTGGTACATGATCAGTCCCGACTCGTTTGCAAGGCAC
This sequence comes from Pseudomonas sp. Leaf59, assembly GCF_920984685.1. Classification (NCBI taxonomy): domain Bacteria; kingdom Pseudomonadati; phylum Pseudomonadota; class Gammaproteobacteria; order Pseudomonadales; family Pseudomonadaceae; genus Pseudomonas; species Pseudomonas sp. Leaf59. The sequence goes on along the minus strand of NZ_CAKLBR010000021.1, from coordinate 65,833 downwards.
CGTGCCAGAGCTGCATCGCACGCTCCAACCGCAACACCTATAAAGCGCGGCGATTGCCGCCAGAAAAAACACAGGAGTCTAGCCCTATGAAAGCTTCACCCTCGTTGTTGTTGGCCGCCATGCTGAGTCTGCCCGTCATGACTCACGCTGCAGAACCGGAACAGTGCAAGACCGTCAACTTCTCCGATGTCGGCTGGACCGACATTACCGTCACCACCGCGACCACCAGCGAAATCCTCAAGGGCCTGGGCTACAAGCCGCGCACCACGATGATTTCGGTACCTGTGACCTACAAGTCGCTGGCCGACGGCAAGAACATGGACATCTTCCTCGGCAACTGGATGCCGACCATGGAAAACGACATCAAGCAGTACCGTGATGCCGGCACCGTGGAAACCGTACGCGCCAACCTGGAGAACGCCAAGTACACCCTGGCCGTGCCGGAAGCGCTGTACAACAAGGGCCTGAAAGACTTCGCCGATATCGCCAAATTCAAGGACGAGCTGGACGGCAAGATCTACGGCATCGAGCCTGGCAACGACGGCAACCGCACCATCCAGACCTTGATCGACAAAGACGCCTTCGGCCTCAAGACCGCCGGTTTCAAAGTCGTCGAGTCCAGCGAAGCCGGGATGCTTTCGCAGGTGGAGCGCGCTGCCCGGCGCGACAAGGCCATCGTGTTCCTTGGCTGGGAACCGCACCCGATGAACACCCGCTTCAAAATGAAATACCTGACCGGGGGGGATGATTCATTCGGCCCCAACTACGGCCAGGCCACCATCTACACCAACACCCGCAAGGGCTACACCCAGGAATGCAGCAACGTGGGCCAGTTGCTGAAAAACCTGGTGTTCAGCCTCGACATGGAAAGCACCCTGATGGGCAAGGTCCTGGACGACAAACAGAAGCCCGACGCCGCCGCCAAGGCCTGGCTGAAAGCCAACCCGCAAGTCCTCGATACCTGGCTCGCCGGTGTCACCACCGTCGACGGCAAACCCGGGCTCGACGCCGTTAAAGCTTACCTCGCCAAATAACCCCCGCTGACCCCGGGCCGGTGCGCTGGCCCGGGATGTTTTCCCCTTCGCATGTGGACATTCACTACCATGCTGACTGAACAGAAAATCCCACTAGGCCAGTACATCGCTGCCTTCGTCGAATGGTTGACCGAACACGGTGCCAACTACTTCGACGCAATCGCATCGACACTGGAAACGATGATCCACGGCGTGACGTTCGCGCTGACCTGGTTCAATCCACTGGCATTGATCGGTCTGATTGCGCTGCTGGCTCACTTCATTCAACGCAAATGGGGACTGACTGTCTTCGTCATCGTCTCCTTCCTGCTGATCCTCAACCTGGGGTACTGGCAGGAAACCATGGAAACCCTCGCGCAGGTGCTGTTCGCCACCCTGGTCTGCGTGGTCATCGGCGTGCCGCTGGGCATTGTTGCCGCGCACAAGCCGATGTTCTACACCATGATGCGGCCGGTACTCGATCTGATGCAGACCGTACCGACCTTCGTCTACCTCATCCCTACCCTGACCCTTTTCGGGCTGGGTGTGGTGCCTGGCCTGATCTCCACGGTGGTGTTCGCGATTGCCGCGCCCATCCGGCTGACCTACCTGGGCATCCGCGATGTACCGCAAGAGTTGATGGACGCCGGCAAGGCCTTCGGCTGCTCGCGCCGTCAGTTGCTCTCGCGCATTGAACTGCCCCACGCCATGCCGAGCATTGCCGCCGGTATTACCCAATGCATCATGCTGTCGTTGTCGATGGTGGTGATCGCCGCGCTGGTGGGCGCCGACGGCCTCGGCAAACCGGTGGTCAACGCACTGAACACCGCCGATATCGCCCTGGGCTTTGAAGCGGGCCTGGCGATCGTGTTGCTGGCCATCATGCTCGACCGCATCTGCAAACAACCCGAAGCCAAAGCAGGGGGTGATGCATGAGCATTATCCGATTCGACAAGGTCGACGTGATCTTCTCCAAGGACCCACGCGAAGCGCTCAAGCTGCTGGACCAGGGCATGAGCCGTAACGAGATTCTGAAAAAAACCGGGCAGATCGTCGGCGTGGAAAACGCCAGCCTGGATATCCAGAAAGGCGAAATCTGCGTGCTGATGGGCCTGTCGGGCTCCGGCAAGTCGAGCCTGCTGCGCTGCATCAACGGCCTCAACACCGTGAGCCGTGGCCAGTTGTTCGTCGAGCATGAAGGCCGCCAGATCGATATCGCCTCGTGCACACCCGCGGAGCTTAAGATGATGCGCACCCAGCGCATTGCCATGGTGTTCCAGAAGTTCGCCCTGATGCCCTGGCTGACGGTGCGCGAAAACATCAGCTTTGGTCTGGAAATGCAGGGTCGCCCGGAGAAAGAGCGCCGCAAGCTGGTGGATGAAAAACTCGAGCTGGTGGGCCTGACGCAATGGCGCAACAAGAAGCCGGACGAGCTGTCGGGCGGCATGCAGCAACGTGTGGGCCTGGCCCGTGCGCTGGCGATGGACGCCGACATCCTGCTGATGGACGAACCTTTCTCCGCCCTCGACCCGCTGATCCGCCAGGGCCTGCAGGATGAACTGCTGGAACTGCAGCGCAAGCTGAACAAGACCATCGTGTTCGTCAGCCACGACCTGGATGAGGCGCTCAAACTGGGCAGCCGCATCGCGATCATGAAGGACGGCAAGATCATCCAGTACAGCGTGCCCGAAGAGATCGTGCTGAACCCGGCCGATGACTACGTGCGCACCTTCGTCGCGCACACCAACCCGCTGAACGTGCTGTGCGGCCGCAGCCTGATGCGCACGCTGGACAACTGCACGCGCGTCAACGGCTCTGTGTGCCTGGACCCGGGCGGCGACTCGTGGCTGGACCTGGCCGAAGGCAATACCATCCAGGGCGCGCGGCAGAACGGCGTGGTCATGAATCTGCAGAACTGGGCGCCGGGCCAGGCCGTGGAAAGCCTGGAGCGGGTACCGACGCTGGTGGATTCCAATATCGGCATGCGCGATGCGTTGCAGATTCGCTACCAGACCGGCAACAAGCTGGTGTTGCATGACAACCACAAGGTGGTAGGCATCCTCGGAGACAGTGAGCTGTACCACGCCCTGCTGGGCAAAAACCTGGGCTGACAGACACTGCACAACAACCTGTGGGAGGGGGCTTGCTCCCGATAGCGGTGTATCAGCCACAGAGGGTGTGGCTGGCAGCCTGCCATCGGGAGCAAGCCCCCTCCCACATTTTTTTGCGCCGATTCCAGTCTGTGATTTTTTATTGATTGAACGTTCAATCAAAACAAAATAGACTGCCCCTCAAGCCGATGGCCGCATTTGGCCCATCAGCGGCCTAAGGAAGAGGTGAAACATGCCCAAGGTCGGTATGCAACCCATACGCCGCCAGCAGTTGATCGAGGCCACATTGACGGCCATCGACCAGGTCGGCATGGCAGACGCCAGCATTGCGCTGATCGCGCGTCTGGCCGGGGTGTCGAACGGCATCATCAGCCACTACTTTCAGGACAAGAACGGCCTGATCGCGGCAACCATGCGTTACCTGATGAACGTGCTGATCGAGCGCGTCCAGGAGCGCCGACAGGCGTTGGAAGACGACAGCCCCCGTGCACACCTGCAGGTGATCATCGGCGGCAACTTCGACGCCAGCCAGGTCAGTGGCCCGGCAATGAAAACCTGGCTGGCCTTCTGGGCCGCCAGCATGCACCACCCGTCATTGCACAGGTTGCAGCGGATCAACGATCACCGCCTGTATTCCAACCTGTGCTGCCAGTTCCGCCGTGTGCTGCCGCTGCCCGAAGCACGCAGCGCAGCCCGCGGCCTGGCGGCCCTGATCGACGGTTTGTGGTTGCGCGGCGCCCTCTCGGGAGACGCTTTCGACACGGCGCAGGCGCAGCGGATCGCTGACGAATACATGGACTTCCAATTGGCCAAGCAGGCGAGCTAGCGCACCAACACGCGCTCAACTGCCAAACGCGCCAACCCATTAATGCACATGCGAGGACTTTATGGCCCGTTTCGAAACGCAAAAACTCTACATTGACGGCGGCTACAGCGACGCTGGCAGCGATGCCACCTTTGAAGCCATCAACCCGGCTAACGGTGAAGTTCTCGCCCACGTGCAACGCGCCACCTTCGATGACGTCGAGCGTGCCGTGGTCAGCGCCGAAAAAGGCCAGAAAATCTGGGCCGCGATGACCGCCATGGAGCGTTCGCGCATCCTGCGTCGCGCCGTCGATATCCTGCGCGAGCGCAACGACGAGCTGGCCGCCCTGGAAACCCTGGACACCGGTAAAGCCTTTTCCGAAACCCAATTCGTCGACGTCGTCACCGGCGCCGACGTGCTGGAGTACTACGCAGGCCTGGTGCCGGCCATCGAAGGCGAGCAGATTCCGCTGCGCGACACCTCGTTCGTCTACACCCGCCGCGAACCGCTGGGCGTGGTGGCCGGTATCGGCGCGTGGAACTACCCGATCCAGATCGCCCTGTGGAAATCCGCACCGGCCCTGGCCGCCGGCAACGCGATGATCTTCAAGCCCAGCGAAGTCACCTCGCTGACCACCCTGAAACTGGCCGAGATCTACACCGAAGCCGGCGTACCGGCAGGCGTGTTCAACGTACTCACCGGCAGCGGCCGCGAAGTCGGCACCTGGCTCACCGAGCACCCGCGCATCGAGAAAGTCTCGTTCACCGGCGGCACCGACACCGGCAAGAAGGTGATGGCCAGCGCTTCCAGCTCATCGCTCAAGGAAGTGACCATGGAACTGGGCGGCAAGTCGCCGCTGATCGTGTTCGAAGACGCCGACCTGGACCGCGCCGCCGACATCGCAATGATGGCCAACTTCTACAGCTCCGGCCAGGTGTGCACCAACGGCACCCGCGTGTTCGTGCCCAAGCAGCTGCAATCGGCGTTCGAAGCCAAGATCCTTGAGCGTGTGGCGCGCATTCGCGTCGGCGACCCGCAGGACGAAAACACCAACTTCGGCCCGCTGGTCAGCTTCGCCCACATGGAAAGCGTGCTCGGCTACATCGCCAAGGGCAAAGAGCAAGGCGCACGCCTGCTGTGCGGCGGTGAGCGCATGACCGAAGGCGACCTGGCCAAAGGCGCCTACGTCGCCCCGACTGTGTTCAGCGATTGCACCGACGACATGGTGATCGTGCGTGAAGAAATCTTCGGCCCGGTAATGAGCCTGCTCACCTACGAGACTGAAGAAGAAGTGATCCGCCGCGCCAACGACACCGACTTCGGCCTGGCTGCTGGACTTGTGACCAAGGACCTGAACCGCGCCCACCGCGTGATTCATCAACTCGAAGCGGGCATCTGCTGGATCAACGCCTGGGGCGAGTCCGACGCGAAGATGCCGGTGGGCGGCTACAAGCAATCGGGTGTGGGCCGCGAGAACGGGATCAGCTCGCTGAACAACTTCACCCGCATCAAATCGGTACAGGTTGAGCTGGGCGACTACGCCTCGGTGTTCTAAAACCGGGGGCAATGCCCCCCCTGTGGCGAGCGGGCTTGCCCCGCGCTGGGCTGCGAAGCAGCCCCATTCCAGCCCGGCACAGTCTTTTCAGATAGAACTCCAGCGCTGATTTTGCGACTGCTGCGCAGTCGAACGGGGGGCAAGCCCCCTCGCCACAAAAGCAGCCGAACCCAATTTTACGAGGGTGCATCCAATGTCCCAAGAATACGACTACATCATTGTGGGTGCCGGCTCGGCCGGTAACACCCTGGCGACCCGTCTGACCGAAGACGAAGGCGTCACCGTTCTGCTGCTGGAAGCCGGCGGCCCCGACTATCGTCTGGATTTCCGCACCCAGATGCCCGCCGCCCTGGCGTTCCCACTGCAAGGCCGCCGCTACAACTGGGCCTACGAGACCGATCCCGAGCCACACATGAACGGGCGCCGGATGGAATGCGGTCGCGGCAAGGGTCTGGGCGGTTCCTCGCTGATCAACGGCATGTGCTACATCCGTGGCAACGCAATGGACTATGACAACTGGGCCAAATTGCCGGGCCTGGAAGACTGGACTTACCTCGACTGCCTGCCGTACTTCCGCAAGGCCGAAACCCGCGACATCGGCCCGAATGACTGGCACGGCGGCGACGGCCCGGTCAGTGTGACCACGCCCAAGGCCGGGAATAACCCGCTGTTCAGCGCCATGGTCGAAGCCGGCGTGCAGGCCGGTTACCCGCGTACCGAAGACCTGAACGGCTACCAGCAGGAAGGCTTCGGCCCGATGGACCGCACCGTCACGCCCAACGGCCGTCGCGCCAGCACTGCGCGCGGTTACCTGGACACCGCCAAGAAGCGTTCGACCCTGACCATCGTCACCCACGCCCTCACCGACAAGGTGCTGTTCGAAGGCAAACGTGCAGTGGGCGTGCGTTACCTGATCGGTGCCGCCGAAGAACGCGTTGAAGCCCGTGCCCGTAAAGAAGTATTGGTCTGCAGCGGCGCAATCGCTTCGCCGCAACTGCTGCAACGCTCCGGCGTCGGCCCGGCCAAACTGCTGGAGAGCCTCGACATCCCGGTGGTCCACGACCTGCCCGGTGTCGGCGAAAACCTGCAGGACCACCTTGAGCTGTACCTGCAATACGCGTGCACCCAACCGGTGTCGCTGTACCCGTCGCTGCTCTGGTACAACCAGCCGGCCATCGGTGCCGAGTGGCTGTTCAACGGCACCGGCATCGGCGCCAGCAACCAGTTCGAAGCCGGCGGCTTCATCCGTTCGCGTCCGGAATTCGAATGGCCGAACATCCAGTACCACTTCCTGCCGGTGGCGATCAATTACAACGGCAGCAAGGGTGTGCAGGAGCACGGTTTTCAGGCGCACATGGGCTCCATGCGTTCGCCAAGCCGTGGCCGTGTGCAGGTGAAGTCGAAGAATCCACGGGACTACCCGAGCATCCTCTTCAACTACATGGCCTCGGAGCAGGACTGGGAAGAATTCCGCGACGGCATCCGCCTGACCCGCGAAATCATGCAGCAGCCGGCGCTGGACCCTTACCGTGGCCGCGAAATCAGCCCGGGCATCGAGGTGCAAACCGATGAACAGCTCGACACGTTCATCCGCGAGCACGCCGAAACGGCCTACCACCCTTCATGCTCGTGCAAGATGGGCACCGACGAGATGGCCGTGGTCGATGGCGAAGGCCGCGTGCATGGCATGCAGGGCCTGCGTGTGGTGGATGCGTCGATCATGCCGATCATCACCACCGGCAACCTGAACGCGCCAACGATCATGATCGCCGAGAAAATCGCCGACAGGATCCGCAACCGCCAGCCGTTGCCACGCAGCACTGCCGACTACTACGTGGCGGGCGATGCGCCGGTGCGCGGCAAACCGCTGCGTGAGATTGCGCAGTAACTGATACCCCTTGTGGCGAGCAGGCTTGTCCTGCGTTGGGCTGCGCAGCAGCCCCAAAACCAGACGCTGAGCCGTATCAGGTACACCGCGTTTTGCTCGATGGGGGGCGCTTCGCACCCCAACGCGGGGCAAGCCCGCTCGCCACAATAAGCCCACACATTTTCCTTAACTGAACGGCATCAGGGCTTGCCACAACGGTGCACCTGCCACAAAGCACTGCCTTTCCTTGATCAGCTCCCCAGCCCAGGCCTACTCTGTTCGCCTGCCCGCGCTGAGCCGCCCACAAGGAAGGCCCCATGTTCGACCACCACGCCACACTCAAACAGCACTTCAACGCCCTGCGCACCACCGCCGACTTCTTCTCGCTGCGCTATGTACGCGAATCCGGCCAGTACCTCTCGGTCCGCAAGAACGTCGCCGAACCGCCGCACCTCAGCCACGACGAAGGCGCCATGCTCACCGTGCGTCTCAACGGCGTGCAGGCCTACGCCGCGACCAACGACATCTCCCTCGCCGGCCTGCAAGCCGCCCTCCAGCGCGCCGAACAGCAAGCCCGCCAGATCAAGCCCCATGCCCTGCTCGACCTGCACCAGCAGCCGGTGTCCAGCGACGTGGCCGATTACCTGTCGCCCAATCTCGAGCAGGCCTTCCCGTCCCTCAGCGACTGCTACCAATTGCTGGGCGATGAATCCGCCGCCGTGCCCAGGGACGAGCGCCTGGTGAGCTGGGATGTGAGCCTGGGCCTCACCCACGTCGAGCAGATCTACCTCAACAGTGCCGGCGCCGAGCTGCGCCAGGCCCAGCGCTTTGTGTTCCCCGGCGTCAACGTCACCGCCTTTGATGGCCACGACAGCCAGACCCGTACCCTGGGCGGCAGCAACTTCGGCCAGCAGGGCGGCTTCGATGTGATCAGCCGCTTCGGCCTGATCGGCGCTGCGCCACGCGTCGCCGATCAGGCGCTGCAACTGCTGCTCGCGCCGAACACCCCCCAGGGCCCGCGCGACCTGCTGTTGATGCCCGACCAGATGATCCTGCAGATCCACGAATCCATCGGTCACCCGCTGGAACTCGACCGTATCCTGGGGGATGAGCGCAATTACGCCGGCACCAGTTTCGTCAAGGCCAGCGACTTCGGTCACCTGCAATACGGCTCGCCGCTGCTCAACGTGACCTTCGACCCGGACATCCCCGAGCAGCTGGCCAGCTATCACCATGACGATGACGGCACCCGCGCCAGCAAACAATTCCTGATCCGCGAAGGGCTGCTGCTCAAGCCTTTGGGTGGCGCTTTGTCGCAATTTCGCTCGGGCCTGCCAGGCGTGGCCAACAGCCGCGCCAGCGGTTGGAACCGCCCGCCCATCGACCGCATGGCCAACCTGAACATCGAGGCCGGCGACCAGAGCCTGGCGCAGATGATTGGCGCCATCGAGCACGGCATTCTGATGTCGACCAACCGCTCCTGGTCCATCGACGATGCGCGCAACAAATTCCAGTTCGGCTGCGAATGGGGCCAGTTGATTGAAAACGGCGAACTCAAGGGCGTGGTGAAAAACCCCAACTACCGGGCCATTTCCGCGCAGTTCTGGCGCAACCTCAGCGCGGTGGGCGACGCCAGCACGTTCCAGGTATTGGGCACGCCCAACTGCGGCAAGGGCGAGCCCAACCAGGTGATCCGCGTCGGCCATGCGTCGCCGGCCTGTGTGTTCAGCAACGTGGATGTATTTGGGGGAGATGCCTGATGAACGATTTCAAGGCATTGGTGCAGTGGCTCCAGCAAGCCGTCACCGACAATGAACAATTTCACCTGGGCTACGCGGCCGAGTCGTCCGAATTCGTGCGATTCAACCACGCCGAGGTACGCCAGGCCGGGCATGTGCAGCAGGCCAGCGTGAACCTCAAGCTGATCAGCGATGGCCGGCATGCCGACCTCGGCATCACTCTGGCCGGCTCGCCGGCACTGGATCGCCAGCGCCTCGCCGATGGCCTGCAACAGTTGCGCGAGACCTTGCCGTTGCTGCCACAGGATCCTTACCTGCTGCTCAATCAGGAGCCTTGGCAAAGCCACAATGAACACGTGAGACCGCTGCCGGACCTGGCCCGCGTGCTGGAGGAGATCAGCCAGGCCGCGGCCGACGTTGACCTGGTCGGTTTCTACGCCGCAGGCCCGATCAGCCGTGGCTTTGCCAGTTCGAACGGCGCGTTCGGCTGGCATCAGGCCAATAGTTTCAACTTCGACTTCAGCCTGTTCCACGCCAACGGCGAAGCGGTAAAAGCCAGCTACGCCGGGCACACGTGGGACAGCGCCGAATTCGCCGCGCGCCTGCAGCAGGCGCGCGCGCAGTTGGCGTTCCTCGATCGCCCGCTGCACCCGCTGCCGCCCGGGCAATACCGCGCCTACCTGGCACCGGCGGCACTGGAAGAAATCATCAGCATCATCACCTGGGGCGGTTTTTCGGCCCAGGCCATCGCCAGCAAAGGCAGCTCGCTGCAAAAGCTCTATGCCGGTGAACAGCCGTTGAGCCCATTGGTGACCGTCACCGAGCAGATCAGTGGCTCGCTGAGCCAGGCGTTTTCCACCGAGGGTTACCCGCGCAGTGATGTCACGTTGATCAAGGCCGGTGCTGCCTGCGACCAGTTGGTGAACTCGCGCAGCGCCGCCGAATATGGCCTGCCCGCCAACGGCGCCAGCAGTGATGAATCCCCCAGCGCCCTGCAGATGGCGGCGGGCACGCTCGCCCAGGCCGATATCCTCAAGCAACTGGGCACCGGGCTGTACATCAGCAACCTGTGGTACCTGAACTACTCCGACCTGCCGGCGGCGCGCCTCACCGGTATGACGCGCTTCGCCACGTTCTGGGTGGAGAACGGCGAAATCAAGGCGCCGGTCAGCACCATGCGCTTTGATGACAGCGTCTACAGCCTGCTCGGCTCGCAGCTGGAAGCGCTCACGGCAGAGCGGGAATTGCTGTTGTCGCCGAGCACCTACGGCCAGCGCAACACCGCTTCCAATCTACTCCCGGGTGCGCTGGTCAAACGCCTCACCCTGACCCTCTAATCCTTGGGGGACGGGGCTTGCTGCCGGTGGCGGCGTATCAGTCATGCATGCGGTGACAGACACACCGCCATCGGCAGCAAGCCCTCTCCCACAGTGTCCTGCGTTGCTTCTGACATCTCCTTCCGAACTTGCATGACTCCCCGTGCAGCCTGTTGTCGCCTGCTGAAAAGCTCGCTATAACGGTTAGTGGCAGACCGCCACCTCACAGGAAGTGCGACGATGAATCATGGAAGTTTCGTCATAGAGAAGCTGTTCAAGCATTACAACATTCACGTAGAGCAACTGGGCAACGACCCGCAACAGAAAACCGTGCTGATGGTCAATGGCGCGCTGTCCACCACGCGCTCCTTTGCGCGCACCAGCAAGTGCCTGGCCGAACATTTCAACGTGCTGCTGTTCGACCTGCCGTTCTCCGGTTACTCGCGCGAACACAACACCGACCTCGACCTGGTGACCAAAGACGACGAGGTGCACATCCTGCGTGCGCTGGTGGAGCGCTTTGCGGTCAACCATCTGGTGTCGGCGTCCTGGGGCGGTATCTCCACGCTGCTGACCCTGGCCCATAACCCGCCGTCCATCGAAAGCTCGGTGGTGATGGCCCTGGCACCCAACCTCAACCCCGTGATGCTCGACTACGTGGAACGCGTGCGCGTGCTGATCGAGGCCGATGACAAATCCGCCGTCGGCCATCTGCTCAACGAGACGGTCGGCCAGTACCTGTCGCCGCGCCTCAAGCGCAACAACCACCGCCACCTGTCGAACATGGCGACCACCGAGTACCGCCAGGCGCGTTTTCACATCCACCAGGTGCTGGCACTGGGCGATGGCAACTACCTGCCGGCGCTGCGCCAGATCGACACGCCGGTGCATTTTCTCAACGGCGCGCTGGACGCCTACACGCCGGCCGCCGACGCCCGTTTGTTCAAGCAATACGTGGGACGCAGCAGCTTTGCCGTGGCCGAACACACCGGCCACCTGCTCGATCTGGAATCGCGCGAGGCGGCAGCGGCAGTGCACCGGGCGCTGTTGGACTTTTTGGTCGGCAAACACGCGACGCTGTCGGAATTAGACGAACCGCCAATGGGAAAACACGCGGCGGATGGCGCATAATCGGCGATACATAGCCAGCTAACCAAAGGACTGCCATGCCGACCCGCGCTCCTCTCGATGCCAAGACCGCTCGCTGGCTGCCCTGGGTGGTGGCGATTGCCTTCTTCATGCAGTCGCTGGACGGGACGATTCTCAACACGGCCCTGCCGGCCATGGCCCAGGACCTCGCGGAAAACCCGCTGCGCATGCAAGGGGTGGTGATCGCCTATATGCTCACCGTCGCCTTGCTGATCCCCGCGTCGGGCTGGATCGCCGACCGCTTCGGCACCAAGAAAATCTTCTTCGGCGCAATCATGCTGTTCAGCATCGGCTCGCTGCTGTGCGCACTGTCCAGCAGCCTGAGCATGCTGGTGGGCGCGCGGGTCGTGCAGGGCCTGGGCGGCGCGCTGATGCTGCCGGTCGGTCGGCTGGTGGTGCTGCGCGCCTACCCGCGCTCCGAGCTGGTGCGGATCATGGGGTTCATCACGATTCCCGGCCTGCTCGGTCCACTGCTCGGCCCGACCATGGGCGGCTGGATGGTGCAATACATGACTTGGCACTGGATCTTTCTGATCAACCTGCCGGTGGGCATCATCGGCTGCTTCGCCGTGTGGAAATTCATCCCCGACCTGCGCGGCAGCGAGCGCACGCGATTTGACGGTATGGGCTTTGTGCTGTTTGGCGCGGCGATGGTGCTGATCACCATCGCCATGGAAGGCCTGGGCGAACTGCACCTGCCGCACCTGCGCGTGATGCTCCTGCTGTTCGGCGGGCTGGCGTGCCTGGCGGCGTACTGGCTGCGCGCCGGGCATATCGAAAATCCGCTGTTTTCGCCGGTGCTGTTCAAGACCCGCACCTTTGCCGTGGGCATCCTGGGCAACCTGTTCGCGCGCCTGGGCAGCGGCGCCCTGCCCTTTCTGGTGCCGCTGCTGTTGCAGGTGGCGCTGGGTTATTCACCGTCCCAGGCCGGCATGAGCATGCTGCCCCTGGCGGCGGCAGCGATGTTCGCCAAGTCCATCGCACGGCCGCTGATCGAGCGCCTGGGTTATCGCGCGGTGCTCACCGGCAACACCCTGGCGCTGGGCCTGATGCTGGCGAGCATGGGCCTGGTCAGCGAGCAGACGCCCTACCCGCTGCTGCTGGCCATGCTGGCGGTGCTGGGGGCGATCAACTCGTTTCAATTTACCGCGATGAATACCGTCACCCTGATCGACCTCGATGACGCCCAGGCCAGCAGCGGCAACAGTTTGCTGTCGGTGGTCGCGCAATTGTCCCTGAGCCTGGGCGTGGCCTGCGCCGGTGCGCTGCTCGGCGGGTTCACCGCCGACGCCGGCAACGATGGCGTGAACACGGTACTTGGCGCATTCCAGCTGACCTTCCTCACGGTGGGCATCATGGCGATGCTGGCGGCCGCGATCTTCCTGCAGTTGTCGCCAAGCGACGGCAAACGGGCGATCAACCGCGAACACGATCTCGAGCACTGACGGGCGTCTCGTCTAGAACTTGCGGGGAAAATTTCACAGGGCTGCTACACTGCGCGACATTTTGTTTTGCAGAGCCAGTCCCGTGACTACCATCGCCACCGCTTTTAATACTTTGCCCCTGTCCGCCGCCATGCTGGCTAACCTCGACTCGCTGGGTTACGTCGAGATGACGCAGATCCAGGCGCAAAGCTTGCCGGTGATCCTCAAGGGACTGGACCTGATTGCCCAGGCCAAGACCGGCAGCGGCAAGACCGCCGCCTTCGGCATCGGTCTGCTGAACCCGATCAACCCACGCTACTTCGGTTGCCAGGCGCTGGTGATGTGCCCCACCCGTGAGCTGGCCGACCAGGTCGCCAAGGAAATTCGTCGCCTGGCCCGCGCCGAAGACAACATCAAGGTGCTGACCCTGTGCGGCGGCGTGTCCCTCGGCCCGCAGATCGCCTCCCTCGAGCACGGCGCCCACGTCATCGTCGGCACCCCGGGGCGCATCCAGCAACACCTGCGCAAGGGTTCGCTGGTGCTCGACGGCCTGAACACGCTGATCCTCGACGAAGCCGACCGCATGCTCGACATGGGCTTCTACGACGCCATCGAAGACATCATCAGCAAGACCCCGCCACGCCGTCAGACCCTGCTGTTCTCGGCCACCTACCCGGTGAGCATCAAGCAACTGGCGTCCAAGTTCATGCGCGCGCCGCAACAGGTGAAAGCCGAAGCGTTCCACTCCGATGACCAGATCGAGCAGCGTTTCTACGAGATCTCGCCGGAAGAACGCATGGACGCCGTGACCCGGGTGCTGGCGCATTTCCGCCCGGCGTCGTGCGTGGCGTTCTGCTTTACCAAGCAGCAAGTGCAGGAAACCGTGGATCACCTGACCGCCAAGGGCATTTCCGCGGTCGGCCTGCACGGCGACCTGGAACAGCGCGACCGTGACCAGGTGCTGGCGATGTTCGCCAACCGCAGCACCTCGGTGCTGGTCGCCACCGACGTGGCCGCGCGCGGCCTGGACATCGACGCGCTGGACATGGTGATCAACGTCGAACTGGCCCGCGACTCGGAAATCCATATCCACCGCGTGGGCCGTACCGGCCGCGCCGGTGAGACCGGCATCGCCATCAGCCTGGTGGCGCCGTCCGAAGCGCACCGTGCCCAGGCCATCGAGCAACTGCAGAAGTCGCCGCTGAACTGGGACCAACTGGACAACCTCAAGCCGCAAAGCGGAGGTCCGTTGCTGCCGCAGATGAGCACCCTGTGCATCGCCGCAGGGCGCAAGGACAAAGTGCGTCCAGGCGACATCCTTGGCGCGTTGACCGGTGATGCGGGCATCCCGGGTGCCCAGGTCGGCAAGATCGCGATCTTTGATTTCCAGGCCTTCGTGGCCGTGGAACGCGGCATCGCCAAACAGGCGCTGCAGCGCTTGAACGACGGCAAGATCAAGGGCCGCTCGCTGCGCGTGCGTATCCTGTAAGACCCTCTCCCATCCAGGTGGAGACCCCCTGTGGGAGGGGGCTTGCCCCCGATAGCGGTGTATTCAGTTGCAGATGCTCTGACTGACACACTGCAATCGGGAGCAAGCCCCCTCCCACAGTGTTGATTGCATTTCAGATCAATATTTTTGTGAGGACATGGCTGTGCGCTCGACCGAAGTTGTGATCATTGGCGCCGGCGCCGCAGGCTTGATGTGCGCACTGACCGCCGCCGGGCGCGGGAGGCAGGTCATGTTGCTGGACCACGCGAACAAGGCCGGCAAAAAGATCCTGATGTCCGGCGGTGGCCGCTGCAACTTCACCAATATGTACACCGAGCCGGCCAACTTTCTCTCGCACAACGCGCACTTCTGCAAGTCCGCCCTGGCGCGCTACACCCAGTGGGATTTCATCGCGCTGGTGGCCAAACACGGTGTGCCGTACCACGAGAAGAAACTCGGCCAGCTGTTCTGCGACAACAAGTCCAGCGACATCCTCGGCATGCTGCTCGACGAATGCATCCAGACCGGTGTGAGCCTGCACCTGGACACCTCGATCGAAACCATCGCCAGGGTCGACAACGGCTATCGGTTGCAGACCACCCTGGGCGAGCTGCACTGCGAATCCCTGGTGATCGCCACGGGCGGCTTGTCGATCCCGACACTGGGCGCGACCGGTTTTGGTTACCAAGTGGCCAAGCAATTTGGCCACGAGCTGCTGCCAACCCGCGCCGGGCTGGTGCCGTTCACCATCACCGACCAGCTCAAGGACCTGTGCGGCGAGCTGTCCGGTACCTCAGTGGATTGCCTGGTCAGCTGCAACGGCCAGAGCTTTCGCGAGAACATCCTGTTCACTCACCGTGGCCTGAGTGGGCCGGCGATTTTACAGATTTCCTCGTACTGGGAATCCGGCGACACGGTGGAGATCAACCTGCTGCCCGACCACGACGCCCACACCTGGCTGCAAGCGCAACAGGCCGAGCGCCCCAACAGCGAGCTGAAAACCCTGCTGGGCGAAATTTTCACCAAGAAGATGGCCAACCTGCTGGCGGACACCTGGTTTGCGTCCAAGCCGATGAAGCAGTACACCCATGCCGAAATTGCCGACATCGCCAACAAGTTGGGCAACTGGCAATTGGTGCCGGCGGGGACCGAAGGCTATCGCACCGCCGAGGTGACGCTGGGCGGGGTGGATACGCGAGAAGTCTCGTCCAAGACCATGGAATCCCTGAAAAGCCCGGGCCTGTACTTTATTGGCGAAGTGCTGGACGTGACCGGGCATCTGGGCGGGTTCAACTTCCAGTGGGCCTGGGCGTCGGGTTATGCGGCGGCGCAGTACGCCTGAAGGATGTACTCGATCAAATGTGGGAGGGGGCTTGCTCCCTCCCACATTTGGTTTGTGGTGTGCCTGAGAGATATTTTGCCCTCTGATGTGATCACCGCCCTTGCCGTGGCGTCATTACTGGCTCAATTTAGCGACATCGCTCCGGAAGACGCCCGACTTCATGTCATCGACCTCGTTCAAGCACTCCCTGCGGCGCCTGTGGGCGCTGGATAAATTCAGCTACAGCATTCGGGTGTTCATCGCCCTCACCGGCAGCATGGCGCTGTGCTGGTATCAGAATGAAATGGCGCTGCTGATCCCGTTGTTCCTGGGGATCATCGCCAGCGCGCTGGCCGAGACCGACGACAGTTGGCAGGGCCGCCTCAACGCCCTGGCGGTGACGCTGGTGTGTTTCAGCATCGCCGCGCTGTCGGTGGAGTTGCTGTTCCCCTACCCCTGGTTTTTCGCCCTCTCGCTCGCCCTGGCGACGTTTTGCCTGACCATGCTCGGCGCGCTGGGCGAACGCTATGGCGCGATCGCTTCGGCCACGTTGATTCTGTCGGTGTACACCATGATCGGCGTGGACCAGCGCGGCGGCGCGGTCACCGACTTCTGGCACGAGCCGGCGCTGCTGGTGGCCGGCGCGGCCTGGTACGGCGTGCTGTCGGTGTTATGGCAGGCGCTGTTTTCCAATCAGCCGGTGCAGCAGAGCCTGGCGCGGTTGTTTCGTGAGTTGGGCCGCTATCTCAAACTCAAGTCGTCGCTGTTCGAACCGATCCGTCAGTTGGATGTGGAAGCTCGCCGCCTGGAACTGGCGCAGCAGAATGGCCGGGTGGTTGCCGCGTTGAACGCCGCGAAGGAAATCATCCTGCACCGCGTGGGCAATGGTCGACCGGGCTCGAAGGTCAGTCGTTATCTCAAGCTGTACTTTCTCGCCCAGGACATCCACGAACGCGCCAGTTCGTCCCACTACCCGTATAACGCGCTGGCCGAGGCGTTCTTCCACAGTGACGTGCTGTTCCGCTGCCAGCGCCTGTTGCGTCAGCAGGGCAAGGCCTGCCAGGCGCTCGGCGAGTCGATCCAACTGCGCCAGCCGTTCATCTATGACGACAGTTTCGCCGAGGCCCTCGGCGACCTGAACGCCTCGCTGGAACACCTGCGCCTGCAGAGCAATCCGGCCTGGCGCGGCCTGCTGCGTTCGCTGCGGGCCCTGGCGGCCAACCTGTCGACCCTCGACCGCCTGCTCGGCGACGCCAGCAACCCTGACGCCCTGGCCGACGCCACCGACAGCAACCTGCTGGACCGCGCGCCGCGCAACCTCAGGGAAATGTGGACACGCCTGCGCACCCAGCTCACGCCAACATCGCTGCTGTTTCGGCATGCGTTGCGCCTGTCCCTGGCGCTGACTATCGGCTACGCCACCCTGCATGCCATTCACGCGTCCCAGGGTTACTGGATCATCCTCACCACGCTGTTCGTTTGCCAACCCAACTACGGCGCGACGCGGCGCAAGCTCGGCCAGCGGATCATCGGCACGGCCATCGGCCTCACAGTGGCCTGGGCGCTGTTCGACCTGTTCCCCAGCCCTCTGGTGCAGTCGATGTTCGCCATCGCCGCCGGCCTGGTGTTCTTTATCAACCGTACCACCCGCTACACCCTGGCCACGGCGGCCATTACGCTGATGGTGCTGTTTTGTTTCAACCAGGTGGGCGATGGCTACGGGCTGTTTCTGCCAAGGCTGTTCGATACCTTGCTGGGCAGCCTGATCGCGGGCCTGGCGGTGTTCCTGTTCCTGCCGGACTGGCAGGGGCGGCGCCTGAACAAAGTGCTGGCCAACACCCTGACCTGCAACAGCATCTACCTGCGCCAGATCATGCAGCAATACGCCGCCGGCAAGAGCGACGACCTGGCCTACCGCCTGGCCCGACGCAACGCGCACAACGCCGACGCGGCGCTGTCCACCACGCTGGCCAACATGCTGATGGAGCCGGGGCACTTTCGTAAGGAAGCCGACGTGGGCTTCCGCTTTCTGGTGCTGTCGCACACCTTGCTCAGCTATTTGTCGGGGTTGGGCGCACACCGCGACACGCAACTGCCGCCGCAGATGCGCGAGCAGTTGATCGACGGTGCGGGCGACAGCCTCGCGGCGAGCATCGATGAAATCGCCAGCGGCCTGGCCAACAAACAACCGATTGCGATTCAAAGCGATGCAGAGGAAGCCCTGGCGGCGCAGCTTGAGCAGATGCCGGATGAAATCGATGAAGGGCAGCGACTGGTGCAGACGCAGTTGGCGTTGATTTGCCGGCAGTTGGGGCCGTTGCGCACGTTGGCGGCGCATTTGATCAAGGATACCCGCGCGGCTTGAATCGCTATCGGGAGCAAGCCCCCTCCCACAGTTTGATGTGTGAATACCTTTCAACTGTGGGAGAGGGCTTGCTCCCGATTGGTCCTCAAGAACATTACATCCCGTGCTGTTTCATCAACCGCGCATAACTGCCATCCGCCTTCATCCTGGCAATCTCGCGATCAAACCCGGCCACAATCTGCGCATGCTCGGGGTTCTTCAGGCTCACCAGGATATGCAGGCTGTTTTCACTCAATGGCTTGGGCAGAAACTCCACTGCATTGCGCACCCGCGCGGATTCACGCGCCAGGTAAAAGCGCGCCACGTATTCATCCTCCACCGTCAGCCGCACCCGCTCGGCCGCCAACATGCGCACGGCCATGGCGAAGTTGTGCACCGGAATTTTCTGCAACTGCGTGTCGGCATCGAACGCCGTCGAATACGCATAGCCGCGCACTACCGCGATGGGTGCCTCGTGCAGTTGCGCCAGGTTCTCGAACTCGATCGGGTCTTCGCGGCGCTTGATGAATCGCACGCGATTGAGCAGGTACTCGGCGGAAAACTGCCCCAACTGCGTGCGCGCCTCGTCATACCAGGCGTTGATCAGCACGTCATAACGCCCATCGCCCACGCCCTTGAGAGCACGGGCCCAGGGCACCTGCTCGAAGTCACTGGCGTAGCCGGCGCGGGCCAGAGCAGTCGTGACGATATCGGTGGCCAGGCCGCCATTGACCAGCGTGGCATCGGTAAACGGCGGCCACGCATCTGCAGTCAGGCGCAAGCGCTGCGCGTACAGGGGCTGGGCCAGCAACAACACTCCAAATAAAGCAACGGCACGAGAGAATCGCGGCATGCTCAAAATCCTTGGCAGGCAGGCTTTGGCCCTGGCGCAGGGCAATCCTGAGGCTGTAACAGTAGCTCAGATTACACAAACTGACCGGCGGCGCACCCAGACAATGATGGCAAATTGAGGTCATTCACAAAAATAGCTGATTTAGACACGAACGCTCGTCCCGCTTACTATCGGCGCCAGGCACTTATCGGACATCTATCATGACAGTGGATTGGCTCTGCAAGCATCACACCGACCTGGGCAAGGAGCAGCTGTACGCCATCCTGCGGCTGCGTTGCGAGGTGTTCGTCGTTGAGCAGCAGTGCGTTTATCAGGACATCGACGGGCAGGACCTGGACGGTGACACCCATCATCTGATGGCCTGGGAAGGCGATGAACTGGTGGCTTACCTGCGCCTGCTTGACCCAGCGCTGCAAGGCGGCGATGTGGTCATCGGCCGGGTGGTCGTGGCGCCCTCGGCGCGCGGTACGGGGTTGGGACACCAGATGATGGAGGAAACACTCAGGCAGATTGAGCCTATCTGGCCGGATACGCCGATTTATCTATCGGCCCAGGCGCATCTGCAGGGGTATTACGGGCGGTATGGGTTTGTGGCAGAGGGGGAGCAGTATCTGGAGGATGGGATTCCACATAGGGGTATGCGGCGTGCCTGAGGGCGCTATCGGGAGCAAGCCCCCCACATTTAAAGGTGTTCACACGTCAACATGTGGGAGGGGGCTTGCTCCCGATGGCGTCAGCCCAACCACCGCCAGCTTCAGGGATACCCCAACACCCGCTTGATCGACGCCAGATTTGCCTCGATCCACTGACGGTCTATCGCCCCCCAACTGCGCACCCGATAGCACCCCGCATGGTTGCGGGCGCCGTCTTCCTGCTCGAACTCACACACAATATCCAGATCCGCCAACGCCGCAATCGTGTCCTGGGCGGTGCGGCGCGGCATGCCCGTCAGTTCGGTCAACGCCGGCACGCTGCTGGCCTGCCCGCTGTCGATCAGGTAGGCCACATACAAGCGGCGGTAGAAACTGCTCTTGGTCTTGCTCACGTCCATGGTCGTTCGCCTTGTGCTTAAGTCTTGCCCTGCAAATCGCGCCAGGTGAGGTACACCCGCAGGTCGAATTCCACCTGATGGTAGCCCGGCATCATGTACTCGCAGAGTTTGTAGAACGCTTTGTTGTGGTCCGATTCCTTGAAGTGCGCCAGCTCGTGCACCACGATCATGCGCAGAAATTCGGGCGCCGCTTCCTTGAACAGCGCGGCGATGCGAATCTCTTTCTTGGATTTGAGGTTGCCTCCCTGCACCCGGGAAATCGTGGTGTGCAGGCCCAGGGCGCGGTGCGTGAGATCCAGGCGGTTGTCGAACAGCACCTTGTCGATGGCCGGCGCATTGCGCAGGTGCTCCTGCTTCAAGGCCAGGGCGTACGCATACAGCGCCTTGTCGCTCTGCACGGCGTGGCGCTCGGGGTAGCGTTGCTCGAGGTAGGCGCTCAATTGGTCCCTGGCGATCAATTGGCGAACGTGTTCCTGGAGGGCCGCTGGGTAGGCCTGGAGGTATTTCAGGGTGGTCATTGAGGTCTGCAACAGGCTTGGGATGGGCGCCAGTGTAGCGAATTCAACGTTGCCGAGCGCGTGCCCAGTCAACGACCTCATCGGCCATCAAGGGCTTTGATGCCCATGCGCCCTGAATGAACCGGCAGCCATTGGCCTTGAGCCAATCGGCCTGCGCCTGGGTATCCACGCCCTCGGCTACCACCAGCACGTCGAAATGCGTGCACAGCTCGATAATGCTGCGGGCCATCGCTGCATCCCGCGCCGAATCCGGCAGCCGGGCGACCAATTGCGGGTCCAGCTTGAGGGTGTCGAACGCCAGATCGCGCAGGTGGGCGAGTGAGCAGTTGCCCAAACCGAAGTCGTCCAGGGCAATCCGTACACCGATGCGGCGCAACAGCTTGAGCTGTTTGATGGATTCTTCGAGGTTGCTCATCAGGCTGTCTTCGCTGATTTCCACCTCCATCTGACGGCCCTGCAACCCATGTCGGTCAAGCACCTGCTGCAACTGGGTCGCCAGGTTGGGCATATTGAACTGACTTGCGCTCAGGCTCACGCTCAGCACCAGTTCACCGTCGAAACAGGTCTGCCAGGCCTGGCGTTGCGCGGCGACTTGCTGGTAAATCCAGGCGCTCAACTGGCTGATCAGCCGCGCTTCTTCCAGCAGCGGCAGAAACAGCCCCGGCGGTACGTCGCCGACGCTGGGATGCTGCCAGCGCAACAGCGCTTCGACGCCGCGCAAACGACCGGCGTCGAGGGACACCTGGGGCTGGTATACCAGGGTGAATTCCTTGTTGTGGATTGCCGTGCGAACGCTGTCTTCCAGCATCAGGCGCGAACGTGCGCGACCGTTCATTTCCTGGTCGTAATAGCGATATTGCTGACGTCCCGCGCGCTTGGCTTCGTACATGGCAATGTCGGCCGCGCGCAGCAGGCCGTTCAGGTCCGAGCCACAATCGGGAAACGTAGCAATGCCGATGCTGACCCCAAGCATCACATCCAAACCATCAACCTGATGACAAACAGACACTCGTTCGATCAGCTTCTCTGAGATCTTTGCCGCCTGTTCCGGGAACTCCAGCTCCAGCAACGCGGTGAACTCATCCCCACCCATGCGCCCGAGAAGGTCGCACGAGCCCAGGCATGCCTTGATCTGCTCGGACACCCAGCGCAGCACCCGGTCACCGGCATCATGGCCCAACGAATCGTTGACCCGCTTGAACCCGTCGAGGTCCAGGTAGAGCAGCACCAGCGACGCCTCACTGCGTTCGCCGCGCAGCAGAATGCTGTCCACCGCCTGTTGAAAACCACGACGGTTCAACAGCCCGGTCAACGGGTCGGTAACGGCCTGGAACTCCAGTTGCTGATGCAGGTGACGCACTTCGGACATGTCCAGCACCGTCACCACCATGGCCTTCTGCTCGGCGGGCAGGCGCGCGCAGGACAACGCCACCGGCACCTGCTGGCCTCGGCTGGTACGCAGGATCGCATCGTGCAGGCGCCAGGTTTCGCCGCTGCGGTAACCGGCGTACATCTGCGAATCGAACCAGGCCGGCACATGGGGTTTTTGCAGAAAGCGCAGAAACTCCTGGCCCTGCAGCTCATCGGTGGTGGCGTTGAGCAGACGCGAGATCGCCGGGTTGGCGTACTGAATCACGCCGTCCTCGCCGACCACCAGAATGCCCTCGGCGGCGTTGTCGAGCACCGAGGCGTTGAACGCGCGGGCCAGCTCCAGATCATGGCTCAAACGCTGCAAGGCCCGGCGGTTGCGCTGGTGGTCGAGCAACGCCTGGACTTTGGGCTTGAGGATAAGCGGATCGAAGGGCTTGAACAGGTAGTCGATGGCACCGCTGGCGTAGCCCTCCAGCACGGAGGCCGGCGACTGCGCGTTGGCACTCAGGAAGATGATCGGCGTCATGCAGGTGCGCTGGCTGCCGCGCATCAGGCGAGCGACTTCAAAGCCGTCCATGCCGGGCATCTTCACGTCCAGCAAGACCAGATCGACGTCGTGCTCCAGCAACAGTCCCAGCGCTTGCACACCGGAATCGGCGGTTATCACCTGCCAATCGTCATGCTGCAACAGCGCGCGCATGCTGATGAGGTTTTCCGGGTAATCATCGACCACCAGAAGAACCGAACTGCCATCGCGGTGGTGTGGAGCGCATTCCATGCTACGTCTCTTCCTTAGGAACTGACCCGGTCACTTCCGACAGAAAACCCGGACAAATACTGAGGCCTCACTCTAGCCTTGGAACCTGCAAATCAGAAGTGACGCAGGTGCCATCATTGCGCCAAAGCCGGGGAAGCCGACTAACGGTCGAGCGCTACACCCCACGGGGTACGGGAACATGGCTTTTTGGTATTCCTTTGACGCCAGAAATTTGCCACAAAATAATTAACAACCTGGTGAGTTCCGCCTATAAATAAACTCTGGAGCCCTCGGGCTAAAGCCTTCTCTTTCCTTAAAAGGCCAACACCATGATCGACCTTTCCACCTGGAACCTGAGCATTCCGGTAGGCTCGCCCCCCTCGACCATCGACACCCCCAAGCTGATGAACGGCTTCAAGGACCAGTACTTTCAGGCTGAAGGCAGCAACGTGCAATTCTGGACACCGGTAACCGGCACGCGCACCGACAATGCCATCTACCCCCGCAGCGAACTGCGCGAAACCTACGCCGACGGCCGCCTGCGCAACTGGAACTATCCCGATGCCGACAACTTCCTGCGCGCCACTCTGGAAGTGAACCAGGTGCCCTCCAGCGGCAAGGTCGTGATCGGCCAGATCCATGCCTACGACAGCCAGAAACCGCTGATCAAGCTGGAATACCAGTTCAAGGAAAAAACCCAGAGCGGCAACATTGTCGCCAAAGTGCGCATGCGCCCGGACGACGACGAAAGCCGCGTGATCACCGTCGCCACCAACGTGCCGCTGGACAAGAGCTTTACCTACGTGATCAACCTCAACAAGGCAGGGCTACTCAGCGTGGAGGCCGCCGACGGGCAATGGAACGAGCGTATCGGCGCGGCATGGGGCGCAAAGCCTTTGTACTTCAAGGCGGGGGTGTACGTGCAGGACAACAGCGGCGACAGCAAGGAAGGCGCGCGGGTGAAGTTTGCGAAGCTGGATATTGATCACGAGTGACGCCAGGAAGCAGCCCCGTGAATAGCGGGGCTTCTCAGTCAGATCACATTATTCAACGCACATCAACATGAAGCCCATTGACGAATCACCGGCCGGCTTGTTGTCGCCCACCTTGAGCGTCAAGACGTTAACGTAATTAATCGCCGGAACGCTGCCCAACTTGGCGTGTCCGTAGAAAATGTGATCATTGGAGCTGACATCGGTGACCGAGACCGTACAGAAACGCGGAACCTCCTTAAACGTCCCGGGAACAAATCTGACCTTGTAGTCTGAAAAGTAATCAGGCTGAGCGGTTAACTTAACGTCCTTTATCCACAGAGGCGATTGGGCGGTTATTACGCCCTTTGCATCAACAGACGCGGTGAATACCCGCTCCTTCGCAAAGGCTTCCGTGCCTATTGTCAACAACGCCATCATGACAGCGGCTTTTTTGATATATCCCATCACTAACTCTCCATCATCAAATAGATTCAATGCGCGTTCAAAACACGAACTTAAACTATTCGAGATGAATAAAATCACACCTTGGATGGCGCACATAAAAAATAGAAAATAATCAATGCCTGACGGGATTCACCCTACAAGATATTTAATGTTCAGGCATCTTTCCATGCCTGCCAGGATAATTCGCGGTTGCTCGAATACGGCGCCGTATCCCGCGGATCCATCTTCAAATATCGACACACCTGCCTTTATGAAGATTCCGACTAAATCTCGGAATGCAGGCGTCTAAAAATTATAAAGAACTGTCATAACTCACAGTGGAACACGCCCCCCACAATAAATATGCTCAGACGTGGCGGTGATCGTGTCGTACCGGCCTTGATAGACGACTTAAAAAAATCTCATCAGGAAGAATCCCATGACTATTGCACCGTACTTTACGTCCCCAGAGCCTCATAGCACACACCCGCACTCGAATGTACCTGTTACAGGCGTAGGAGAACCTCGCACTAACGTGAGTATTTGTATTGCGAATCACGGATACGAATTGGCCAGTGTTTTCTGTGACGAAAACGGTCACTTTTCTGCCACATTAAGATTTCAGGGCCCTGAAACCATAGCCATTACCGCACAATGTAGACTCGCAAACAGTGCATCGTCCTGGGGACCCAGTATGACTATTAATTTAAGCTAATACTGGCGCAGCAAAAAAGTTACTTAAGCAGCTCGCCAATACTCGCCTGATGCCATCGCAGTTAGGCTACTCAAAAACTAATCTGGTTACACCCCGTACGGCGGACACTCATTTTTCATGAGTGTCCGTATGCATAAAAAAAGCCCGCATCATGCGGGCTTTTTTTGATACCTAAGGCCTAGTTCACCTTGGCGTTCAACTCACCCTTCAAATACCGCTGATACATGGCTTCCAACGAAATCGGTTTGATCTTCGAAGCATTACCCGCCGTACCAAAGGCTTCATAGCGAGCGATACATACATCGCGCATCGCGGTCACGGTGGCGCCGAAGAACTTGCGCGGGTCGAACTCGCTCGGGTTGGTGGCCATCAGGCGACGCATTGCGCCGGTGGAGGCCAGGCGCAGGTCGGTGTCGATGTTGACCTTGCGCACGCCGTGTTTGATGCCTTCGACAATTTCTTCAACCGGCACGCCGTAGGTTTCTTTAATGTCGCCGCCGTACTGGTTGATGATCGCCAGCCACTCCTGCGGCACGGAGGAAGAACCGTGCATCACCAGGTGGGTGTTGGGGATGCGCTTGTGGATTTCCTTGATGCGGTCGATGGCCAATACGTCGCCGGTCGGCGGCTTGGTGAACTTGTAGGCGCCGTGGCTGGTGCCGATGGCGATGGCCAGGGCGTCGACCTGGGTCTTTTTCACGAAATCAGCGGCTTCTTCCGGGTCGGTCAGCATCTGGCTGTGATCCAGTACGCCTTCGGCGCCGATGCCGTCTTCTTCGCCGGCCATGCCGGTTTCAAGCGAACCCAGGCAACCCAGCTCGCCTTCCACCGAAACACCGCAGGCGTGAGCCATGGCCACGGTTTGCTGGGTGACGCGTACGTTGTACTCGTAGTCAGTGGGGGTCTTGCCGTCTTCGCCGAGGGAGCCGTCCATCATGACCGAGCTGAAGCCCAGTTGGATGGAGCGCTGGCACACGTCAGGGCTGGTGCCGTGGTCCTGGTGCATGCACACCGGGATGTGCGGGAATTCTTCGATGGCGGCGAGGATCAGGTGACGCAGGAAAGGCGCACCGGCGTATTTGCGGGCACCGGCCGAAGCCTGGACGATCACGGGGGAGTCGGTCTTGTCAGCGGCTTCCATGATGGCGCGCATCTGCTCGAGGTTGTTGACGTTAAAGGCTGGGACGCCGTAGCCGAACTCGGCTGCGTGGTCCAGCATTTGACGCATGCTGATAAGTGCCATTGTGTTGTCTCTCCCGGTAGAGGGTCGTTAATCGTGCAAGCCTGCCGTAGCGGCGGCTGCTATTCAAGTTATTGCAGATCAAGGGGTTAAGCCTGGCCTGCTGAATCGTTATAGCTGTCGGATTCAGTTGGCTTTGCAGCCCCTTCCGATCAAATCATCGGTGGCGACCCAGTAAACCAGGCCTTCCTCACCCTTGGTATGAAACGCCAATTGGCCGTCGCTATACAGAACACCCGAGGCGGCAACCTCTTGCTTGAGGCGATAAACCTGGTCCGAACCGCCAAGGCGCACATCCACTTCGGAACGGGCTGCATTGGCAAAGCGCCAGTTGACCTCGGCTTTGCTGTCGCAGGTCCAGGTGGTCCATTTGTCTGCCGGCTCTGGCGCCTTGTTGAACATGTTCATGCTGCTGCAACCGGCCAACAAGGCCAGGGCTGCCAGGGCGAATACGCCTTTCATTACCACTCCTCGAACGACGGCCCAAGGGCCGCCACTGCTGTCGGTTAGTTGATCAGACCCGTCATGGGCAACCCTGTTCCTGACCGTTGGGCGCGGCGTCGTATTGTTCCAGCCGTTCATTGCCGATGCGCTTGTTGATCACCGGCATGGTTTCGGCTTGCCAGTCGGCCTGGTAGCAGCTTTTTTTCGGCGCAGCCCCAGGCTTTTCTGCCTCGGGCGCAACGCTTGGCGTGCTGCCGCAGCCGGCCAACAGGCCCGCTGCGATCACCCATGCCAACGACTTGATCATGGGAATGCTCCTTTTCCGGATCATGGCAGGCCTCAGCCCTTGGCCCGGGTTTCCAGCACTTCAACGGCCGGCAGGACTTTGCCCTCGACGAACTCGAGGAACGCGCCGCCACCGGTAGAAATGTAGGAGATCTGATCAGCAACGCCATATTTATCGATGGCGGCCAGGGTGTCGCCACCGCCGGCGATGGAGAATGCCGAGCTTTCAGCGATGGCCTTGGCCAGTACTTGGGTGCCGTTGCCGAACTGGTCGAACTCGAACACGCCGACCGGGCCATTCCACAGAATGGTCCGGGACGCCTTCAGCAGTTCAGCGAAGTTGGCCGCGGTTTGCGGGCCGATATCCAGAATCATGTCGTCATCGGCCACGTCGGCGATGAGTTTGACGGTGGCTTCGGCGCTTTCAGCGAATTCCTTGGCCACCACCACGTCCACTGGCAGCGGCACGCTGACTTTGGCGGCGATGGCGCGGGCGGTGTCGAGCAGGTCCGGTTCGTACAGCGACTTGCCCACCGGGTGGCCAGCGGCGGCGAGGAAGGTGTTGGCAATGCCGCCGCCGACGATCAACTGGTTGCAGATCTGGCTCAGGCTGTTGAGTACGTCCAGCTTGGTGGACACTTTGGAGCCGGCGACGATGGCGGCCATCGGTTGTGCCGGAGCGCCCAGGGCCTTGCCCAGTGCGTCCAGCTCAGCGGCCAGCAACGGGCCAGCCGCGGCAACCTTGGCGAACTTGGCCACGCCGTGGGTCGACCCTTCTGCGCGGTGAGCGGTGCCGAAGGCGTCCATCACAAACACATCACACAGCGCCGCATATTGCCGGGCCAGTTCGTCGCTGTTCTTTTTCTCGCCCTTGTTGAAGCGCACGTTTTCGAACAGCACGATGTCGCCGGCTTTAACGTCGACACCGTCCAGGTAGTCGGTCACCAGCGGCACGTCACGGCCCAGGGCCTTGCTCAGGTATTGCGCCACCGGCTTGAGGCTGTTTTCAGCCGAGAACTCACCTTCGGTCGGGCGACCCAGGTGGGAGCAGACCATCACGGCCGCGCCTTTTTCCAGAGCCAGCTTGATGGTCGGCAGCGAGGCCAGGATTCGCGCATCGCTGGTGACCACACCGTCCTTGACGGGGACGTTGAGGTCTTCGCGAATCAGTACGCGCTTACCTTGCAGATCGAGGTCGGTCATCTTCAACACGGTCATGGGTCGCAGTTCCTGAATTACTGTTGAGGTTGTTGGGGTGAGGCCACTTGCAGGTAGTGCTGGGCAACGTCGAGCATGCGATTGGCAAAGCCCCATTCGTTGTCGAACCAGGCCAGGATATTCACCAGCCGAGGGCCGGAGACGCGGGTCTGGCTGGCGTCGACGATTGCCGAATGCGGGTCGTGGTTGAAATCACAACTGGCGTGGGGCAACTCGGTATAGGCCAGCAGGCCTTTGAGCGGGCCGCGGGTGGCAGCGTCGCGCAGTATCCGATTGACCTCCGCGGCATCGGTGTCGCTGATGCTCTGCAGGGTGATGTCCAGGCAAGACACGTTTACCGTCGGCACCCGTACGGCTTTGGCCTGGATTCGCCCGGCAAGTTCCGGCAGCAATCGCTCGATGCCACGGGCCAGGCCGGTGGACACCGGGATCACCGACTGGAACGCCGAGCGCGTGCGACGCAGGTCTTCATGGTGGTAGGCATCGATCACCGGCTGGTCGTTCATCGCCGAGTGAATGGTGGTGATCGACACGTAATCGATGCCAATCGACCGGTCCAGCAGGCGCAACAGCGGCACGCTGCAATTGGTGGTACAGGACGCGTTGGACACCAGCAACTCGGCGCCGGTCAGGCAGTCCTGGTTAATGCCGTAGACGATGGTGGCGTCGACATCCGCCTCGCTGGCCATCGGCTGGGAAAACAGCACACGCGGCGCGCCGGCGTCGAGAAAACGCTGGCCGTCGGCGCGGGTGTTATAGACACCGGAACATTCCAGCACCAGGTCGACACCCAGTGCCTTCCAGTCGATGCCTTCGGGGGTGGCACTGCGCAATACCTGCACGCAGTTGCCATTGATATGCAGACAGTCGTCTTCAACCCGCACTTCGCCGGGAAAGCGGCCGTGGGTGGAGTCAAAGCGTGTCAGGTATTCGATGCTGGCCATGTCGGCCAGATCGTTGATCGCGACAATCTCGAACCCGGCTGCCGCCCCTCGCTCGAACAGCGCACGCAAGACGCAACGACCAATGCGGCCGTAGCCGTTGAGTGCAACTTTGTAGGGACGCGGTTGGGGCATGGGGTTCTCGATCAACTTGGGTGAAGGGGTGAATGTGCCGCCGCCTTCGCGAGCAAGCCCGCTCCCACATTTTGATCGGGTTCACACAATGGAACTGTGAACCCATTCAAGTGTGGGAGCGGGCTTGCTCGCGAAGAGGCCAGCACAGCCACCTCAATCTACAGCCTTAGTCTTCCAGCAGCTCTTCAGCCTGACCCAGGATGTTTTCCAGAGTGAAACCGAACTCTTCGAACAACGCTGGCGCCGGCGCCGACTCACCGTAGGTGGTCATGCCGATCACGCGGCCTTCCAGGCCCACGTACTTGTACCAGTAGTCGGCGTGTGCCGCTTCAACGGCGATACGCGCGCTGACCTGCAACGGCAATACCGATTGCTTGTAGCCAGCGTCCTGGGCTTCGAACACGCTGGTGCACGGCATGGACACAACACGTACGTTGCGGCCTTGCGCGGTCAGCTTGTCGTAGGCCTGCACAGTCAGCCCCACTTCGGAACCGGTGGAGATCAGGATCAGCTCTGGCTCACCGATGCAGTCCTTGAGCACGTAGCCACCACGGCTGATGTCGGCGATCTGTGCGTCGGTACGCACCTGATGCTGCAGGTTCTGACGCGAGAAGATCAGCGCCGAAGGGCCGTCCTTGCGCTCGATGGCATGCTTCCAGGCCACCGCAGATTCCACCGCGTCGGCCGGGCGCCAGCAATCCAGGTTCGGCGTGGTCCGCAGGCTGGTCAGTTGCTCGACCGGCTGGTGCGTCGGGCCGTCTTCGCCCAGACCGATGGAGTCGTGGGTGTACACATGGATCACGCGTTTTTTCATCAGCGCGGCCATGCGCACGGCGTTACGCGCGTATTCCATGAACATCAGGAAGGTCGCGCCGTAAGGCACCAGCCCCCCGTGCAGGGACACGCCGTTCATGATGGCGCTCATGCCGAACTCGCGCACGCCGTAGTACATGTAGTTGCCGCTGGCGTCTTCGGCCGACACGCCTTTGCAGCCTTTCCACAGGGTCAGGTTGGAACCGGCCAGGTCGGCCGAGCCGCCGAGGATCTCGGGCAGCAGCGGACCAAAGGCGTTCAGGGTGTTCTGGCTGGCTTTACGGCTGGCGATGGTCTCGCCCTTGGCCGCAACTTCGGCGATGTAGGCCGAGGCTTTTTCCGAGAAGTCGGCCGGCAGGTCACCGGCCAGACGACGTACCAGTTCGTTGGCCAATTCCGGGAATTCGGCGGAGTAGGCGGCAAAACGCTGGTCCCACTCGGCTTCAGCTGCCAGGCCTTTTTCCCTGGCGTCCCATTCGGCGGCGATATCGGCCGGAATTTCGAACGGGCCGTAGTTCCACTTCAGCGCTTCGCGGGTCAGGGCGATTTCCGCGTCACCCAGCGGGGCACCGTGGCAGTCTTCCTTGCCCTGCTTGTTCGGCGAGCCGAAACCAATGGTGGTTTTGCAGCAGATCAGGGTCGGTTGCACGCTCTTGCGCGCGGTGTCGATGGCGGTCTTGATCTCTTCCGGATCGTGGCCGTCGACGTTGCGGATCACCTGCCAGTTGTAGGCTTCGAAACGCTTCGGGGTGTCATCGGTGAACCAGCCTTCGACTTCGCCGTCGATGGAGATGCCGTTGTCATCGTAGAAGGCAATCAGCTTGCCCAGGCCCAGGGTGCCGGCCAGGGAGGCGACTTCATGGGAAATGCCTTCCATCATGCAGCCATCACCCAGGAACACATAGGTGTGGTGGTCGACGATGTCATGGCCGGGACGGTTGAACTGCGCGCCCAGGACTTTTTCAGCCAGCGCAAAACCCACGGCGTTGGCCAGGCCCTGGCCCAGGGGACCGGTGGTGGTCTCGACGCCCGGGGTGTAGCCGAATTCCGGGTGACCCGGGGTGCGGCTGTGCAGCTGGCGGAAGCTCTTGAGGTCGTCAATGGTGACGTCGTAGCCGGTCAGGTGCAGCAGCGAATAGATCAGCATCGAACCGTGGCCGTTGGACAGCACGAAGCGGTCACGGTCGGCGAAGGAGGGATTGCTCGGGTTGTGCTTCAGGTAATCACGCCAAAGGACCTCGGCGATATCCGCCATGCCCATCGGGGCACCGGGATGGCCGCTGTTGGCTTTTTGCACGGCATCCATGCTGAGGGCACGAATGGCGTTGGCACGCTCACGACGGCTGGGCATCGCTGTTCTCCTGAGGATTCTGAATAGTGAGTGATTAAAAGAAACGCAAAAAAGGACCGGCATTTTCCCTCAGCCACCGCCTGTGGGCAATGACCGATACTCACATGAGGCCGTTTTTCCTGTGGTTGGCGCGCCAATGCCCTGTAGAACCGCGCCACCCGCTCGTCCAGAAGATAGAGCGGCTGCTTATAACCGCCACTTATCGTTCAATATCAAAACTTTTTGATATTGGCCTTGCGATGACTCCACCCCGTCACTAGACTGCTGGCCTTATGAACCTGACCGTGCCTTCCCTGCGTCCCGACGATAGCGATGAGCTGGCCGCCCTGTGCAAGGCCGCCGGTGACCCGTTGCGCCTGAACGTATTGCGCGCGCTGGCCAACGATTCGTTTGGCGTATTGGAGCTGTCGCGGATCTTCGCCATCGGTCAGTCCGGCATGAGCCACCATCTGAAGGTACTGGCTCAGGCCGACCTGGTGGCCACCCGCCGCGAAGGCAACGCCATTTTTTACCGGCGCGCCCTGCCCCACACCGAGTTGCTCGGCGGCAAACTGCACGGCGCCCTGCTCGAAGAAGTCGACAACCTGAGCCTGCCCGGCGACGTGCAGACACGCATCAGCGAGGTGCACGGGCAACGCGCAGCCGCCAGCCAGGATTTTTTCTCACGGGTGGCCGAAAAGTTTCGCGCCCAGCAGGACTTGATTGCCGGCCTGCCTCAGTACCGCGAAAGCGTATTGGCGCTGCTCGACAAGTTAAGCTTCAGTAACAAGGCCACCGCACTGGAAGTAGGCCCCGGCGACGGCGGTTTCCTGCCGGACCTGGCGCGGCGTTTTGTGCAGGTTACGGCGCTGGACAACAGCCCGGCGATGCTGGAGCTGGCCCGCCAGTTGTGTGAGCGCGAGGCGCTGGGCAATGTCACCCTGCAACTGGCTGATGCGTTGAGCGACACGCCCTTGCAGGCCGACTGCGTGGTGCTGAACATGGTCCTGCACCATTTCGCCGCCCCGGCAGACGCCCTCAAACAAATGGCCGGGTTGCTGCACCCCGACGGTAGCCTGCTGGTTACGGATTTATGCAGCCACAACCAGAATTGGGCCAGGGAGGCCTGCGGTGATCTCTGGTTGGGTTTTGAACAGGACGATCTGGCCCGTTGGGCCACCGCTGCGGGACTCGTTCCCGGGGAAAGCCTCTATGTAGGTTTACGTAATGGTTTCCAGATCCAGGTCCGCCACTTTCAGCGACCGGCTGGCGACACTCACCATCGGTAAATATCAGGAAATCATCGAGATGAGCGAATACTCCCTTTTCACCTCCGAGTCCGTGTCTGAAGGGCATCCGGACAAAATCGCCGACCAGATTTCCGATGCGGTGCTGGACGCCATCATTGCTGAAGACAAATTCGCCCGCGTGGCGTGCGAGACGCTGGTGAAAACCGGTGTAGCAATCATCGCCGGTGAAGTGACCACCACCGCCTGGGTCGACCTGGAGCAGATCGTTCGTGATGTGATCACCGACATTGGCTACAACAGCTCCGACGTCGGCTTTGACGGCGCCACCTGCGGCGTGATGAACATCATCGGCAAGCAGTCCCCGGACATCAACCAGGGTGTGGACCGCGCCAAGCCGGAAGACCAGGGCGCCGGCGACCAGGGCCTGATGTTCGGCTACGCCAGCAATGAAACCGACGTGCTGATGCCGGCACCGATCACCT
This sequence comes from Pseudomonas sp. Leaf59, assembly GCF_920984685.1. Taxonomy (NCBI): domain Bacteria; kingdom Pseudomonadati; phylum Pseudomonadota; class Gammaproteobacteria; order Pseudomonadales; family Pseudomonadaceae; genus Pseudomonas; species Pseudomonas sp. Leaf59. The sequence continues at coordinate 32,879 of NZ_CAKLBR010000021.1, read as the reverse complement.
TCTCGCACCAGTTGGTGCAGCGTCAGGCCGAAGCCCGCAAAACCGGCCTGCTGCCGTGGCTGCGTCCGGACGCCAAGTCCCAGGTGACCTGCCGTTACGAAGGCGGCAAAGTCGTGGGTATCGACGCCGTTGTACTGTCGACCCAGCACAATCCGGACGTTTCCTACGCCGACCTGCGCGAAGGCGTGATGGAGCTGATCGTCAAACACGTGCTGCCGGCCGAGTTGCTGAGCAAGGACACCCAGTTCCACATCAACCCGACCGGCCAGTTCATCATCGGTGGCCCGGTGGGTGACTGCGGCCTCACCGGTCGCAAGATCATCGTCGACAGCTACGGCGGCATGGCCCGTCACGGCGGCGGCGCGTTCTCGGGTAAAGACCCGTCCAAGGTTGACCGTTCGGCGGCCTACGCCGGTCGTTATGTGGCCAAGAACATCGTGGCCGCCGGCCTGGCAGAGCGCTGCGAGATTCAGGTTTCCTACGCGATCGGCGTGGCCCAGCCTACGTCGATCTCGCTGAATACCTTCGGCACCGGCAAGATCAGCGACGACAAGATCGTCAAGCTGGTGCGTGAGATCTTTGACCTGCGCCCGTACGCAATCACCACCATGCTCGACCTGCTGCACCCGATGTACCAGGAAACCGCAGCCTACGGGCACTTCGGTCGTACGCCTGCGCAGAAAACCGTCGGCGACGACACCTTCACTACCTTCACCTGGGAAAAAACCGACCGCGCCAACGACCTGCGCACCGCCGCCGGCCTGTAACTTCGGCAAGCGGAAATACCCGGTAAAAAGCCCCGCCCTGTCGGGGCTTTTTTGTGCCCGCGGGAATCATTTAGGCTGAGGACCCTTTTCGAGCAAGGATGCTCATGATGCGTCTGGTGATTGTTCTCTTACTTTGTACCCTGGCCTGTCGAACATGGGCCGAAGACTGCCCCCCACAAGCGCAAACTCAGGTTGGCACCCTGGCCGAACAGATCCGATTGTGGGACGACAGCTACCACCGCCTCGGCCAGTCGCCCGTCAGCGATGAGCTCTATGACCAGGCCCGCCAGCGTTTGGCCAACTGGCGCCAGTGTTTCCCCCGGACCACGGCGGTGGCTGACCAGCCATTGGCCAGCGCGCGGGGCACGTTGCGCCATCCGGTCGCCCATACCGGCCTGGAAAAGCTCGCCAACGAAGCGGCCGTCGCCGCCTGGCTGGGCAACCGGCACGACGTGTGGGTCCAGCCCAAAGTCGACGGCGTCGCCGTCACGCTGCGGTACCGCAAAGGCCGCCTGACGCAGGTGATCAGCCGCGGCGATGGCCAGCTCGGCCAGGACTGGTCGGCGTCTGCGCGCAGGATTCCCGGCGTCGTCCAGCAACTGCCGGAGCCCCTCGACCTGCTGCTGCAAGGCGAACTCTACTGGCGTCTCGACGACCACGTGCAATCGGCGCAGGGCGGGCTCAACAATCGCGGCAAGGTGGCCGGTCTGATGAACCGCCGCCAGTTGAGCAACGCCGAGGCCGCCGGTATCGGCCTGTTCGTCTGGGCCTGGCCGGAAGGCCCGGCATCCTTCGTCGAACGCCTGGCCAGCCTTGAGCGGTGGGGCTTCGGGGATACCCGGCGCTACAGCCAGCCCGTCCGGAACATCACCGACGCCGCATACTGGCGCGTCTATTGGTACAACCAGCCCCTGCCCTTCGCCAGCGACGGCGTGGTGCTGCACCAGGCGCAGCGCGCACCCGCCGAGCGCTGGAAAGCCAGCCCGCCCTACTGGGCGGCCGCCTGGAAATACCCGGCAGCCAAAGCCCTGGCGCTGGTGCGTGACGTCCAGTTCAAGATCGGTCGCACCGGGCGCATCACACCCATACTGGAACTGGAGCCGGTGCGGCTGGACGACCGGCAGATCAGTCGGGTGAGTGCCGGCTCGCTGAGGCGCTGGCAGGCCATGGACATCCGCCCTGGCGACCAGGTGTCGATCACCCTGGCCGGGCAGATCATCCCGCACCTGGACCAGGTCATCCTGCGCAGCACCCACAGGGAGGACCTGGCCGTACCCGACCCCCGTCACTATCACGCCTTGAGTTGCTGGCAACTGGATCCGGGGTGCGATGAGCAGTTGCTCGCACGCCTGACCTGGCTGAGTGGCAGCCAGGGGCTCGCACTGCCCCATGTGGGCCGCGAAACCTGGAGCCTGTTGATCGAGGCCGGCCTGATCGCAAGCCTGCTCGATTGGTTGACCCTGGAAGCGACAGAGCTTGCTAACATTGACGGCTTCGGTGATCGCAGCCGCGCGCGGGTAATTGACAGCCTGCGCAGCGCCCGGCAACGGCCGTTCGCACAATGGCTCAAAGCCTTGGGTGTACCGCCTGCGGCACGCAACAATCTGGACGGCGACTGGCAGACGCTGGTCGCCAGAGACCACCAGGCCTGGCTCGCCATCGATGGCATCGGCCCGGGTCGCGCGGCGCAACTGAGCGCTTTTTTTCGCGATCCGCACGTGCTGAGCCTGGCCGAAACACTACGCGTGGCCGGTATAGACGGGTTTTGAACCCTGCCCGGCCCCTTCGATTGCGCCCCTGGAGTAACCCATGAAATTTCTAGCCCCTTTCGCGCTGTTTACCGTCGCCAGTTTCATGACCATGCCGCTACTGGCCGCTGAAGAAGCCGACCCACTCACCGGCTGCGCCGCCAAGCGCCAGGCCATCAGCACCCAGATCGAGCAGGCCAGGGCCCAGGGTAACGGCGCACAACAGGCTGGCCTGGAAAAAGCCTTGAGTGAAGTCACCGCCAACTGCACCGACGCATCCCTGAAAAAGGAGCGTGAAAACAAGGTGCTCGACGCCAAGCACGAAGTCAGCCGCCGTCAGGCCGACCTCGACAAGGCGATGAAAAAGGGTGACGCCGACAAGATCAACAAGCGCAAGGACAAGCTCGCCGAGTCGCGCAAAGAGTTGCAGGACGCGGTGGAAGAGCTCGACCAATAACGGCCGCCAGTGATCGCAAAATTGTTTTCAGGAAGTGCATGCATGAATGTCACCGTTAAACCCTGGGGCCGCCGCCTGGCGTGGGCCCTACCGATGATCGCGCTGCTGGCCGGCTGCGACATGGGCAAAGACACCGGCAACGTCGCCGTTGAACCGCAGCCTGCCAAGCCCCATGCCATCGCCACGTATGTCGGCGCGCCGTGGGAAGCCTTGCCGGCCGTGTCCGACAGCGACCTGCTGGCCGGGTTCGAGTCCTGGCGCAGCGCCTGCCAACGCCTCAAGGCCGACCCGGTATGGGGCACTACCTGCGCCGCAGCGGCCAGCGTGCCCACCGATGCCGTGGCAGTACGCGGTTTTCTCAAGGAGCGTCTGGACGTGTTCGGCCTGCGCTCGGCGGACGACAGCGCGAACGGCTTGATCACCGGCTATTACGAGCCGGTCTACCCCGGCAGCCTGACCGAAACCGCCAGCGCCCACGTGCCGGTGTACGGCGTGCCGGACGACCTGATCATCGTCAATCTGGAGAGCATCTACCCTGAACTCAAGGGCAAACGCCTGCGTGGGCGCCTCGAAGGCCGCGTGCTCAAGCCCTATGACGATGCAGCCACCGTCAACAGCCAGGGCTCCACGGCCAAGCCGATTGCCTGGCTGACCAACCCCATGGACCTGCAATTCCTGCAGATCCAGGGCTCCGGCCGTATTCAACTGGCCGATGGGCGCCAACTGCGCGTCGGCTATGGTGACCAGAACGGCTACCCCTACCGCCCCATTGGCCGTTGGCTGGTGGAGCAGGGCGAGCTGAAAAAAGAAGACGTGACCATGGGCGCCATCAGCGCCTGGGCCAAGGCCAACCCGCAACGCGTACCCGAACTGCTGGCGAGCAATCCCAGCTACGTCTTCTTCAGCGCCCGCCCCGACAGCAACGAAGGCCCACGCGGCTCGCTCAATGTGCCTCTGACCGCCGGCTACAGCGTGGCGGTGGACCGCAAGGTCATCCCGCTGGGCAGTCTGCTGTGGCTGTCGACCACCAAACCGGACGGCTCACCCATCGCCCGACCGGTGGCCGCGCAGGACACCGGTGGCGCGATCACCGGCGAAGTGCGTGCGGACCTGTTCTGGGGCACCGGTGAGGCGGCGGGTGAACTGGCAGGAAACATGAAGCAGCAGGGACAAATCTGGATGCTCTGGCCCAAAGGCGTAGCGTTGCCGCATGTACCGGATGCGCCGACCGGGACCTGACAACGCTATCGCCCAGCAAACTGAGGCTCGTGGAGAGCGGGTCTGTCGGGGCAAGCCCTAATGCCGTTCAGTTAAGCGCAGATTCCCTGTGGCGAGCAGGCTTGTCCTGCGTTGGGCTGCGCAGCAGCCCCAAAGCCAGGCGCTGAGCCGTATCAGGTACACCGCGTTTTGCTCGATGGGGGGCGCTTCGCACCCCAACGCGGGGCAAGCCCGCTCGCCACAATAAGCCCACACATTTTCCTTAACTGAACGGCATTAGGGCAAGCCCGCTCGCCACAGATCAGCCCCGCTAACACAGGCAGGCTTGCATCAGGCTTCAGATCGAGACGAAGAAGAAACTCGCGATCAGCGCCATACCCACCACCCACACCAGCGAACGCAGCATCGCCCAGTCCGCCAGGTAGCAAATGATGTACAGCAGACGACTGGTGATAAACAGCACCGCCAGCACATTGATGGTCACCAGTTCGGCCGTGCCGGCCAGGTGCGCGATGATCACCGCCGCGGCGAACGCCGGAGTCACTTCAAAGCTGTTGAGTTGCGCACTGTGGGCGCGCTTGGCAAACCCATCGAGGGTTTCCAGGTAGGCGCGGGGGTCGTGGTTCTGCCGTGGGCCAAACTTGCCGCCGCTGAACTTGGCCACCCCCGTGCACAGGTAAGGCAGGAAAATTGCGATCAATACACACCAGAAAGCTACCGTCATCACTGAATTCCTTTTGTCGTTTTATGCAGCAATTAGAGTTCTAGCACTAAAAACGCCCAATCGCACCTAACCGCTTAGGTGCCATGGCACACACAAAGGTTCTATCGCGCTTTCGCCACCACGGCCTGCAACATCATGTTGATATTGCTGTCCATGCCCCATCAATCACTTTGCCTGTCTTCCAAGGACCCCGGATGCTTGAACTTGTCGCCGCCTTCATTTGCCTCACCACCCTGCTCACCTATGTGAACTACCGGTTTATCGGCCTGCCGCCCACCATCGGCGTGATGGTCACTGCGCTGCTGTTTTCCCTGATTCTGCAAGGCCTGAGCTTTCTCGGTTTTCCTGGCCTGGAGGAACGCATCCAGCAGCTCATCGGCCAGATCGACTTCGGCGACCTGCTGATGAACTGGATGCTCTCGTTCCTGCTGTTCGCCGGTGCCCTGCACGTCAACCTCAACGACCTGCGCAGCTACCGCTGGCCCATCGGCCTGCTGGCGACTTTCGGTGTGCTGATCGCCACCGTGGTGATCGGCAGTCTGGCGTATTACATTTTTGCCCTGTTCGGCTGGCACGTCAGCTTCCTGTACTGCCTGCTCTTCGGCGCGTTGATTTCGCCCACCGACCCGATTGCGGTGTTGGGCGTTCTGCGTACCGCCAACGCCTCGAAACCGCTGAAGACCACCATCGTCGGCGAGTCGTTGTTCAACGACGGCACGGCGGTGGTGGTGTTTACCGTGCTGCTTGGCATCGCGCAGTTGGGAGAAACCCCAACAGTCGGCGCCACCGCGATGCTGTTCGCCCATGAGGCGATTGGCGGCGTGGTGTTCGGCGGGCTGATCGGCTACCTCGTGTACCTGATGATCAAGAGCATCGAGCAGCACCAGATCGAAGTGATGCTGACCCTGGCGCTGGTGATCGGTGGCTCGGCGATGGCGTCCGAATTGCACGTCAGCGCGCCGATTGCGATGGTGGTGGCCGGCCTGATCATCGGCAACCTGGGGCGCAAACTGGCCATGAACGACATGACCCGGCGCTACCTGGACGGCTTCTGGGAATTGCTCGACGACATGCTCAACGCACTGCTGTTTGCGCTGATCGGTATGGAACTGCTGCTGTTGCCGTTCAACTGGCTGCACGTATTTGCGGCCAGTTTGCTGGCGGTGGCCATCCTGCTCTCGCGCCTGCTCACCGTGGCGCCGGCAATTCTGCTGCTGCGGCGCTGGCGCACGGTGCCACGCGGCACCATTCGCATCCTCACCTGGGGCGGTCTGCGCGGCGGCGTTTCGGTGGCATTGGCCCTGGCATTGCCGTTGGGCCCGGAGCGCGACCTGCTGCTGAGCATCACCTATATCGTAGTGCTGTCGTCGATCCTGTTGCAGGGTTTGAGCATCGGCAAACTGGTCAAGCGCGTGACCCGGGGCGAACCCGAGGCCACGCCCGACGCTCACTGATCCTTCTTGACCTGCTGCGGATGCCTGGGGTCCGCAGCCTGTTTGCCGGGCAGGCTGCCTTCGCTGCGGATCTGCGCATGGCTGATCAAGGCAAAGATAAAACTGCCGCCGATGATATTGCCGGCCAGCGTCGGCCCGGCGAACACCAGCCAGAAGTCGTGCCACGACAGCTCACCGGCGAACACCAGGTAGGACACCTCCGCCGAACCGACGACGATGTGGGTGAAGTCACCCAGCGCCATCAGGTAGGTGATTAGGATGATGATCCACATCTTGGCGCTTTCCATCGACGGGATCATCCACACCATGGTGGCGATCATCCAGCCCGAGACGATGCCCTTGGCAAACATCTGGCCGGCGTCGTTTTCCATGATCTTGCGGCCAATTTCGAGGAAGGCCATGTCGGTCTTGGCGTCGAAGATCGGCAGGTGCAACATCACGTAGGCCACCAGCAAGGTGCCGCACAGGTTGCCCACCAGCACCACCGACCACAGGCGCAACAGCCGACCGACATTGGCCAGCGTCGGCTTGCTCATCACTGGCAGCACGGCCGTCAGGGTGTTTTCGGTAAAGAGTTGCTGGCGCGCGAGGATCACCGCCAGGAAGCCTGCGCAATAACCGAAGCTGGCGATGACCTTAAAGGCCTCACCATCCGGCAGCCGTGAGTTGAGCAACCCCATCGCCATCAGCGACAGCCCCATGGTCAACCCGGCAGCCAGTGCCGACCACCAGAGTGCGGCGACGTTGCGTTCCAGTTCCTGATCGCCCTGGGTGCGGATGATTTCGTGCAGTACCGCCGCGCGGGGCGGCTGGTTCTCGTCTACGTCCTGCTGCTCTTCCTGCGACAGGTTGGGAGTCTTGCCGTCTGCTTGCGTGGCCATGGTGATACCTGAACGGGGGGCGATGTTCAGGTACGACCTATGGCCAATCAATAGCGTTCACTGGCCCCGGCAGTATTATTCGCTGAGGCCGTCTTCCTGGAACTGGTCCTTCACGTACTTGATCTCGGTACGCCCGTGGGGCGCGGGCAAACCGTCCTCACCGAGGTTCACGAAGACCATTTTCTCGACGGTCAGGATGCTCTTGCGGGTGATCTTGTTGCGCACCTCACAGGTGAGCGTGATGGAGGTGCGGCCGAACTCGGTGGCGGTGATGCCCAGCTCGATGATGTCGCCCTGGCGCGAGGCGCTGACGAAGTTGATTTCGGAGATATATTTGGTAACGACGCGCTGGTTGCCCAGTTGGACAATCGCGTAGATTGCCGCTTCTTCGTCGATCCAGCGCAACAGGCTGCCGCCGAACAGGGTGCCGTTGGGGTTGAGGTCTTCGGGTTTAACCCATTTGCGGGTGTGGAAGTTCATGGTCACTCCAAAGCGTCTGGCCAAATGATGGGCAGCATCATGGCAGAGCCCGCGCCCGAGCTCTATGCACCAATGCCTATCGCGCCCATGAGCGATCTGCATGCCGCCGACGGAAAGGCTTGGGAAGTGCCACGTACACCGCTATAATCCCCACCGATTCAAAACGGTCATCTCACCTTGATACCGTTCTCCCGCCACCTGTCCGAGGGGCGCTGCAGCAGGTTCACCCTGTCAGGCTCGGATGGGGCGTTGCCCGGCCTGGTTTCACGGCTGGATACTAAACGCACAACGGCGCCCATTCGCACACTACGAATGGAGGCTCTCTATGAGCGCTGTAATCACGCCTGCAGAATTCAACGACTACAAAGTCGCCGACATGTCCCTCGCCGCCTGGGGCCGTCGCGAAACCTTTATCGCCGAATCCGAAATGCCTGCCCTGATGGGCCTGCGTCGCAAGTACGCCGCTGAGCAGCCGCTCAAGGGCGCGAAGATTCTCGGCTGCATCCACATGACCATCCAGACCGCCGTGCTGATCGAAACCCTGGTTGCCCTCGGTGCCGAAGTGCGTTGGTCATCCTGCAACATTTTCTCGACTCAGGACCAGGCTGCCGCTGCCATCGCCGCCGCCGGCATCCCGGTATTTGCCTGGAAAGGCGAGACCGAAGAAGAGTACGAGTGGTGCCTGGAGCAGACCATCCTCAAGGATGGCGCGCCATGGGATGCCAACATGATCCTCGACGACGGCGGCGACCTGACCGAGTTGCTGCACAAGAAGTACCCGGCCATCCTCGACCGCGTCCACGGCGTGACCGAAGAAACCACTACCGGCGTGCATCGCCTGCTGGACATGCTGGCCAAGGGCGAGCTGAAAATCCCGGCCATCAACGTCAATGACTCGGTGACCAAGAGCAAGAACGATAACAAGTACGGCTGCCGTCACAGCCTCAACGATGCCATCAAGCGCGGCACCGACCACCTGCTGTCGGGCAAGCAGGCCCTGGTGATCGGCTACGGTGACGTGGGCAAGGGTTCGTCCCAGTCCCTGCGTCAGGAAGGCATGATCGTCAAGGTTTCCGAAGTCGATCCAATCTGCGCCATGCAAGCCTGCATGGACGGTTTCGAAGTGGTTTCGCCGTTCATCGATGGCGTCAATGACGGCACCGAAGCCAGCATCGACAAGGCCCTGCTGGGCAAGATCGACCTGATCGTGACCACCACCGGCAACGTGAATGTGTGTGACGCGAACATGCTCAAGGCCCTGAAAAAGCGCGCCGTGGTGTGCAACATCGGTCACTTCGACAACGAGATCGACACCGCTTTCATGCGCAAGAACTGGGCATGGGAAGAAGTGAAGCCGCAGGTGCACAAGGTTCACCGCACCGGCGCTGGCACCTTTGATCCGCAGAACGACGACTATCTGATCCTGCTGGCCGAAGGCCGTCTGGTAAACCTGGGTAACGCCACTGGCCACCCAAGCCGCATCATGGATGGCTCGTTCGCCAACCAGGTACTGGCGCAGATTTTCCTGTTCGAACAGAAATACGCCGACCTGTCGCCCGCCCAGAAAGCCGAGCGTCTGACCGTGGAAGTACTGCCGAAGAAACTCGACGAAGAAGTGGCCCTGGAAATGGTCCGCGGCTTCGGCGGCGTGGTGACCCAACTGACCAAAACCCAGGCCGACTACATCGGCGTGACGGTTGAAGGCCCGTTCAAGCCGCACGCTTACCGGTACTGACAGCAGCAGCAAGCTTTTAGCTACAAGCGGCAAGTAAAGGCGCTTGCGGCGAGGGCTTGCTACTTCCTTACTCTTTAAGCAGCCATGAGCGGTGAGCTTCAAGCGACAAGAACAGGCGCACCGCCCCTCTTGCAACTTGAAGCTTGCAACTTGCAGCTGGAGCCCTCCCCCATGTCCCAAGACCGTCGCTACAGCTTCGAGTTCTTCCCGACGAAGACCGATGCTGGGCATGAAAAATTGATGGCGACTGCCAAGCAGTTGGCCAGCTTCAACCCCGACTTCTTCTCCTGCACCTACGGCGCCGGCGGTTCGACCCGCGATCGCACGATCAACACCGTGTTGCAGCTGGAAAGTGAAATCAAGGTTCCCGCCGCACCGCACTTGTCGTGCGTGGGCGACAGCAAGGCCGACCTGCGCAGCCTGCTGACCCAATACAAAGCCGCCGGCATCAAGCGCATCGTCGCCTTGCGTGGCGACCTGCCGTCCGGCATGGGCATGGCCAGCGGCGAGCTGCGCTACGCCAATGAGCTGGTGAGCTTCATTCGCGAGGAAAGCGGCGATCACTTCCACATCGAAGTGGCGGCTTACCCGGAAATGCATCCCCAGGCGCGCAACTTCGAAGACGATCTGCAGAATTTCGTGCGCAAGGCCAACGCCGGCGCCGACAGCGCGATCACCCAGTACTTCTTCAACGCCGACAGCTACTTCTACTTTGTCGAGCGTGTTCAAGCCATGGGCGTGAACATCCCGATCGTCCCGGGCATCATGCCGATCACCAACTACAGCAAGCTGGCGCGTTTTTCCGACGCCTGCGGGGCCGAGATCCCACGCTGGGTGCGCAAGCAACTGGAAGCCTACGGCGACGACGTCAAGAGCATCCAGGCGTTCGGCGAGCAGGTCATCACCCAGATGTGTGAACAGTTGTTGCAAGGTGGCGCGCCAGGGTTGCACTTCTATACCCTGAACCAGACCGAGCCCAGCCTGGCCATCTGGAACAACCTCAAGCTGCCGCGCTGAAGGTTGCCCGACCGTGCCAAGGCCCTCGTCTTTACGAGGGCCTTTGACGTTTTACCTGCCCACGGAACCCCGTCGTCCATGAATACAGCGTCCCCGTCTTCCCGCCCGCAACTGGTGTACCTGGTCTTCGGCTCCGAGACCTACCACCAGGAAGCCGTCTTCAGCATCGCCAGCGCGCTGGCGTTTCTGCAGGCCACCCCGGACGCCGTGGATATCCAGGTATTCAGCGACAACCCCGAGCCCTATCGCCTGCTGCCGGTGCGCGTGCGTGCGCTGGACGACGCCACGCGCAAACGCTGGAGCGAGCCTCACGGCTACCACTTTCGCACCAAGCACGTGGTATTGCGCCAGGTGCTCGAAGAGTCGCCGGTGGCGATGCTGATCGACACCGACACCTTCTTCCACCATTCGCCCCTGGCCCTGTTCGAACGCGTGCAGCCCGGCACCCTGCTGTGCAACGCCTTCTACACCCGATACGGCGACAACCACGAAAGCATTCTCTACACCGCACTGCACCAGCGCCTGCTGGAGATGGGCGTGGCGGACGATGACATGATGACCCTCAACTCCGGGGTCATGGGCCTGACCCGGCAGGACGCGGCGGTGCTGGATCGCTCGATTGAACTGATGGACGAGCTGTTCCCCCACGCCCAGGGCGCCTACACCCTGGAAGAGTTTTGCCTGTCGATTGCCGCCTACCGCACCGTGAATGTGCGCGAGTGCCCCGACCTCATCCACCATTACTGGAGCCGCAAACAACTGTTCCGGGCCAAGGTCAAGGCGTGGATTGCCAAGCACGCAGCGGCGCCCACCAGTGCCCAGGCGCTGGCCGACACGCGCCAGGTGTCCGCCCACCTGCCACGCCCGCCACGCCTGCAACGCCTGATGTACAAGTTGATCACGCTGGTGCTGCCCAAGCATCAGCAACAGTTCATCCGCGAAATTCTCTACGGTTGCTACGAACACGAGAATGAATTCGACCAGGCGTGTGGCCCGGTTTGGTGGGACAAGGCGCGGCAGAATCAGGAAGAGCGCCAGAAACGCCCGATTGATGCCCACCAGCTTGAACACTGGTTCGCCAACCCCGTGGTGCGCCTGATTCTGGGCGAGCGGCGTTCGGCAATCTATCAACACCTGATGACGACACCCGGCAAATAGCCCTCGCCGCAAATGCCCGTGCCAGCGCTTTTCTTTAGCGCTGGAGCATCGTAACCTCAGGCCATGCCTGTCCTTTTCAAGCTGTTGAGCGCTGCCCTTCTTACTTGCCTGAGCCTGGCCGCTTACGGCGAGACACTGCGCATTGTCACCGAGCCCTGGGCGCCCTATGTGTACGACGACAAGGGCACTATGCGCGGGCTCGACTACGAAACCACGGTGATTGTGTTCGAGCGCCTGGGCGTGGAAGTGCAGTGGCAATTCCTGCCGTGGAAGCGCTGCCTGGCGATGCTCGAGCAGGGCCACGCTGACGGCGTGCTGGATATTTTTCGCAATCATGCGCGCGACGCCCAACTGCTCTACCCCAGCGAACCGCTGTCGACCGTGGAGTTCGTGTTGTTCTATGCCAACGACCGCCCGCACCCGGCCAACTCTCTGAATGATCTCGCCGGGCTGACGGTGGGTACGTCGCCGGGTTATCTCTACGCGGACAGCTTCAACGACGCCCCGCAGTTCAACCGCGAGCCCGCCGCGAGCCATGAAGCCAACTTCGGCAAACTGCTGCTCGGGCGCATCGACCTGGCAATCACCGACCGTCGCGTAGGACAACACCTGATCAAGAATCTTGCGTTGCAGGACAAGGTCAGCCAGGCACCGCTGGTGGTCAACCGCCAGCCACAGTTTCTCGCCGTGCGCCGTGGCGCGGGCATGGACCTGCTGGTACAGCGCTTTGCCGCCGAGCTCAAACGCTTCAAGCAGGAGCCCGCCTACGCCGCCCTGAGCGCCAAATATGCCGGAGTTCAGGCTATTTCGGCAGCGCAAGGCACCGTTGAGCAGCAGGAAAGCGGCGTAAAGTGATTGCTCTGTTATACTCCGGCCTTCCCGCCAGGCTTACGCCCGGCCGCTGAGGTCTTGAAAAAGGCACCCAACCCCGCTACAGCGCAGCTTTGCAGCCCGCGCGAGCCGGTGGAGTGCCCGCCAGACGCAGCAGGACCGGACGGGATTACGCTCCCCTAAGCGCCATTCACGCCCGGCAAGATTATCCCTTTGGGCCAAGCCCTAACTAAAACAGGATTACTCATGTCCTTTGCTTCCCTCGGTCTCTCCGAGGCTTTAGTCCGCGCCATCGAGGCAGCGGGCTATACCGAGCCTACTCCGGTGCAACAGCGGGCCATTCCCGCCGTGTTGCAAGGTCGCGACCTGATGGTTGCGGCGCAGACAGGTACTGGTAAAACCGGCGGTTTCGCCCTCCCGATTCTGGAGCGGTTGTTCCCCAACGGTCACCCGGACAAATCCCAGCGTCACGGCCCGCGCCAACCGCGCGTACTGGTCCTGACCCCCACCCGCGAACTCGCCGCCCAGGTGCACGACAGCTTCAAGCTGTATGCCCGCGACCTGAAGTTCGTCAGCGCCTGCATCTTCGGCGGCGTCGGCATGAACCCGCAGGTTCAGGCCATGTCCCGTGGCGTTGACGTGCTGGTTGCCTGCCCGGGTCGCTTGCTCGACCTGTGCGGCCAAGGCAGCGTCGACCTGTCCCACGTGGAAATCCTCGTGCTGGACGAAGCCGACCGCATGCTCGACATGGGCTTTGTCCATGACGTGAAAAAGGTCCTCGCCCGCCTGCCGGCCAAACGTCAGAACCTGCTGTTCTCGGCGACGTTCTCCAACGACATCACCGCCCTGGCCGGCAAGCTGCTGCACAACCCGGAACGCATCGAAGTCACGCCGCCCAACACCACGGTCGAGCGTATCGAGCAACGCGTCTTCCGCCTGGCCGCCAGCCACAAGCGCTCGCTGCTGGCGCACCTGATCACCCACGGCGCGTGGGAACAGGTGCTGGTGTTCACCCGCACCAAGCATGGCGCCAACCGCCTGGCCGAATACCTGGACAAGCACGGCCTCACCGCCGTCGCCATCCACGGCAACAAGAGCCAGAACGCGCGCACCAAAGCCCTGGCCGACTTCAAGGCCGGTGAAGTGCGCATCCTGGTGGCCACCGATATCGCCGCGCGCGGCCTGGACATCGACCAGTTGCCGCACGTGGTCAACTTCGAGCTGCCAAACGTCGACGAAGACTATGTGCACCGTATCGGCCGTACCGGCCGCGCCGGTCGTTCGGGCGAGGCCATCTCGCTGGTTGCACCGGACGAAGAAAAACTGCTGAAAAGCATCGAGCGCATGACCAAGCAGAAAATCGCCGACGGCGACCTGATGGGCTTCGACTCGAGCGCCGTAGAGGCCGAAAAACCAGAAGTGCGCGAGCGTCCGGACGTGCGTAATCCACGCAACCCACGCGGTCCGAAGGGCGATGGCCCGAATGGTGGCGGTGGCGGCGGTGGTCGTCGCGACAAGGGCAAGGACAAGGGCGGCAAGGACAAAGCGCCTGCCAATGCCCGTGGCGAACGCCCGGCCCGTGAGCAGAAGCCTCGTGAAGGCACGCCGGCACGCGAACAGCGTCAGCCGAGCCAGCCGCCACGCGCCGCGTCGGACCGCGCCCCGGACGAGTTCCTGGACGATGACGTGGACAACTTCGGTAACCGCGTCGACTACGTGCCCCAGGCCAAACCGGCCCAGGGCCGTGGCCGTCGTCCGGGTGCGCCGGCACAAGGCGCCGGCGCTGGCGCCTCTGCTCCCCGTGGCGGTCAGCCGCAGGGCGCTCGCCAGAACGGCCCGCGCAACAGCAGCGGCGGCACCACCGGCACTCCGCCGGCCAAACGCAGCGGCCCGCGCAACGGCGCACCGCGTGACGGCCAGGCGCGCCGCGAAGACTCGCGCAGCAACAACCGCCGCCCGGCCCGTGACGAGCCACAACGCTCCTCCGAGCCAGCCGTGCAGAACCCGCGCAGCGGCCCGGCGCCGAAGATTATCCACAAGGAGTCCAAAGCCGACCGCTTTCCGACACCCGAGCAGTTGGATCAACTGCCAGGCCGTCCTCGTGGTGAAAAACCAGCGCTGCTGACCCGCAACCGCTAAGTTTCAAAAAGCCATAAAAAATGCCCCGGCTCTTTGGAGACGGGGCATTTTTTTGCCTGTGATACAGATCAAAAATGTGGGAGGGGGCTTGCCCCCTCCCACACTGAACGCATTCAGACGAGAAAATTACTTCTGCTTCACGCCTTCCAGCGAGATGTCCAGGTCGACAGTCTGCGACGTCGGGCCTGGGCCCTTGATGCCGAAGTCGGTCAGGTTAAGCGTCGTGGTGGCGTTGAAGCCGGCGCGTTCGCCGCCCCATGGATCCTTGCCTTCACCGTTGAAGGTGGCCTTGAATACCACGGGCTTGGTCACGCCGTGGAAGGTCAGGTCGCCGGTCACGTCAGCGGTTTTCTCGCCGGTGGATTTGACGGCAGTGGACACGAACTTGGCATCGGCAAACTTGGCGACGTCCAGGAAGTCCTTGCTGGAGATGTGCTTGTCACGCTCGGCGTGGTTGGACCACAGGCTCGCGGTCTTCACGTCGACGGCGATTTTGCTGGCTTCAGGCTTGGCGGCATCCCAGCTGAAGGAGCCATCCCAGTCCTTGAAGGTACCGTGGATGTAGCTGTAGCCCAGGTGGCTGATTTTCCAGTCGATGAAGGCGTGCTGGCCTTCCTTGTCGATCTTGTAGTCAGCGGCCATTACCTGGCCTGCGGACAACAGCGCAGTACCGATTGCCAGAGCAGCGAGGGTCTTTTTCAACATGCTTTCTATTCCTTGTGAGTCGAGGTTGAACATCAGGCTTTGCGCCCCAGCATTCGCAGCAGGGTCACATCACGATCGATAAAGTGGTGTTTCAACGCAGCCACGCCATGCAAGCCGGCGAAGACCACCAACACCCAGGCCAGGTACAGGTGCACCCAGCCGGCGGTGTCTGCCTGGTCCGGTAGACCGGAAACCAGCGCAGGAATTTCAAACAGGCCAAACACCGGGATACCGACACCGTCTGCGGTGGAAATCAGGTAACCGGCAATCATCACCGCAAACAGGCCCACGTATAAAAATGCGTGGCCGAAGGCGGCACCGATACGGGTCATACGGCTGTAGCTGGCCAGCGCCGGCGGCGGCGGGCTGAGCAGGCGCCACACCACGCGCAGCAGCATGATGGCGAACAGCGTGATGCCAATGCTCTTGTGCAGGTCCGGCGCCTCTTTGCGCCACGCACTGTAATAGTCCAGGCCGACCATCCACAGTCCCAGCGCGAACAGACTGAACACCACCAGGGCCACGCCCCAGTGCAGAACCATGCTGACCCAACCGTAACGGGCCGGAGAATTGCGTAACTGCATGTACTTAATCCCGTAAGTGCTGTGCCCAAGACTAGCGATTTATCTATCGAATTAAAGCCGAAAATTTTGCTTTGAAATATCGAAAAATGCGATCTGGAGGGTATGAACAGTAAATTAACATCGGATTAAGGACTATCCCGAATAAACGTGACACACCGTCCTGCGTTTACTGCCAATTCATCCGTAATGGGTTGTGACACAGCCGCCCATTGCATAGGCTTGCGCGACTGTTTCGCCTGCGCCCGGCGCAGGACCGCTTCGAGGAGATCACCGATGGGCCTGAATAACCAGTGGATGCAGCGCGACCTCGCGGTGCTGTGGCATCCCTGTACCCAGATGAAAGACCACCAGCAACTGCCGCTGATCCCGATCAAGCGCGGCGAAGGCGTGTGGCTGGAAGACTTCGAAGGCAAGCGCTACCTCGACGCCGTCAGTTCATGGTGGGTCAACGTGTTCGGTCACGCCAACCCGCGCATCAACCAGCGCATCAAGGACCAGGTCGATCAGCTGGAACACGTGATCCTCGCCGGCTTCAGCCACCAGCCGGTGATCGAGCTGTCCGAGCGCCTGGTGGCGATGACGCCCGAGGGCCTGACCCGCTGCTTCTACGCCGACAACGGTTCGTCATGCATCGAAGTCGCCTTGAAGATGAGCTTTCACTACTGGCTCAACCGCGGCCTGCCGAATAAAAAGCGCTTCGTCACCCTCACCAACAGCTACCACGGCGAAACCATTGCGGCGATGTCGGTGGGCGACGTGCCGCTGTTTACCGAAACCTACAAGGCGCTGCTGCTCGACACCCTCAAAGTGCCGAGCCCGGACTGCTACCTGCGCCCCGAGGGCGTGAGCTGGGAAGAACACTCGCGCACGATGTTCCTGGCCATGGAACAGACCCTGGCCGAGCACCACGACACCGTCGCCGCCGTGATCGTCGAACCGCTGATCCAGGGCGCCGGCGGCATGCGCATGTACCACCCGGTCTACCTCAAGCTGCTGCGCGAAGCGTGCGATCGCTACGGCGTGCACCTGATCCACGATGAAATCGCCGTGGGCTTTGGCCGCACCGGCAGCATGTTCGCCTGTGAGCAGGCCGGCATCCGTCCGGACTTCCTGTGCCTGTCCAAGGCCCTCACCGGCGGCTACCTGCCGTTGGCGGCGGTGGTCACCACGGATGATGTCTACGACGCCTTCTACGACGACTACCCGACCCTGCGCGCCTTCCTGCATTCCCACAGCTACACCGGCAACCCGCTGGCCTGCGCTGCGGCCCTGGCAACCCTGGATATTTTCGAAGAAGACAACGTCATCGAAAACAACAAGGCCCTGGCCCAGCGGATGGCCACGGCCACCGCGCACCTGGTGGACCACCCCCACGTCTCGGAAGTGCGCCAGACCGGCATGGTATTGGCCATCGAAATGGTCCAGGACAAAGCCACCAAAACCGCCTACCCGTGGCAGGAACGCCGTGGCCTCAAGGTCTTCGAGCACGCCCTGGAGCGCGGCGCGCTGTTGCGGCCGCTGGGCAGCGTGGTGTATTTCCTGCCACCGTATGTGATTACACCGGAGCAGATCGACTTCCTGGCCGAAGTGGCCAGCGAAGGCATCGACATCGCGACCAACAGCAAAGTCAGCGTGGCGGTGCCAACCGATTTTCACCCAGGCTTCCGCGATCCGGGTTGATTGCCTTCACACCTTTTCCAGAGAACAGAAATGAGACTGTCCCGCTTTTTCACCGACGCGCCGCTGAGCCTTGGCGAGCATGAACTGCCCGAAGCCCAGGCGCACTACATCAGCCGTGTGTTGCGCATGGGCGAAGGCGACGCCGTGCAATTGTTCGACGGCTCCGGCCAGGAGTTCCTGGGCAGCCTGCTGGAAGTGGGTAAAAAGCGCGTCACTGTGCAACTCACCGAAAACTTCGCTGGCCAGGCTGAATCGCCCCTGCATATCCACCTCGGCCAGGGTCTCTCGCGTGGCGAGCGGATGGACTGGGCAATCCAGAAAGCCACCGAGCTGGGCGTCAACGCCATCACGCCGATTTTCAGCGAGCGCTGCGAAGTGCGGCTTAAAGACGAACGCGCCGACAAACGCCTGCTGCACTGGCGGCAGGTGGCGATCAGCGCGTGTGAGCAATGCGGGCGTTCGACGGTGCCGGTGATTCATCCGCCGTTGTTGCTGGCCGATTGGCTGAAGCAGACAGAGGCCGAGTTGAAGCTGGTGCTGCACCCGGTGGCCGAGCCGATGGTCAGCCATGCGAGGCCTGCGAGCCTGGCCTTCCTGATCGGACCTGAGGGTGGGCTGACGGATGGAGAAGTCGAAACCGCGCAAGGCGCCGGCTTCCACGCCGCCCGCCTCGGCCCGCGGGTATTGCGCACCGAAACGGCACCGGTGGTGGCGCTGGCCGTTGCCCAGCAATTATGGGGCGACTTCTAACCTGCCTTGCAAACTCAATCAAGCCCGCTCCCACATTTGAATTGGGTTATCACTCCACCGGGTCACTTACCGGTTTGGCAATAATCGCCTTCAACTCGCGGGTCATCGGGAATTCCAGATTCAGGCCCTTCGGCGGGATCGGCTGTTCGAACCAGCGCTGGTATATCCCGTTGATCTCGCCACTGCGGTACAGGTCGCCGAGCGCCTCGTTGACCACCGCGAGAAACTGCGGGTCGTCCTTGCGCACCATGCAGCTGTAGATCTCTCGCGACTGCTCCTCGCCCACCACCACCCAGTTATGCGGGTCCCTGGCCTTGGCACGCTCGCCGTAGAGCAACGCATCGTCCATATAGAACGCCACGGCGCGGCCTGTCTCGAGCATCTTGAACGCTTCGCCGTGGTCCTTGGCGCTGATGACAAACATATTGGCCTCGTGCTCGGCGTTGTAACTCTTGAGAAAGCGCTCGTTGGTGGTGCCGGCGGTGGTGACCACGTTCTTGCCAGCGAGGTCAGAAAACCCCTTGATTCCGCTGTCTTTGGCCGTCAGCAACTGGCCTTTCACGTAGATAAACCCGTAGGAAAACGCCACCTGTTTCTGCCGGTCGGCGGTCACCCCCGTGGAGCCGCACTCCAGGTCGACAGTGCCGTTCTGCACCAGCGGAATACGTGTTTGCGAGGTCACCAGGTTGTATTTCACCTTAAGGTCGGCCCCGCCGATTTTCTGCTGGATACGCTCGACGATCTTGCTTGCCAGGTCTACCGAATAGCCCATGGGCTTGCCGCTGTTATCCCCCACATAGGAAAACGGTACCGACGCATCGCGATAACCCAGGGTGATGGATCGGGCATTGGCGATCTTGCTTAGCGTGCCGTCCAAAGGGGTTTGAGTCGCATAGGCCTGCGCGCCAAACAAAAGCCCCAGGGTGCAGCCGGTCAACAGGATTCTTTTCATTGTTATGCTCCGTTGGTCTTTGAGTTATTTACGTACGGCAATCACGCTGATTTCCACCAGCACAGTCGGCCGCGCCAGCTCCGCTTGCAGGGTAGTGCGTGTAGGCGCCAGCCCCGGCGACAGCCATGCGGACCACACCTCGTTCATCGGCGCAAAACCGCTGCCAATGTCTTTCAGGTAAATCGTCGCGTTCAGCAGGTGATCCTTATCGCTGCCCGCCTCGGCCAACAGCGCATCGATTTTGGCCAGCACTTCGCGGGTTTGCGTCATCACGTCCTGCCCTTCCCCCGGCACCTGGCCTGAGAGGCACACCAGGTCCTTGAAAGTGACTGCGCCACTGAGACGCTCGTTGCTGCTGATTCGGTTGATGGTCATGGGGCATCCTCAAGCGGCGCGGGGCGTCAGGCCCTGCATGTCAATGGAAGGAACCTGTTGGTTGATCAGTTCAGCCAACAGTTGGGCGCTGCCGCTGGCCAAGGTAAAACCGAGGGCGCCGTGACCAAGGTTCAGCCACAAATTGCGATAAACACTGGCACCAATCAGCGGCACGCCGGTCGGGGTAGCTGGACGCATGCCGGCCCATTCGACCGCGTGGGCGTAGTCGCCGGCCAGCGGAAACGTCTCCAGAGCCTGGCGTTTCATCAAGGCCAGCCGTTTGGGCTCAAGGCTGGCATCAAAGCCGACGATATCCACCATGGCAGCTATGCGCAGTTGCTCACCGATGCGCGCGTAGACGATCTTGCGCTCATAGTCGGTGATGCTCACATTCGGCGCCTGGTGCTGCGCGCCAATCGGCACGCTCAGGCTGTAGCCCTTGAGCGGATACAACGGCAGTGATAACCCCGGCAAGCCCAACTCAGCGCTGCGATGCCCTGCCGCCAGCACCACATGCTCGGTCGGCATCACCTCATCACCCAACTCGAGGGTGTGCACCGCCCCGTGGGTGTGACGAATGCCGGTGACCCTGCGGCCCAACAAAAACGTGCAACGCCCCGATGCCTCAAGCCGCGCCGCCAATTGCTGGCAAAAGGCATGACAATCCGCGACTTCCTCGTCGGGCGTATAGATCCCGCCGACAAAATCATCACCCGCGAGCGCCGGTTCCAGGCGCGTGCAATCGGTAGCGGACAGCACCTGCTGCTGCAGGCCATCCGTGACCCTGCTGCGTGCATGCGCGAAGGTCGCGGCGCTGCGAAAGGTCACCAGCTTGCCGTTGCGCCGCCAGTCGAAATCGCCCAGGCGATCCTCCTCGCGCCATTGCTGCAAGGTGCCTTGGCTCAAGGTCGCCAGGCGCAGCAAGTGGGCGGCGTTGCGCGTGTTCACCGAGCCCCGGCAGGCGCCGATAAAAGCCGCCATCCAGCGCCATTGCTGTGGATCAAGCCGGGGGCGCAGCTTCAGGGGTGAGTCACCACGCAATAACCAGCCAATCGCCTGCAGCGGCACCCCGGCATCAGCCAGGGGTGCGACATAGCGGTAGGACAACTGCCCGCCATTGGCGAAGCTGGTTTCGCTGCCCAGGCTGTCGCGTGCATCGATCACGGTCACTTCATGGCCGGCACGCACCAGCGCATACGCGCTCGCCAAGCCAATGACCCCACCTCCGATGATGCAAACCTGCCTGGCCATACCGCCCCCCCAGCCGTTGATTAAGAGCGCTCAAGCCTAGGGGCAGGTGACAGGCTGACGACAATGAATAAAGATGGTCCACCTATAAACAAAGGTTATGGACTTGCCATGCGCTTGCGTCATATCGAAATCTTCCAGGCCATCCGCCAGACCGGCTCCGTCAGCGCCGCCGCACAGTTGCTGCACGTCTCGCAACCGGCGGTGACCAAAGTCTTGCAGCACGCCGAGTTGCAGTTGGGTTTTCCGCTGTTCCTGCGGGTTCGCGGCAAATTGCAACCCACACCGGAGGCGCTGGCGCTGGAAAGCGAAGTCGAGAAAGTCACCGCGAGCCTGCAAGGCGTGCGGCGCCTGGCCAAGAGTTTGCGCCGCGCGCCGGGACACAGCGTGCGTATCGGCGCGATCCCGGCACTGGCGTTGTCGTTGTTGCCGCCGGCAGTGTTGGAATGGAGACGCGACTACCCGGACATCGCCTGCGAGCTGTCCAGCGACCACAGCCGCGAACTGGTGCAGAAGCTGTTGATGCGCGAGATTGACCTGGCGCTGACGCTGAATTTTTCCGGCCATCCGGGGCTTACCACCCAGGTACTCGCCAACGGCGTGCTGGTGGCGCTGGCGTCCAAGGGTTATTGGCCCGACGCCGAGCTGAACCAGCCATTGCCCCTGGCCGACCTGGCGGGCGCTGCGCTGATCGGCCTTTCCAGCGCCGACCCACTGGCGACCAAGCTCGACAGTTACCTGGAAAATGTCGACCCGCCGCCGCGCGTGACGATATCGGTGCAGACTTACTCCCTGGCCCGCGCCATGGTCGAGTCCGGTGCCGGCCTGACCGTTATCGACCCCTTTACCGCGCTTGGCGCATCCACCGCCACCACCTGCATCCGCACACTCACCCCGCCGCTGCCGATCACCCTTTACGCCCTGACCCGGGCCGACGAGCCGCCGCCGCATATGCTGGCGAAGTTGCTGAGCATCGCCAGCCAATGGGCACAAAAACAGTTGGCGACGCTATAACGGCAGAAGCGCGCTTGCTCCTGCCGTCTATGGATCAGAGCACGTAATGCATGATCGCCACGAAATGCAGCAGGCTCCCGCCGATCACGAACAGGTGCCAGATCCCATGGGAATGCCGCAGCCGGTCCTCCAGGGCAAAAAAGATAATGCCCACGGTGTACAGCAGCCCGCCCGACGCCAGCCATGCAAACCCCGCCGTGCCCAGCGCGGCGAGCAGCGGCTTGACCGCCACCAGCACGATCCAGCCCATCACGGCATAGATCACAATCGACAGGATCCGTGCTTCGGAGCGCGGCTTGATCTCCTGCAGGATGCCGATCACCGCCAGCCCCCACACAATCCCGAACAGCGTCCAGCCCCACGGCCCGCGCAGCGTTACCAGGCAAAACGGCGTGTAGCTGCCGGCGATCAATAAATAGATCGAAAAGTGATCAACCTTTTGCATGATCTCTTTTCGCCGGCCCTGCACGCTGTGGTACACCGCCGAGGCGCTGTACAGCACCATCAACGTAAAGCCATAAATCGCCACGCTGACGATCTTCCAGGGGCTGCCGTCCAGGCTCGCCACCACCAACATCCACACAGCGCCAATACACGCCGCGACCGCACCAAGCAAATGGCTCCAGGCGTTGAATCGTTCTCCGTGGTACATCTGTCGTAAACCTCCCGTCAGCCAAAAGAACAGGCTGGCAAGCGTCCAGCCTTGCGCATCAGAGTGCAAGTGCTGTGTGTTGTTCCTGGCTGGGAGCGCTGCGCTTTTGCAGGCACAATCGAGGGCATTCGAACCCGAGCCACGGCCATGCTGATCGACGAAGAATTCACCCTCAAGAAGCTGGAAATCTTCCTGGCGTTCATGCGCACCGGCAACCTGGCCCGCGCCGCCGCCGAGCTGCACACCAGCAACGTCAGCGTGCACCGCGCCATTCACTCCCTGGAAAACGCCCTGCGCTGCCCGCTGTTCAAGCACGAGGGGCGCAACCTTACGCCGCTGGAAAGTGCCTACGTACTCGAAGAGCGCGCACAAAAACTGGTGGCCGACGTGGTCGACAGCGTGCGCCTGACTCGCGAAGCCGCCGGTTTCTCCGCCGAGCGTTTCAAGCTGGGCTCGCTCTACTCGCTGACCGTAAAGACCGTGCCGCAACTGATCATGGGCCTGAAGATCCGCCGCAGCGAACTCAACATCGACCTGATCCTGGGCTCCAACTTCGACCTGCTCTACAAGCTCAAGAACATGGAGGTGGACGCGATCCTCATCTCCCTCGACGAACACGCCAACGACCCCGACTGCGAGCAGATCGCGCTGTTTTCCGACGACATTTTCCTCGCCACGCCCGCGGATTCACCCTTCGACCGCGAGCAGGAGATCGACCTGGCCGATGTGCGCGACGCCACTTTCATCACCCTCACCCAGGGCTTCGCCACCCACCAGGATGGCAACCGGGTGTTCAAGCAGGCGGGGTTCGAGCCGAAGGTGGCGATGCAGGTCAACGACATCTTCACCTTGCTGAGCATGGTCAGTTCCGGCGTGGGTTATGCCCTGCTGCCCGGGCGGATTGCGGCGGTGTACGAGAACCGCGTGAAGCTGATACCGCTGCAACCCAGGTACCGGTTGCAGCAGCAGATTGGGGTGGTGTTCTTGAAGGCCAAGGAGCGCGATCCGAACTTGCTCGCCCTGCTGGCGGAGTGTCGGATGTATGCCAATCGGCAGCTGCCAGCCTGAGACACCGCTATCGGGAGCAAGCCCCCTCCCACAGGTTGACCGCGTACTCGTGCTGGAATGCAGTCAAGTGTGGGAGGGGGCTTGCTCCCGATAGCGCCAGACCAGCCACCACCCACCTCGAATTCAGCCCACCAACCCCCGCACAATGAAGTACAACAACGAAGGCCCCAGCAAACACCCAAGCCCGGTATGGAACGTCGCGGTCAACGCCCCATACGGCACCAACCGCCGATCCGTCGCCGCCAGCCCCGCCGTCACCCCGCTGACCGTGCCGGCCAGCCCACCAAACACCATCGCCGACCGCGGGTTGTCCAGCCCCATCCAGCGCGCCGCCACCGGCGTGCCCACCATCACCAGAATCGCCTTGATCAACCCGGTGGCAATCGACAGCGCCATCACATCCGAGGTCGCGCCAATCGCCGCGCCGGTGACCGGGCCGACGATGTAAGTCACGGCGCCCGCGCCAATGGTGGTCATGCTGACCGCATCGCGATAGCCGAACACCCAGGCCATGCTCGCACCGACGATAAACGGCAGGATCGTGCCCAGCAGCAGCGCGATCACACCGATCATCCCGGCCTTGCGCGCCTCGGTGGCCTGCACCTCAAACGCGGTGGCGACGATGGCGAAATCGCGCAGCATTGCGCCGCCCATCAGGCCGATGCCGGAGAACAACGCCAGGTCCGCCAGGCCCTTCTGCCCGCCGGTCAACGTGCCGCCCACCCAGGCCAGCACCAGGCCGATGACGATAGCAATCGCCGAACCATGAATGCGCCCGAACGTGAGGCGTTTGGACAGCACCACGGAAATCCACATCACCACGCCGACAAAGGCAAACGCGGTAATCAGACCGTTGTGTTCCAGGCCTTTCTCGATGAGGTCCCACATGTCAGCGACCTCCCGCAGCGAGGATCAACGGCTCTTCGGGCGGCAACGGCTCGCCCTTGTGCGTGCGGCTGATCAGGGCGATGGTGCATCCGCACACCACCACGGAACCGATGGCCGCGAGCACCGCCACCGGCCCGCCATGCAGGGCGGTGACCACGTTCTGCTGCGCTGCCATCGCCACCACCACGGGGATGTACATGGCGCCCCAGAAACCCACGCCCATCTCGCAATCCTTGGTCATGCCGCCGCGCTTTTGCATCCACAAACGCGCGCAGATCAGCAGGATCATCGCGATCCCCACTCCGCCCACATTGGATTTGACGCCCAGCAACACGCCCAGCATGTCGCCCATGATCACGCCCGCCAGCGTGCAGATCGCCAGCAATGCCACACCGTAGATAATCATTGTTGTTGTCCTCAAAGTGCTCGTTCGAAAGTTTTTGTTGTTGTGCTTCGAAAGCCTTGGGTAGTGCTTTATCGGTGGCGGCGTTCCTCCTCTTGCAGCAGGGCCTGCAAGGTGTCCAGGCGCGCGCCTTCGCAGGCGATCACCGTGCCCTGGTCAAACAGGCGGCGTGACAGGCCGGTGAGCACGGCGCCGGGGGGCAGTTCGATCTGCAGGCGCACGCCGCGCTCGTAGGCGCTTTGCACGGTGCCGCGCCAGTCGACGATGCGGCACATGTTGAAAGCCAGGTCGTCGCGCAACTGCTCGGGGTTGTGGATCGGCCGCGCGCGGGTGCTGCTCAGGTAGGTAATGCGCGGTCTGTTCAGTGGCACGAACGCCTGCGCCAGCGCCTGGGCCGGTTGTTCAAGCAGCGCGCAGTGGGACGGCACGCTGACGGCCAGGCGCCTGGCCACGCCGTTGCCCCTGATGCGCTGGGCGACGCGCTGCATGGCCTCGTCACTGCCGGCGATGACGGTCTGGTTATCGGCATTGATATTGGCCAGGTACACCGGTGTTTCGGCGCTGTGAATCTCCGCCAGCAGGGTTTCGACGGTGGATAACTCGGGGCCGATCAGCGCGGTCATGCCGTAGCCCTGTGGATAAGCGTTCTGCATCAGTTCGCCGCGCAGGGCCACCAGCCTGAGCGCATCGGCAAAGTCCAGCGCCCCGGCGATCACCGCTGCCGGGTAGGCGCCAATGGACAGGCCCGCCACGTAATCCGGCGTGTGCTGCAACCGCCGTGCGTGGGCGACGCCAGCGATCAACAGGCACAGCTGAACGGCGCGGGTCGACGCCAGGGCCTGCGCAGAATCGAGTTGGCGCACCTCTTCACCCAGGGCGGCGCTGGCCTCGTCCAGCACAGCGGCGGGCAGTTGCTCAAGCATGCGTGGCCGTTGCGCGCCCTGCCCCGGAAACACCAGCAGGCTGCTCATGCCACGGCCTGCCAGGGGTCTGTAACCAGCTGCGCACCGCCACTGGTTTTGAGCAGCACGCGGCGCGATCCGCCGGCCCATTCGCGCAGGGCCACCGCGCCGAACGGGGTTTGCAGTTGCAGGTCCACGGCACATACCGCCGTGTCGAGGACGGCCAGCAGGCCCTGCGCATCGCCGCGCTCAAACCGCTCGGGGCTGCGCAGAATCAAATCCAGATCGCTGTGGGCATGCAGCGCTTCAATGCCGGTCGCCAATTCAAATCCGGCGCTGCCGGCGACGCCCCACGCGTGCTGACCCAACAGTGGGCGCAGGTGCTCGAGCGCACGCAGCGCGGGGAGATCCCGCGGCGAAACCACGGCGCCGAGCGCTTCCGGCACCACCCGCCGGGTCACCTGCGCAAGGGGCATCACCGTGGCAAAACGCTGCTCACGCAAACGCCCGCGCACCCCGACCGCCACATGGCCCGGCGCGACGAGCGCGCGGCGCACCACCACCGGATGGCCGGCGCTGATGGCTTCCACCGCCCAGGTCGGGGCGTCCGCGGGCAACTGCGCCGGGGTCATGCCCCAGAGCAGGTCGTGGGCGTTCACCATTGCTCCCGCAGCAACTGGCGCACATGGCTGGAAGCGGCGCGATTGCTGGCGCCCAGACGACCGCTCAAGTCACGGCCGTCTACATCCCGGATGGCCTTGAGCAGGCAGTCGCCGACCCGCGCCACATCGTCCGCCGTGGGCTGTTCGATCTGGCTGACCGACAGGGTCTCCCACAGCAAGCCAAGGCTGGCGAAGCTGTCGATGTCGTAAGCCATGGGCGGCACACTGGCGGCCAGGGCTTCGAGTTCTTCGACGCTGCGCAACGTCACTCGCGCGGCCGAGGCCTTGCCCATCGCATGCACCATCACGCCCGGATCGCGCAGGGCAATCAGCCGGTTGGCCTGGTAGCCGTGGGCGAGAAACGCGCCGGACATGGCGTTGCCCACCAGCAGCCCGATCACCGGGTGCCCGGCCAGGCGTGCGCGGGCATAACTGTCGGCGGCGGCGGCCAGGGCCTGGTGAATGCCGAGGGCTTCTTCGCGGCGGCCATAGGCCTGGCTCGGCACATCGACGATGGCGATGATCGGGCGCTGGTCACCACGGGCGATGGCATCGTCCACCGCCTTGGCCAGGCCCCAGCCTTCCAGCAGGCCGACCTCGCCATTGCGTGCACGGGGGAAGCGGTTATCCGGGTCGGTGACCACGGCAATAAAGCGCACCGGCTGTCCACCCAATACGCCGTCAGCGACTTTCAGCGAGGCCGGCAAGCCTTCGACCACTGTTGCGCCCGTGCTCAGTGCGTTAAACCATTGCAACCCTCTCATGAGCGCTCTCCCTGATACAGCGCGCGAACCGTCGCCGGCTCGATTTGCGGGGTGGCGTCCAGCGCGTCCAAGCGCGCCAGGTAATGCTCGGCCTGTCGGCTGCGTTGTTGCGCGGGCACGCCTTGCTGCAACAGCGCGGTGACGGTCTGCTGGATCTGCGCCACATCGTCGGCCACATAACGGTCGGCCAGGCCGCTGTTGAAACGCTGCTCGCCGCCGGTCAGGCTCCAGATAAACGGGCGGTCGCGGGAATCGTATTCCTCCAGGCCCGCTTCCTGTTCGATCACTTGCGGGCCATTCAGGCCCAGGCGTGCTTCGCGGGTGACTACCAGGTAGCTGCACAACCCGGCCGCGATGGACATGCCGCCGAAACAGCCGACACTGCCCGCCACCACGCCGATCACCGGCTGGTACTGGCGCAGGTCGACAATCGCCGCGTGAATATCGGCAATCGCGGCAAGGCCCAGGTTGGCTTCCTGCAGACGCACGCCGCCGGTTTCCAGCAGTAATACGGCACGGGTCTCGATGCCCATGCGGTTGTCTTCAGCCGCCAGCTCCAGCGCCCCGGCGATTTTGGCCCCGCCCACTTCACCGAGGCTGCCGCCCTGAAAATTGCCTTCAATGGCGGCGATCACCACCGGCAGACCGGCGATGCTGCCCTTGGCGATCACCACGCCGTCATCGGCCTGGGGCACCACGCCCTGCCGGCTGAGCCACGGGGACATGACGCGCTGAAACGGATCGATCAGTTCTCGGAACGTGCCGCTGTCGAGCAGCGCCCTGGCGCGCTGCCGGGCACCGAGTTCGACGAAGCTGTGCTTGTTGAGCAAGTCAGTCATGGCCGATCTCCTCGAAGCCCTGCTCCAGGCGCAGGCGCACCACGCCCGGGGTGGCGCCGAAATCGTGGATATCGATGTTCAACGCCGGCGGCGTGTGTTCCTGAAAGATGCGTTCGAACAGGTGCTGCCAACGCAGCTGCGCGCCGTTCACCGAGGTCTGCACCTGGATGTTCAGCGTGCCGGGCGTGCCCGGTTCCAGCAGCACTTCCAGATCGCCAGAGCCGACGCAGCCCACCAGTGCACGGCCTTTGGGCGGCTGCCCGGCGGGGAATTCAAAGGACAAGGTTTCCATCACAGTGCTCCGTCGAGGCGGTCGATAAACAGGCAGGCGGCCAGCAGGTCGGCGGCGCCGCCGGGGGAGGCGTTCAGCGCCAGCAGTTGCTGGTCGAGTGCGTGCAACTGGCGGCGCCCGGCGAGGCTGGCGCTGCCGCCGGCGTCGAGCACGGCCTGGGCGCCCTGCTGCATCGCCTGCAGGCCTTCAAGGCCGGCGCGGTAGAGCACGCAGGTGTCGCCAAGGTCCGTCATGATCGCGAGCAAGGCATCCAGGCGCGCGTTCTGTTCGCCGGTGTTCTGCTGGCGGCTTTTGCGCAGTTGCGGCAGGCCGCGTTGCATCACCGAGGGGAAGCCGAGCTGGGCTTCTTCACGGGCGCCGCGTGCGCCGTAGCGCTGAGCAACCAAGGCGCCGTGGCTTGCGGTGTGCGGCGCGTAGCGGTCGTTGAGCAGGGCCAGTCGGGCGGCGTTCAGCGTGAGGGCGCGTGGCTCCAGCGCGGCGGCAGCGGTGAGCAGGCCGAGCGCCCAGATCGCCCCGCGATGGGTGTTCACGCCATCGGTGGTGACGAGCATCGCCTGCTCGCCTTCGCGGCCGATACGGCCGAGGGCTTCGCGCAGCGGCACGCCGACCTCGCCGCATTCCAGCGCCGCTTCAGCCATGGCCTTGAACATCGGCCACAGCGACAACGCCGAAGCATGCATCAGGCCCAGGTGCAGATCGCGGTGAGCGCCGTTGCCACGACGGTCCACCAGTGCGGGTTTGGGCGACAGGTCGGCTTCATCGATCAGCGCATCGACGGCCAGATCGGCCAGGCGATCGGCCAGGCTCAGTTCATGCAGTTTGAGGGCGCGCATTTACCAGCTCCTGAATTTGGCGGGCGGGTTGTACAGGCCACCGGACCAGTCCACCAGGTCGGCCACGCTCTTGGCGGCCAACAGCTCGCGGGTGGCGTCGGTGCGGCGGATACCGAGGTCTTCGGGCAACGCGATCAAGCCTTCGCGGCGCATGCGCGCGGTGTCTTTGGGGTTATGGCGCAGGCCGATGGCGGTGACCCCGGCAACGGCAGCGATCATCGCCTGGCGCTCTTCGAGGGAGCGCGCCTTGTACAGGTAGGCGATGCCTTCTTCGGTGAGCAAGTGGGTGACGTCATCGCCGTAGATCATGATTGGCGCCAGGGGCATGCCGCTTTTGCGCGCCACGTCCACCGCATCGAGGGTGTCGACGAAGGTGGGTTTGCCGCCTTCCTGAAAGGTCTCGACCATTTGCACCACGAGTTTTTTGCCGCGTTCCAGCAACGCTTCGGGCGCGTCGCCGTGGCGCATGTCCAGCCACGCCGGAGTGCCGTGGCGACGACCGCGCGGGTCGTGGCCCATGTTCGGCGCACCACCGAAACCGGCGAGGCGGCCACGGGTGACGGTGCTGGAATGGCCGTCGCCGTCCACTTGCAGGGTGGCGCCGATGAACAGGTCCACCGCGTATTGGCCGGCAAGCTGGCTGAACATCCGGTTGGAGCGCATCGAGCCGTCGCGGCCGGTGAAGAACACATCCGGGCGGGCGGCGATGTAGTTTTCCATGCCCAGCTCGGTGCCGAAGCAGTGCACACTTTCCACCCAGCCGCTTTCGATGGCGGGTATCAGCGTGGGGTGCGGGTTGAGGGTCCAGTTGCGGCAGATTTTGCCCTTCAGGCCCAGGGATTCACCGTAGGTGGGCAGGATCAACTCAATAGCGGCGGTGTTGAAACCGATGCCGTGGTTGAGCGACTGCACGTTGTGTTTTTCGTAAATGCCACGGATCGCCATCATCGCCATCAGCACATGCACCGGCTTGATGTGGCGCGGGTCGCGGGTGAACAGCGGTTCGATGTAGAACGGTTTGTCGGCCACCACCACGAAATCCACCCAACTGGCGGGGATGTCGACACGGGGCAGATCGGTGACGTCATCCACCAACTGATTGACCTGCACGATGACGATGCCATCGCTGAACGCGGCGGGCTCGATCAGCGCCGGGGTGTCTTCGGTGCTGGCGCCGGTGTAGATGTTGCCGGCGCGGTCGGCCATGAACCCGGCCGATAGCACCACGTTGGGGATCAGGTCCACCACCAGGCGCGCGTAGAGTTCGATGTAGGTGTGGATCGCGCCGATTTCCAGCAGGCCGTCTTCGAGCAACTGGCTGATGCGCAGGGACTGGGTGCCGGCGAAGGAGAAGTCCAACGTGCGGGCGATGCCTTTTTCGAAGAGGTCCAGGTGCTCGGAACGGCCGACACTGGGCATGATCATGTGCAAATCGTGGAGCTTGGCGGGGTCGGCCTTGGCCAGCGAGCGGGAGAGGAAATCGGCTTGCTTCTGGTTATTGCCCTCCAGCACCACGCGGTCGCCGGGCAGGATCAGTGCTTCGAGTGCTTCGACGATCCTGTCGCCGGGCAACACAGCCCCGTCTGCGTAGTGCGAAACCAGCCCGAGCCGCCGCTGTTTCTCGTCGCGACGCCGCGTCCAGCGCGCGTTCGGGGTGCTTGTTGTTGTCATGGTTGCTCCACGGGTTTGCTGTCGTGGGCTTACCTTAGGAGTGAATGGGGGGGCTATCAATCAAGTTGGACGGCGGATCGTTACGGCTGGAGTAATGGAGTATGAGCAAATGCTGAGTTGGGCTGAGTGAAGAACAACATGTGAGAGGGGGTTTGCTCCCGATAGCGGTGCCTCAGTTGATAAATAGGCAACTGACCCACCGCTATCGGGAGCAAGCCCCCTCCCACATTTGCTCGGTGGTGTTCAGTGGATCACGGTCGCAGGAAAGGCGCGTTATCCCCATTTATGACCAGCAAGAAGCTCTTCCACTTTCTTCAACAGCGCCATTGCGGCGCTCATCAATTGACTTAGCAGCGCCTCGTCTTCATCCATGTAGCCCTCATATTCCGCCAGATTTCGGCGCTCATGGCACAGCACCAATAACCTCACCTCCACCTTGTTCGCTTCGGTGGTGTGTACCAGACATTGAAAGACCAGATAGCGTTTGTCGGAGCGATACCCTTGCAGACGCAAGGCTGTAAGCGCCATGGCATGAGCGGCGTTGTAGGCCAGGTCGAAACGACTGGCGAACGATAGCGGCGCGGTTGCGGCGTCTTTCAACCGGTCACGGGCCGAGCGCATCAGCCCATCACATTCCTTGCGATCCGGCGGCTCGGCTTTCAAGCCACCACTACGTTGCAGATTCTCCAGGTTTGCCTTGCTGTCCATCCATGGATTCCAGGGGATTTCCCCCAATCAGATTGATCTTGTCCTGCTGTACGACCCGTTGCACAAAGCTGTTGCCGGCATTCCATTTGCCGATCCAGTCTTGAGGGGTGTAAAGCGTCGGGTTGATGGTGCGGCCCAGTTGCTCTTCCAGCGGTATGAGCTGTTCCATGACTTCACTGTAGTTGAGGCTTTTGCCGATCAGCATGAGATCTATGTCACTGGATGAGTGCGCCTCGCCCTTGGCGATGGAGCCGTAAACAAACGCCCAGGTGATCTGCGCGGCGAACGGTGCCAGTGCGTTGCGCAATGGCTCATCCAGGCCAAGCGTCTTGCGCACGATAGCCAGCATCTCCGAGTAGATCGGGCACAGAGGGTTGGCCTGGTAATGGGTCTGGTTGCCCTGGCGCGTTACGCTCAGGATGCCGGCCAGCTGCAAACGCGTCAGCTCGCGGGTGAGACTACCCTTACCCACCTGGGCCCAGCGCGCGATTTCATTGGTGAAGAAACTTTTCTCGGGCTTGCCGAACAGCAGGCCAAGCACTTTCTGCTGGGTGACGGTGAAAAGCGCGGAACTGAGCGATAAGGTTTGCATGGTGAAGGCCGGAGAGTCCCAATAAGGGAACGATAGGTCCCTTTATGGGAACGATCAAGCACAAAATGTGCGAGGGAGTCTGCTCCCGATAGCAGGCGGTCAGTTGATAAATAGGCAACTGACCCACCGCTATCGGGAGCAAACCCCCTCCCACATTTGCTCGGTGGCGTGGTTTAGATAGGCGAAGGACTGACTTGCTCCATTGCTCTGTCGACCAGCAATTGGCCGAGCTCGGCCAGCTGTTGAATGCCGAGCATGATCGCGCGCTGGGAAGCGTCCAGGTCGAAGGCCAGCGTGCAAGTGAGTGCGTTGAGGGAGGACAGGGTTTCGCTGGCATTGACCAGCAGGGTTTCGGTGGTTAGCTGGGGGGTTACGGTAAAGAGGAGTGGACTCGGGGTGGGTTTTACCATGATTTACAGCTCCGATATGTGATGGAGGCTGCGCCCTTTCCGCTTGCACGCGAATAAGGGTGGCAGCTGTGCGCAGGTGTGCAAGACCGGGCATATCGGACCCCGGCAGACCTCGAAAGATCTCCCGCGCGCAGCTGCCATAACAAGTACAGCAGGATCGAGTAGGAGGCGGGATTACTCCCGCCGTCCTCTCACACCACCGTACGTACGGTTCCGTATACGGCGGTTCAGGCTATGCGGTTGAGTCGGTTTATCGTATCCAGTATCGAGACCAGCCC
>NZ_CAKLBR010000020.1:0-107546 GCF_920984685.1 Pseudomonas sp. Leaf59 | reverse complement strand
CACCCTTGCCTCTGGCTAACACTTCCCCTTGCCGGGTGTGTAGAGGACTTTCACCTCCAAGTCACCAGCGTGGCCACCACAGCCAAACTGGTTGCGCTTCGCGCAACGCGCCATGCCTGGCGCACCACAAAAAAGGGCTCCAAAGGAGCCCTCTCTCGCCACCACTCAACGCTGCGTTATTTCTTGTCGCGGCGCTTTTTGTCGGCTTTTTTGTGGTGAGTCATCAAACGACGCTTCTTGTTCACCTGACGGTCCGTCAGCGTGTTCTTGTTGCCTTCGTACGGGTTCTCGCCGCCCTTGAACTCGATGCGAATCGGCGTACCGACCAGCTTCAAGACACGACGGTAGGTGTTTTCCAGGTAACGCACGTAAGACTTGGGCACCTTCTCGATCTGGTTACCGTGGATCACGATAATCGGCGGGTTGGCACCACCCAAGTGGGCGTAACGCAGTTTGATCCGGCGGTTGTTGACCATCGGCGGCGCGTGCTCGCCCACCGCATCTTCCAGGATCTGGGTGAGGCGGTTGGTGGGCCAGCGGGTGACGGCGGACTTGAACGAGTTCTGCACGGACGCGTACAGGTTGCCCACGCCGGTACCGTGCAGGGCCGAGATAAAGTGGATATCGGCGAACTCGACGAAAAACAGCCGACGCTGCAGCTCGATCTTGACGAAGTCGCGCTCGCTGGGCGTCATACCGTCCCACTTGTTGATCGCGATCACCAATGCCCGACCGGCCTCCAGGGCAAAGCCCAGCAGGTTGAGGTCGTGGTCCACCACGCCTTCGCGGGCGTCCATCACGAAGATCACCACGTTGGCGTCCTTTATGGCTTGCAGGGTTTTCACCACGGAGAACTTTTCAACTTCCTCGTGGATCTTGCCGCGCTTGCGCACACCGGCGGTGTCGATCAGCGTGTACTTTTCGTCATTACGCTCGAACGGGATGTAGATGCTGTCGCGGGTGGTGCCGGGTTGGTCGTAGACGATGACCCGGTCTTCACCGAGCATGCGGTTGACCAGGGTCGACTTGCCCACGTTAGGGCGGCCGATGATGGCAATCTTGATACCGTCTTTTTCACTCGGGCCCGGAATGCGCTTGGCTTCCTCACCTTCGGCGACGATCTCTTCTTCGCCCTCTTCTTCCCCGTCGTCATCCTTCGGGAAGTCGCGCAGAGCGATTTCCAGCATCTGGGTGATGCCGCGACCGTGGGCACCGGCGACCGGGATCGCGTCGCCCAGGCCCATCGGGCTGAATTCAGCGCGGGCGGCCTCAGGATCGATGTTGTCGATCTTGTTGGCGATCAGATAGGAACGCTTGTTGCGCTTGCGCAAGTGCTCGCCAATCATCTGGTCGGCAGCGGTGTAGCCCGCGCGGGCGTCCACCAGGAACAACACGACATCGGCTTCTTCAATGGCCAGCAGCGACTGCTCGGCCATCTTTTCGTCCATGCCATGCTCGTCACCGGAGATACCACCGGTGTCGACAATAATGTAGGAGCGCCCCTGCCACTTTGCCTCACCGTATTGGCGATCACGGGTCAGACCGGACAAGTCGCCGACGATGGCGTCGCGAGTCCTGGTCAGGCGGTTGAACAAGGTGGACTTGCCGACGTTAGGTCGGCCCACCAGGGCGATTACGGGAACCATGCGGCTCTCCACTTCGTTATTTCAGAAAATACAAAAGCCGCTGCAAGGCAGCGGCTGGTGCTCGGGGCAGCATCGTCAGATGCCGCATGCCCCGCCGAAGCGGGGCCGCCTGGGTGTTACCCCAAGCATGATTCTTACTTGATGGTCAGGGCTTCCAGCTTGCCGCTGTTGCCAAACACATAAAGCATGTTACCCACGACCAGCGGACGTGCACGCAGGCCGTCGCTGTCAATACGCTCACGACCTACGAAACGACCATCCACCTGGCTCAACAGATGCAGGTAGCCTTCAAAGTCGCCCACCGCCACGTAGCTGGAGAACACTTCCGGTGCCGACAGTTGACGGCGAGCCAGCGAATCGTTGCTCCACAGCGCGGTGGTGGATCGCTCGTCGACACTTTCAACGGTGCCGGACGCCAGGCTTACGTAGACGCTGCCAAACCCTTGGGCGACACCGGCGTAGCTGGAAGCATCACGCTGCCAGTTGACGCGACCGCTCTGCAGGTCCAGTGCGGCCACACGGCCCTGGTAAGTGGCGACGTAGAGGGTTTCACCCGACAGCAGCAAGCCGCCGTCGATGTCCACTACGCGATCCAGCTCGGAACGACCTTGCGGGATGGCCACTCGGGTTTCCCAGGCCGGCACGCCGTTCTGGGTGTTCAGGGCGACCACTTTACCGGTCGACAGGCCTGCAACGGCCAGATTGTTAGTGACAATCGGACCACTGGTGCCGCGCAGGGTCAGTACCGCCGGCGTGCTGTCATACAACCAGCGCTGCTCGCCGGTGCTGGCGTCCAGGCCGATCACCCGATCATCCTGGGTCTGCACCACGACGATATCGCCGTTGGTGGCAGGCGGTGCGAGCACTTCGCTGGTCACGCGAGCGCGCCATTTCTCTTCACCGGTGCTGGAATCCAGCGCCACGACTTCGCCTTTGAGCGTGCCGAGCATGACCATGCCATAACCCACACCGACGGCGCCGGACACAGGCAACTCAAGGTCTTTTTTCCACTTCACGTCGCCGGTCATGCGATCCATGGACACGACCACGCCGGTCACGTCAGCGGCCACAATGTTTTCGCCGTCAATTGCCGGCACCAACATGTTGTAGGTGTCGCCCTGGCCGTCACCGATGGAGCGGCTCCACTGCTTCTGCAAAACCACTTCCTCCTTGAAGGTGGTCAGCTCGGCCGGAGGCAGTTCTTTTTTACTGTTGCTGCTGCAACCCGCGGCCAGAATGGCCAGAGCCAGCAATGCTGCATGTTTCCAACGGATCACGTCACGCATCCCCTTTGGCCAAGTCGTCGAGCTTGATTTGTAAGCCACCGACCGCCGCTTCATCAGACAGCGCAGCCTTGGCCTTCTTGTACGCAGCATTGGCTTCGTCAGTACGACCCAATTGGACCAGGAGGTCGCCCTTGAGCTCTTCGCGAGTGGCTACAAATGCCTTGTCCGCATCGCCGTCGAGCAGTTTGAGTGCTTCGTCGGCCTTGTTCTGTGCCGCCAGTACCTGAGCCAGGCGCTGACGGGCGATTTCACCCAGGGTCGGGTTGGTCGGTTTGTCGGCGATGGCCTTCAGTTCAACCGCAGCATCGTCCAGCTTGCCGGTATCGACCGCCACCTTGGCGACGAACAGGCTACCGTATTGAGCGTAGGTGGTGCCGCCAAATTCGCTTTTCAGCTTGCCGGCCAGGTCTGCAACCTGAGCCGGGTCAGGCTTGCCGTCCGGCGTCAGCGTGGTTTCCAGCAACTGCTGATACAGAACCGAGGCGCCCTGGGACTGGTTGGCCTGATATTTGTGCCAGGCCTGCCAGCCGAACACCACCACCAAAGCGAGCAGACCGCCAGTAACCAGAGGCTTGCCGTTACGCTGCCACCAGTCCTTGAACTCGGTCATTTGATCATCATCAATACTCGACACCCCAATACTCCTTAAATCGCTAAATTCGGCTGTTCGACAGCTTCAACCCTGCACAACGCAGGTGGCCAGGTGCGCGGCGAGCGCATCAAAGGCAATGTTCTGTTGCTCGCCCTGGCCACGCAGGGGTTTGAAACCTATCACTTGCTGGGCCAGCTCGTCATCGCCGAGGATCAGCGCATACAGCGCACCGCTCTTGTCGGCCTTCTTGAATTGGCTCTTGAAGCTGCCAGCGCCGGCATTGATCTGCAGGCGCAGGTTTGGCAGTTGGTCACGCACCTGTTCGCTCAAGGCCAGGGCTGCCAGTTCGGCGGCCTCGCCAAAGGCGCACAGGTACACGTCGACTTGCCGGGCGATTTCTTCCGGGACCTGCTCCAGGGTTTCCAGCAGCAGGATCAGGCGCTCGATGCCCATGGCGAAGCCTACGCCGGTGGTGGGCTTGCCGCCCATTTGCTCGACCAGCCCGTCGTAACGGCCGCCCGCGCACACGGTGCCCTGGGCGCCAAGCTTGTCGGTGACCCACTCGAACACCGTCTTGCTGTAGTAATCGAGGCCGCGCACCAGTTTAGGATTGATGACGTAGGGAATCCCGGCGGCATCCAGACGCGCCCTGAGGCCGTCGAAATGCACGCGGGATTCGTCGTCCAGGTAGTCGGCCATCTTCGGCGCGTCTACCAGCACGGCCTGGGTGTCGGCGTTCTTGGTATCAAGCACGCGCAACGGGTTGGTTTTCAGACGGCGCTGGCTGTCTTCGTCCAGTTTATCCAGATGGGCGGACAGGTATTCGACCAGGGCTTCGCGGTAGCGGCCCCGGGACTCACTGGTGCCCAGGCTGTTGAGTTCGAGCTTGACCGCGTCACGGATGCCCAACTGGCCCCACAGGCGCCAGGTCATCACGATCAGCTCGGCGTCGATGTCCGGGCCGTCAAGGTTGAACACCTCAAGACCAATCTGGTGGAACTGGCGATAACGGCCCTTCTGTGGACGCTCGTGACGGAACATCGGGCCGATGTACCACAACTTCTGCGGCTGACCGCCACCGGTGAGGCCGTGCTCGAGCACCGCACGCACGCAGGCGGCAGTGCCTTCCGGACGCAGGGTCAGGGAGTCGCCGTTACGGTCTGCGAAGGTGTACATCTCTTTTTCGACGATGTCGGTCACTTCACCGATGGAGCGCTTGAACAGCTCGGTGAACTCGACGATCGGCATGCGGATCTGTTTGTAGCCGTAGTTATCCAACAGGCGCGCGACCGTGCTTTCGAAGTAACGCCACAATGGCGTCTGCTCCGGCAGGATGTCGTTCATGCCACGAATGGCTTGCAGAGACTTGCTCACATCAAATCCTTAAATTCGTTCAATCAGCCGCGAGCGATCAGCGCTGCGTCAGCGGCGACCTTTTCGGCCGCTCTCTCGCGGATCAGCTTCTCCAACTGGTCCACCAGATTGTCATTCGTCAATTTCTGCGACGGCTTGCCGTCGATGTAAATCAGGTTCGGCGTACCACCGGTAAGGCCGACATGCGCCTCCTTGGCCTCGCCCGGCCCGTTGACCACGCAGCCGATCACCGCAACATCCAGCGGCACCAGCAGGTCTTCGAGGCGCAACTCCAGGTCGTTCATGGTTTTCACCACGTCGAAGTTCTGCCGCGAGCAGCTCGGGCAGGCAATGAAGTTGATGCCACGGGAACGCAAACGCAGGGATTTGAGAATGTCGTAACCGACCTTCACCTCCTCTACGGGGTCTGCCGCCAGGGAGATGCGGATAGTGTCGCCGATCCCTTCGGCGAGCAGCATACCGAGACCCACCGCAGATTTCACTGTGCCTGAGCGCAGACCGCCCGCTTCCGTGATACCCAGGTGCAGCGGTTGTACGATTTCCTTGGCCAGCAGGCGGTAGGCTTCTACCGCCATGAACACGTCGGAAGCCTTTACGCTGACCTTGAAGTCCTGGAAATTCAGGCGTTCGAGGTGTTCAACGTGGCGCAGCGCCGACTCGACCAGCGCCGCCGGGGTGGGCTCGCCGTATTTCTTTTGCAGGTCTTTTTCCAGGGAGCCGGCGTTGACGCCGATGCGGATCGGAATGCCGCGATCACGGGCAGCATCCACCACGGCGCGCACGCGGTCTTCGCGACCGATGTTGCCCGGGTTGATGCGCAGGCAGTCCACACCGAGTTCGGCCACGCGCAGCGCGATTTTGTAGTCGAAGTGAATGTCGGCAACCAGCGGCACCTTGACCAGTTGCTTGATGCGGCCGAAGGCTTCGGCGGCGTCCATGTCCGGCACGGAAACGCGCACGATGTCGACGCCGGCTGCTTCCAGACGGTTGATCTGGGCCACGGTGGCGGCCACATCATTGGTGTCGCTGTTGGTCATGCTCTGTACGGCAATGGGGGCATCGCCGCCCACGGGTACGGAGCCGACCCAGATCTTGCGCGATACGCGACGTTTGATTGGAGATTCGCCGTGCATGACTATTGTCCCAACTTGAGGCGAGCGGTCTCGCCACTGGTGAACGGCGCCACGTCCACAGGCTGGCCGTTGTAGACCACTTGCGCGCCACGGGCATAGCCCAGACGCAGCGTCAGAGGAGGCTTGCCGCCCTGGTCAAGCGTGTCGCCCTTGCGCTTGAGGCCGCTGAACAGCACTTTGCCGTTGCCATCGGTGACTTGCGTCCAGCAGTCGGCGATGAAGGTAACCTGTACGTGCCCGTCACCGGCGATCAAAGCGGGGGTCGTAGGGGCCGAAATAGCGGGAGTTGCTGGCGTAACCGGAGCCGTGGTCGCCGGTGCCTGGGCAGGAGCGGCCGGCGTGTGGGCCTGGGCGGCGGGCGCAGCCGGAGTGGTAGGCGCAGGCACAGCAGCGGTTGCAGCCGGGGAGGTTTGCGCCGCCGGCTGCTCGTTGGCTGGCGGCGTTTCAGGCGCGGTCTGGCTTTGCACGACGGCCTGGTCTTCGGGCTCATCCAGCGGATGAATCTGGGTGGTGCCGTCGGCGCTTTCGACTTCGACGTGCTCCATGGCGTTGCTGGTCATGTCCTTGGTGCGCTGGGCCGCCTGGTCCTGCCACCAGACAAAACCACCGCCGATCACCGCGATCAGCAGCAGCAGGCTGACAATCCGCAAAATCGTGTGGGAGACTCGCGTCGGCTCTTCGATACGCCCCAGACCATGGACGTTGCTGCCCTGGGAGTCGGTGCCGGTGAACTGATCGAACTGCTGGACCAGCACGGTTTGATCGATGCCGAGCAACTTGGCATAAGCACGGATATAACCCCGGGCAAAGGTGTGCCCCGGCAGCTTGTCAAACGCGCCGGCCTCGAGGTTGCCCAGGGACGTGGCCGTCAAATTGAGCTTGAGGGCCACTTCCGCCAGCGACCAACCATTGCTTTCGCGGGCCTGACGCAAGGTGTCGCCTGGGTTTACGCGATTAGCTGCTACAACTTCCGGGTGCGCCGCTTTCATCATTGCTCCGACAGGTATTGCTGATATTCCGGCGTACCGGGATAGAGTCGTTCGAGTTGCTGGCCAAAACGTGCGGCCGTGTCGCGTTCTTCATGAACCGTCGCCAGGCGCGCACCGAGCAATAGACTACGTGCATTTTGCCCGCTGAGCAGGCTAAAACGCTCGTAATAGTCACGTGCCGGCACATAATGCCTGTCTTCGTAGGACAACTCAGCCATTTCGAGCAATGCGCGAGGCTGGTGACCGTTCAGGTGCAGGGCTTTTGCCAATTGCTGGCGCGCCAAATCGCGCTGCCCGAGGTGCATCGAGGTGACCCCAAGGTTCTCGAATACCCGCGAACGTTCCGGATACAGGGTATCGGTGCTGGCTTGCTGGAAATAACGGGCGGCCTGGGCATAACGTTTCTGCTCGAACAGGAAGCTGCCGTAGTTGTTCAAAAGCCGGGGATCAGCAGGCCGCGCGGACAGCGCCTTGGTAAAATACCGGTCGGCCAGTTCAGGCTCGGCCTGAGCCTTGAACACCAATGCCAACGCTGCATTGGCGTCGGCGTCATCGCTATCCAGCTCAAGGGCCTTTTTCAACGGCACTTTGGCCTGCTCGCTCATGCCTTGCTGCAGGTAACCCAGGCCCAACTGCACATACGCCACTCGCGCCTCGTCACGGCCTTTGTCTGTTTGCAAGGGGCTGTCATGGCCCGATGAAACACAACCGGCCGCAAGACCGGTAAACAGTAACAGCAGCGCAAGGCGCAAGGGCATAGAGATCCTCTCTCAGATTCGATTCACAGCGATTTGCGGCAGTTCGTCGGCGGCATTCAATTCACGCACGGCGATGTAACGTTCGCTGCGGCGGGTGCGGTCCATCACCTGCCCTACCAATTGGCCACAGGCGGCGTCGATGTCTTCACCACGGGTGGTGCGCACGGTGACGTTGTAGCCGGCCTGGTGCAGTTGATCCTGAAAACGGCGGATGGCGTTGTTGCTCGGCCGCTCGTAGCCGGAATGTGGAAACGGGTTAAACGGAATCAGGTTGATCTTGCACGGGGTGTTCTTGAGCAACTCGATCATCTCGACGGCGTGTTCGACCTTGTCGTTGATGTCCTTGAGCATGGTGTACTCAATGGTCAGCACGCGTTTCTCGCCCAGGGTCGCCATGTAACGCTGGCAGGATTCGAGCAGCATCTTAAGCGGATACTTCTTGTTGATTGGCACCAATTGGTTACGCAATGCGTCATTGGGCGCGTGCAGCGACAACGCCAGAGAGACGTCGATGTGCTTGGCCAGCTCATCGATCATCGGTACCACGCCGGAGGTCGACAGGGTTACACGGCGCTTGGAGATGCCGTAGCCCAGGTCGTCCATCATCAGGTGCATGGCCGCAATCACGTTATCGAAGTTCAGCAGCGGCTCACCCATGCCCATCATCACCACGTTGGTGATGGCACGGTCGACAGTTGCCGGGACGCTGCCAAAGGATTTGTTGGCAATCCATACCTGGCCGATAACTTCGGCGGCGGTGAGGTTGCTGTTGAAGCCTTGC
Source organism: Pseudomonas sp. Leaf59 (assembly GCF_920984685.1). Classification (NCBI taxonomy): domain Bacteria; kingdom Pseudomonadati; phylum Pseudomonadota; class Gammaproteobacteria; order Pseudomonadales; family Pseudomonadaceae; genus Pseudomonas; species Pseudomonas sp. Leaf59. The sequence goes on along the minus strand of NZ_CAKLBR010000020.1, from coordinate 98,987 downwards.
TTGCCGGTGGAGCAGAAACTGCAGTCCAGGGCACAGCCTGCCTGGGACGAAACGCACAAGGTGCCGCGCTTGCCCTGGGGGATGTAAACGGTCTCGACGCAGCTGCCGGACGCCACGCGCACCACCCATTTACGGGTGCCGTCGCTGGAGATGTCCTCGCTGACCACTTCCGGACCACGAACCTCGGCAATGGCCTTGAGCTTGTCGCGCAGGGCCTTGCTGACGTTCGTCATGGCGTCGAAATCATCGACGCCAAAGTGGTGAATCCATTTCATTACCTGACCGGCACGGAAACGCTTCTCCCCGATTGAGTCGAAGAATTTCTCCATTTCCGGCTGAGTCAGACCCAGCAGGTTGGTTTTAACAGTCGATGTCGTCATGGATTCACCCTCACTCTTTAAGCCGATGCTTAGCGAGCGGTTACTTCAGTAGCTGCGAAAAAGTACGAAATTTCGCGAGCAGCAGCGGCTTCGGAGTCCGAACCGTGTACGGCGTTGGCGTCGATGGACTCAGCGAAATCAGCACGGATGGTGCCGGCAGCCGCTTCTTTAGGGTTAGTGGCGCCCATCAGCTCACGGTTCAGAGCGATGGCGTTTTCGCCTTCCAGAACCTGAACAACAACAGGACCGGAGATCATGAAAGCAACCAGGTCGCCGAAGAAACCACGGGCGCTGTGCTCAGCGTAGAAGCCTTCAGCTTCGGCTTTGGACAGTTGCTTGAGTTTCGAAGCTACAACCTTCAGGCCGGCTTTTTCGAAACGAGTGGTGATCTCGCCGATGACGTTTTTTGCAACAGCGTCAGGCTTGATGATGGAGAAAGTACGTTGAACAGCCATGGTGTAACTCCAGAAACGGTAATTTACGAAAAATTAAACCCGCGAATTATACGCGGGTTATCAGGTATTGCCTAACTGCGTAAAAGGCGACTCAGTCTGCTTCTTCGATCCACAGGCCTTGAATCGCCTCTAAGACCTTTTCGCCACCCCGGTCCGGGATGTCGTCAAAATCCGGCAGCTCCATTACGAGATTGCGCAGCTTGACGAAGTTCACCGTGAGAGGATTGACCTCAGGATGGGCTTCGGCAAGTTGTATAGCGATTTCTTGTACATCAACCCATTTCAGGCTCATGACATTTCCTTGAATCAATGCGGCGCTTCGGCTGCATGGTTGAGGGAATATTTCGGAATTTCGACAGTGATGTCTTCAGTCCCGACCTTGGCCTGGCAGCTCAGGCGCGAATGCGCTTCCAGGCCCCAGGCACGGTCAAGAAAATCCTCTTCCAGCTCGTCCGCTTCTTCCAGGGAGTTGAACCCTTCGCGGATGATGCAGTGACAGGTGGTGCAGGCGCAGACACCGCCGCAGGCGCTTTCGATCTCGATGTGGTTGTCATGGGCAACGTCGAGGATGGACTTGCCGGTCTCAGCCTCAACAACCATACCGTCCGGGCAATGCTCGGCGTGTGGCAGAAAAATGACCTGCGGCATTAATTATTCCTCGATTTCATTCAGGTTGCGGCCCGCCAGGGCGGCTTTTACCGACTGGTCCATGCGGCGGGCGGCGAAGGCGTCGGTCACTTGCGACAGACGCTTGGTCTGCTGCTCGATGGCATAGCCATCGGTGCCTTTCATCAGTTCGGCCAGTTCCTGCATCTGCAGGTCGATGACCATGCGCTCCTCGGCGTCCAGCAGGCGCTCGCCGTCAGCCTCAAGGGCGCCCTGCACTGCTTCGAGCAGGCGCTGAGCGTCGACTTGCTGCTCACGCAACACGCGGGCGACCTTGTCGTCACCGGCGTATTGGAACGAGTCCTTGAGCATTTTGGCAATTTCGCCGTCGGTGAGGCCGTAGGATGGCTTGACCTGGATGCTGGCTTCAACGCCCGAGCCGAGTTCACGCGCAGCCACACTGAGCAAACCATCGGCGTCGACCTGGAAGGTCACGCGGATTTTCGCTGCGCCGGCGACCATCGCTGGAATGCCGCGCAACTCGAAGCGTGCCAGGGAGCGGCAGTCGCTGATCAGTTCACGCTCGCCTTGCAGCACATGAATCATCATGGCCGTCTGGCCGTCTTTGTACGTGGTGAAGTCCTGGGCGCGGGCGACGGGGATAGTGGTGTTGCGCGGAATCACCTTCTCCATCAGACCGCCCATGGTTTCCAGCCCAAGGGACAACGGAATCACGTCGAGCAGCAGCAGTTCGCCACCCTCGCGTTTGTTGCCGGCCAGAGTGTCGGCCTGAATCGCCGCGCCAATGGCGACCACCTGATCCGGATCGATTTCGGTAAGGGGCTGACGGCCAAATGCTTCGGCCACCGCATCACGCACACGCGGTACGCGAGTCGAACCGCCAACCATGACCACCGCCACCACCTCTTCCAGCTCGATGCCGGAATCGCGCACCGCGCGACGGCAGGCCTTGAGGCTACGCGCAACCATCGGCTCGATCAGCGCATCGAAGGCTTCGCGGGTCAGTTGGGCCGACCAGTTGCCGTAGGACACTTCAACAGAGGCAGCATCCGTCAGCGCTTCCTTGGCTGCACAGGCGGTTTGCAGCAGGTTACGCTGCGCGCCCGGATCCAGGTCGGCGGACAAGCCGGCGCTGGTGATAATCCAGCCCGCGATGGCGTGGTCGAAGTCATCGCCGCCCAGGGCGCTGTCGCCACCGGTGGCGAGCACTTCAAACACACCGCCGGTCAGGCGCAGAATGGAAATATCGAAGGTGCCGCCGCCCAGGTCGTAGATCGCGACCAGGCCTTCGGCGTGCTGATCGAGGCCATACGCCACGGCGGCTGCGGTCGGCTCGTTGAGCAGGCGCAGCACGTTGAGGCCGGCAAGTTTCGCCGCGTCCTTGGTGGCCTGCCGCTGAGCGTCGTCGAAATACGCCGGAACGGTAATCACCGCGCCGACCAGTTCGCCGCCCAAGGTGGTTTCCGCGCGCTGGCGCAGCACCTTGAGAATATCGGCGGACACTTCCACCGGGCTTTTAGGGCCCTGCACGGTGTCGATGAACGGCATATGGGATTCACCGCCGACAAAGCGGTACGGCAGTTGCTCACCCAGTTGCTTGACGTCGGACAGGCCACGCCCCATCAGGCGCTTGACCGACAGCACGGTATTCAATGGATCGGTGGAGGCCGCCAGCTTGGCCGACTCGCCCACTTCGGTACGGTCTGCGTGATAACGCACAGCGGACGGCAGGATCACCTTGCCATCAGCGTCGGGCAGCGGCTCGGACAGGCCGCTGCGCAGGGCAGCGACCAGGGAATTGGTGGTGCCCAGGTCAATCCCCACCGCCAGGCGACGCTGGTGCGGTTGAGGGCTTTGGCCGGGTTCGGCGATTTGCAGTAGAGCCATGGTAATCAGGTCTTATCTGTCTATCAGGCGTGCATCACGGGCAGCACACTGGGTTAATCGTCGAGGCGCTCTTCAAGCTGGCGCACTTCGTAGGTGAGCTTGTCGAGGAACTGCATGCGCCGCATCAGGCGTTCGGCCTGTTCACGTTGCGCTGCATCATCCCAACAGGCTGCGAAGCTTTCGTTGAGCTCTTCCTGGGCCGCCTTCAGCCGACGCTTGAAGACCGCGACACCCGCCACATCGGCTTCGTCCTGCAGATCTTCGAGTTCTTCGCGCCACTGCATCTGCTGCATCAGGAAGTCCGGGTCGTGCACCGTGACTTCAAGGGGCAGCTCGCCACCGTTCATCGCGAGCAGGTAGCGCGCGCGTTTCGCAGGGCTCTTGAGCGTCTGATAGGCCTCGTTGAGGCTGGCCGATTGCTCCAGCGCCTGGCGTTGCTCGCGCTCGGAAGCGTCAGCAAAGCGGTCCGGATGCACCCCACGCGCCAATTCTCGGTAGCGCGTGGCAAGCTGCTCGAGGTTCAGTCGAAAGCTCGGCTGCAGCTCGAATAAAGCGAAATGACAAGGAGTGCCCACAAGTAGCCTCAGATGTTGAAGCTTTCGCCGCAGCCACACTCACCGCGTACGTTGGGGTTGTTGAACTTGAAGCCTTCGTTCAACCCTTCCTTGACGAAATCGAGTTCGGTGCCGTCCAGGTAAGTCAGGCTCTTGGGGTCGATGATCACTTTCTCGCCGTGACTTTCGAACACCTGGTCTTCCGCAACCACCTCGTCGACAAACTCCAGCACGTAGGCAAGGCCGGAACAGCCCGTGGTGCGAACACCCAGACGAATCCCCTCACCTTTACCGCGCCCATTCAGGGAGCGGCGAATGTGCTGCGCTGCCGCTTCTGTCATGCTGATAGCCATCGTTGACTCCTTACTCGTCGCCAAATGCTTAGATCAAGCCTTTCTTCTGCTTGTAGTCGCGAACGGCCGCCTTGATGGCGTCTTCAGCGAGTACGGAGCAGTGGATTTTCACCGGCGGCAGCGCCAGTTCTTCGGCCAGCTGGGTGTTGCTGATGGTGACAGCCTCATCCAGGGTCTTGCCTTTCATCCATTCGGTCGCCAGGGAACTGGAGGCGATGGCCGAACCGCAGCCGTAAGTCTTGAACTTGGCGTCTTCGATGACGCCAGCGTCGTTGACCTTGATCTGCAGGCGCATCACATCGCCGCACGCCGGAGCGCCGACCATGCCGGTGCCCACATCAGGGTCTTCCGCGTTCATCTTGCCGACGTTGCGCGGGTTTTCGTAGTGGTCGATGACCTTTTCGCTGTAAGCCATGGTATTCAATCCTCACTCATCAGGGCCGCTCTGGAACCCTGTAGAAACGCCTGCGTTTTCCGCCACGTTCCTACAGAGTATGGGTGGCGGCTTCTATAATTTAGTGTGCCGCCCACTCGATTTTGGAGATGTCGACACCGTCTTTGAACATGTCCCACAGCGGCGACAGAACGCGCAGCTTGTTGACCGCCTCACACACTTTCTGCGCGGCGTAGTCGACCTGCTCTTCGGTGGTGAAGCGGCCGAAGGTGAAGCGAATCGAGCTGTGTGCCAGTTCGTCATTGCGGCCCAGGGCGCGCAGTACGTACGAAGGCTCAAGGGAGGCCGAGGTGCAGGCCGAACCGGACGACACCGCCAGGTCCTTGAGCGCCATGATCAGCGACTCGCCTTCGACGTAGTTGAAGCTCAGGTTCAGGTTGTGCGGTACGCGGGCGGTCATGCTGCCGTTGACGTACAGCTCTTCAAGGTTCTCGACCTGCTTGTAGAAGCGATCGCTGAGGGCCTTGATACGAATGTTTTCGGCAGCCATGTCTTCCTTGGCTACGCGGAAGGCCTCGCCCATGCCAACGATCTGGTGGGTAGCCAGGGTGCCCGAACGCATGCCGCGCTCATGACCGCCGCCATGCATGGCCGCTTCGATGCGCACGCGAGGCTTGCGGCTCACGTAGAGAGCACCGATGCCTTTAGGGCCGTAGGTTTTGTGGGCCGAGAACGACATCAGGTCGACTTTCAGCTTGGACAGGTCGATGTCGACCTTGCCGGTGGACTGGGCAGCATCGACGTGCAGCAGGATACCCCGGGAGCGGGTCAGCTCGCCGATGGCCTCGATGTCGTTGATGGTGCCGATTTCGTTGTTCACGTGAATCACGGAAACCAGAATGGTGTCTTCACGCAGTGCAGCTTCGATCATGGCCGGGGTGACGATACCGTCGGTGGTCGGCTCGAGGTAGGTGACCTCGAAACCTTCACGCTCCAGTTGGCGCATGGTGTCGAGGACAGCCTTGTGCTCAATCTTGGTGGTGATCAGGTGTTTGCCCTTGGTCGCGTAGAAATGCGCCGCGCCCTTGATCGCCAGGTTGTCGGACTCGGTGGCACCGGAGGTCCAGACGATCTCACGCGGGTCTGCGCCCACCAGGTCGGCGACCTGGCGACGAGCGTTCTCGACCGCTTCCTCGGCTTTCCAGCCGAATACGTGGGAGCGGGAGGCCGGGTTGCCGAAGTTTCCGTCAACCAGCAGGCATTCACTCATCTTTTGCGCAACACGCGGATCAACCGGGGTGGTCGCTGAGTAATCAAGGTAAATTGGCAATTTCATGGACTTTCTCCTAAATCAGGCTGGCTGGCGTGCCGTTAGCTCTTCGGCTGTCACTCGACGGCGGACGCTTCAATCTTGTCCAGACGCGGCGCCCTGGTGTTGCAACGGCGCTGGTCCTGACGCTGGGCTACTTCTTGCACCTCACGGCGAGTCACAAGATCAGCCAAGCTGATACCACTCAAAAACTCATGGATCTGCAGGCTCAAGTCACACCACAGGTGGTGCGTCAGGCAGGTGTCACCGGCGTGGCAATCACCCAGGCCCTGGCATTTGGTGGCATCGACGGATTCGTTGACCGCATCGATCACCTGGGCGACCTGGATGCCCTGCATCTCGCGGGACAACTGATAGCCACCACCTGGACCGCGAACGCTGGAGACCAGATTGCTGCGGCGCAATTTGGCGAACAGCTGCTCGAGGTAAGACAGTGAAATGCCTTGGCGCTCGGAGATATCGGCCAGGGACACCGGCCCGGTCTGCGCGTGCAAGGCCAGGTCAAGCATGGCGGTTACCGCGTATCGGCCTTTTGTAGTCAGTCTCATGGACAAGTACCAGGGTGTTTCAGAATGGGAGCAAGTATGCGATTCCCGAGTATTTAAGTCAACTATAAGACCTAGTAATTTAGTCAGGATTGCCCGAAAAAAGGGCGCGCGAATCATAGCAGGATGGGGCGGGGGCGAACAGCGGGAACGGACAACCAGCACTCTCAGCCACAATGAGGATCAAATGTGGGAGCGGGCTTGCTCGCGAAAGCGGCGTATCAGTCGCCGAAAATGCTGACTGATGGACCGCTTTCGCGAGCAAGCCCGCTCCCACAGGGGATTTGCAGTGACCGGGAATCTTCAGCCAGCCTTGGTGGTGGCGGTTTCGCTCTTGATTTCGGCGAAGTCTTCTTCGCGCAACTCGGGCAGGTCCTTGGCGCAATAGCTGCTGCCCAACTCCTTGAGCGCGCCGCACATGCCCTCCAGCTTGCCGTCTACCGCTTGCAGGTGATCGAGCAACTGGCCGATGGCGCGTGCCACGGGGTCGGGCATGTCTTCGCTGACGCCGTAGGCATCGAAGCCGATTTTCTCGGCCATGGCTTTGCGCTTGGCTTCCTGCTCGTCGCCGGCTTCCGGCTTGACGATGATGCGACCGGGGATACCCACCACCGTGGCGCCAGCCGGCACCGCCTTGGTCACCACGGCGTTGGAGCCCACTTTGGCGCCGGCACCCACCGTGAACGGACCGAGCACCTTGGCGCCCGCCCCCACCACCACGCCATTTTCCAGGGTCGGGTGGCGCTTGCCTTTGTTCCAACTGGTGCCGCCCAGGGTCACGCCCTGGTAAAGAGTCACATCGTCGCCGATTTCAGCGGTCTCGCCGATCACAATGCCCATGCCGTGATCGATGAAAAAGCGGCGCCCGACCTTGGCGCCCGGATGAATCTCGATCCCGGTCAGCCAGCGACCGAAGTTCGACACCAGCCGTGCCAGCCACTTCCAGCCCATGCCCCAAAAGAAGCCGGACAGGCGGTGGATCCAGATCGCGTGCATGCCCGGGTAGCAGGTCAGCACTTCAAAGGCATTGCGCGCCGCCGGGTCACGGTGGAAAACGCTTTGGATGTCTTCTCGCAAACGCTCGAACATTGTTAATCCTTCCGCTTAAGAAGCTCGCCACGGGCCGCTTTCTGGGTTTCCGTGAGGATGCCACGCAATATGTTCATTTCCGCTCGGCTCACCGAACTGCGCCCATACAGGCGACGCAGGCGCGCCATCAAGTGCCGTGGTTTTTCCGGGTCGAGAAACTCGATGGCCACCAGGGTGTGCTCCAGGTGCTCATAGAAACGCTCCAGCTCGTCCATGGTGGCCAGCTCACCACTCTTGGTCGACGCCACTTCATCCTTCTCGACCTTGCTCGGCTGGCCTGCCGCCGCCAGCCAGGCCATGCGCACCTCGTAGCTCAGTACCTGCACCGCGGCCCCGAGGTTCAGCGAGCTGAACTCGGGGTCGGATGGAATGTGCACATGGTAATGACATCGCTGCAGCTCTTCATTGGTGAGGCCGGAGTCTTCACGGCCGAACACCAGGGCGATTTCAGCGCCGCCGGCAGCCTCTTCGATCACTTTGGTGCCGCACTCACGCGGGTCCAGCAGCGGCCAGGGGATGCGCCGGTCACGGGCACTGGTGCCGAGCACAAGGTTGCAGCCCACCAAGGCGTCTTCCAGGGTGGCGACCACCTGGGCGCTCGCGAGCAGGTCATTGGCGCCGGACGCACGGGCATCGGCCTCGTGGTGCGGAAACACCCGTGGCTCGACCAGCACCAGGCGCGTCAGCCCCATGTTTTTCATGGCTCGCGCCACCCCGCCGATGTTGCCGGGATGACTGGTATTGACGAGGACGACACGAATGTTTTGCAGCAAGGGAGGCGCTCTCGGACACGGGAAAGGGGAGCAAATCTTACAGAACAGCCTAAGGTTATGCCATGAAAGCTAACGTCGTCCTTCACCTGAAGAAAGTTTCTGCTAAACTGCCCGGCTTTCTTTAACAACCTTAGGTGACCTATCCATGCAGCCCATGCTGAATATCGCGCTGCGCGCCGCCCGCAGCGCCAGTGAATTGATCTTCCGCTCCATCGAGCGCCTGGATACCATCAAGGTCGACGAAAAAGACGCCAAGGATTACGTATCCGAGGTGGATCGCGCCGCCGAACAGAAAATCATCGACGCTCTGCGCAAGGCCTACCCTACCCACGGCATCCTCGGTGAAGAAACCGGCCTGCACAAAGGCAGCGGCGAAGGCGAAGACTACCTGTGGATCATTGACCCACTGGATGGCACCACCAATTTCCTGCGCGGCATTCCGCACTTTGCCGTGAGCATCGCCTGCAAATACCGTGGCCGCCTGGAACACGCCGTCGTACTCGACCCGGTTCGCCAGGAAGAATTCACCGCCAGCCGTGGCCGTGGCGCGCAACTCAATGGTCGTCGCCTGCGTGTCAGCGGCCGCACCAGCCTGGACGGCGCCCTGCTGGGCACCGGCTTCCCGTTCCGTGACGACCAGATGGATAACCTGGAAAACTACCTGGGCATGTTCCGCGCCCTGGTCGGCCAGACCGCCGGCATCCGCCGCGCCGGCGCAGCGAGCCTGGACCTGGCTTACGTGGCCGCCGGTCGTTTTGATGCGTTCTGGGAGTCGGGCCTGTCCGAGTGGGACATGGCTGCAGGCGCACTGCTGATTCAAGAGGCCGGCGGCCTGGTGAGCGACTTCACCGGCGGTCACGACTTCCTTGAGAAAGGCCACGTGGTTGCGGGCAACACCAAATGCTTCAAGGCCGTGCTGACAGCAATCCAGCCGCACCTGCCGGCTTCGCTGAAGCGCTAAGCGAGCAGGCAAAAAAAAGCACCCCGCGGGGTGCTTTTTTCATGCCTGGAATTTAGCATGAACACACATGCCAGTCACACAGAAATCAACTGTGGGAGGGGGCTTGCTCCCGATAGCGGCTTGTCAGTCGCCAGATGTATTGACTGACCTACCACCGTCGGGCGCAAGCCCCCTCCCACATTTTTTACTGCATGGGGCTTTGAATCTGCCCCTGAATTACTGCTGGTTCTGACCCAGGATCAGACGCCCTTCTTTATCCACTGGAATCTGGCCGCCTGGATCACGATCCATGCGCACGGTGCCTTCCTTGCCATCCAGGGTGTAACGCACGTCATAGCCGACAACCTTGTCGCTGATGTCGTTGACGGTGTTACAGCGTGTCTGAGTGGTGGTGTAAGTATCGCGGTTCTGCATGCCTTCCTGAACCTTGTTACCGGCGTAACCGCCACCGACCGCACCGGCTACAGTGGCCAGCTTCTTACCGTTACCGCCACCGACCTGGTTACCCAACAGGCCACCGGCCAGCGCACCGACCACGGTGCCGACGATCTGATGCTGATCCTGCACCGGCTTCTGCCGAGTCACCGCGACGTCCTTGCAGACCTCACGCGGCGTTTTAATCTGGGTTTTTACCGGCTGTGCAGCCAGCACTTGCGCATACTCAGGGCCGCTTTTTACCAGGCTGTAGGTGGCAACAGCGCCCCCGGCAGTCACACCGACAGCACCCAATACCGCACCAACCAGCAACGACTTGTTCACGTTGAACCTCCTGACCATCACAAGCGGACCGAAAGATCCGCGCTATACCCAGCCTTGGAGCAAAAAAAAAGGCACGAGTTCAATTCTCGTGCCTCTTTTGTAACAGCGTGTCAACAAACGCCCATCAAGGACGGTCGTCGACCTCCTTGCCAGTGCTGGCCGGAGGAATCAGGTCTTCGCTGTTGAGGTTCAGCCAGATCAGCACCACGTTGGCGATATAGATCGACGAGTAGGTGCCCGCCAGAACGCCGATGAACAGCGCCAGGGAGAAGCCCCACAGGTTGTCGCCACCGAAGATCATCAGCGCGGCAATCGCCAGCAAGGTGGAGATCGACGTCGCCATGGTACGCAGCAGCGTCTGGGTGGTGGAGATGTTGATGTTTTCGATCAACGACGCCTTGCGCAGTACGCGGAAGTTCTCACGAACCCGGTCGAATACCACGATGGTGTCGTTGAGCGAGTAACCAATGATCGCCAGCACGGCCGCCAGCACGGTCAGGTCGAAGGTAATCTGGAAATACGCCAGGATACCCACGGTCACGATCACGTCGTGGATCAGCGACACAATGGCGCCGACACCGAACTTCCACTGAAAGCGGAAAGCCAGGTAGATCATGATACCGACCAGCGCCATCAGCATGCCGAGGCCGCCCTGGTCGCGCAGCTCTTCACCCACTTGCGGGCCCACGAACTCGACGCGCTTGACCGACGCCGGGTTGTCGCCGCCGACCTTCTGCAAGGCCTCGGCCACCTGGTGGCCCAGTTGCGGGTCTTCGCCTGGCATGCGCACCAACAGGTCGGTGGTAGCACCAAAGCTCTGCACCACGGCTTCGTGATAGCCGGCCTTGACCAGCTCGTTGCGCACCAGGGTAACGTCGGCCGGCTTCTCGTAGGTCAGCTCGATGAGCGTACCGCCGGTGAAGTCCAGGCCGTAGTTCAGGCCCTTATGGAACCAGCTGAACAACGCCAGAACGGTAAGGAGCACGGTGACGCCGAACGCAACGTTGCGAACGCCCATGAAGTTGATTGTACGTAACATGGCAGCCCCTTAAATCCACAACTTCTTGAAGTCACGTCCGCCAAAGATCAGGTTGACCATTGCGCGGGTCACCATGATGGCCGTGAACATCGAGGTAAAGATACCCAGGGACATGGTCACCGCAAAACCTTTGACCGGGCCGGTGCCCATGGCAAAGAGAATCCCGCCGACCAGCAGAGTGGTCAGGTTGGAGTCGAGAATCGCGGTGAATGCCCGGCCGAAGCCTTCGTTGATTGCGCGCTGCACAGTCATGCCGGCGGCGATCTCTTCACGAATCCGCGAGAAGATCAGCACGTTGGCATCCACCGCCATACCCATGGTGAGCACGATACCGGCGATACCCGGCAGGGTCAGCGTTGCGCCCAGCAGCGACATCAGGGCCAGCAGCATCACCATGTTGCCCGCGAGGGCCACGGTGGCGATCACGCCGAAGAAGCGGTAGATGGCGATGATGAACAGCGACACGAACAGCATGCCCCACAAGGCTGCATCGACCCCCTTGGTGATGTTGTCGGCACCCAGGCTCGGGCCAATGGTGCGTTCTTCAGCGAAGTACATCGGCGCCGCCAGACCACCGGCACGCAGCAACAGCGCCAGTTCGGAGGATTCGCCCTGGCCGTTCAGGCCGGTGATGCGAAATTGAGCACCCAGCGGCGACTGGATGGTCGCCAGGCTGATGATCTTCTTCTCTTCCTTGAAGGTCTGCACCGGCACGTCTTTCTCGACACCGTTGACCATCTGCTTGGTGTAGGTGGTCACCGGGCGTTGCTCGATGAAGATCACCGCCATGCTGCGACCGACGTTGCTGCGCGTGGCGCGGTTCATCAGGTCGCCGCCGTGGCCATCCAGGCGGATGTTCACTTCGGGAGTGCCGTGCTGCGAGTCGAAACCGGCCTTGGCATCGGTGACCTGGTCACCGGTGATGATCAGGCCGCGCTCGATCAGCGCAGGTGGGCGGTTGCCTTCGCGGAACTCGAACTCTTCGGAGGTGGCGCGGGTAGCACCCGGCTCAGCCGCGAGACGGAACTCCAGGTTGGCGGTTTTACCCAGGATACGCTTGGCTTCAGCGGTGTCCTGCACGCCCGGCAATTCAACCACGATACGGTTGGCGCCCTGACGCTGCACGATCGGCTCGGCCACACCCAGCTCGTTGACACGGTTACGCACCGTGGTCAGGTTCTGCTTGATGGAGTATTCGCGGATTTCCGCGATCTTCGCCGGGCTCATCGCCAGACGCAGTACCGCCTGACCATTGAGGTCGGCCGGTACGATGTCGAAGTCATTGAAGTTCTTGCGGATCAGCGCACGGGCCTGTTCGCGGGACGCTTCATCAGAGAAGCCCAGCTGGATGGCACCGTTGAGCTGCGGCAGGCTGCGATAACGCAACTTCTCTTTGCGCAGCAGGCTCTTCACATCGCCTTCATAGACTTTCAGGCGCGCGTCGAGGGCCTTGTCCATGTCGACTTCCAGCAGGAAGTGCACACCACCGGACAAGTCCAGACCCAGCTTCATCGGGTGCGCGCCAATGCTGCGCAGCCATTGTGGCGTGGTCTGTGCCAGGTTCAGCGCGACAACGTAGTCGTCACCCATGGCCTTGCGCACGACGTCCTTGGCCGGCAATTGGTCTTCGGATTTGGTCAGGCGCAGCAAGCCGCCCTTGGCACCTGCGGCCAATGTTGCCGCTTTAACCTGGATACCCGCGTCATTGAGCGCTTTGCTCGCGCGCTCCAGATCGGCCTGATTGACCTGCAGCGAAGTGCTGGCGCCCGTGATCTGGATCGCCGGGTCATCAGGATAGAGATTGGGAGCGGAATAAATAAAACCGATCGCCAGCACCGCCAGGATCAGTACGTATTTCCACAGAGGGTATTTGTTCAGCATCACGCCGCCCGCTTATAACGCGGGGCGCCTTGCGCGCCCCGTCGATTGGTAAAGGTTGTTGCTTAGATCGCTTTGAGCGTGCCTTTAGGCAGCGTGGCAGCGATGGCGCCCTTCTGGAACTTCATTTCCACGGTGTCGGAAACTTCCAGTACCACGAAAGCATCGGCAACCTTGGTGATCTTGCCGGCGATGCCGCCAGTGGTCACCACTTCGTCGCCCTTTTGCAGGCTGCCCAGCAGGTTCTTCTGCTCTTTGGCGCGCTTGGCCTGTGGACGCCAGATCATCAGGTAGAAGATGACCAGGAAGCCGACCAGGAAAATCCACTCGAAACCACCGCCCATAGGGCCGGCAGCGGCAGGCGCAGCGGCGTCAGCCATGGCGTTAGAGATAAAAAAGCTCATTTAGCACTCCAGTTGCAAATAGTGAATCTTAGGGTCGGGAAAACTCAGTCCAAGGGCGGCACAGGGAGCCCGCGCTTGGCATAGAAGGCATCGACGAAGGCGGCCAATGTACCCTGTTGAATAGCCTCGCGCAAACCAGCCATCAGGACTTGGTAGTGACGCAAATTGTGGATGGTATTCAACATGCTACCCAGCATTTCCCCGCACTTGTCCAGATGATGCAGATAAGCACGCGAGAAGTTCTGGCAGGTGTAGCAGTCACAGGTGGGATCGAGCGGCGATTCATCATGGCGATGGAACGCGTTACGGATCTTCAGCACGCCTGTATCGATGAACAGATGCCCATTGCGGGCATTACGGGTTGGCATCACGCAATCGAACATGTCCACACCGCGGCGCACACCCTCTACGAGATCTTCCGGTTTGCCAACGCCCATAAGGTAACGAGGTTTTTCAGCGGGCATCAGGCCTGGCAGATAATCCAGCACCTTGATCATCTCGTGCTTGGGCTCGCCCACCGACAGGCCGCCAATGGCCAGGCCGTCGAAGCCAATGGTGTCGAGGCCTTCGAGCGAGCGCTTGCGCAGGCTTTCGTGCATGCCGCCCTGGACGATGCCGAACAGCGCGGCGGTATTGTCGCCGTGGGCGTTTTTCGAACGCTGGGCCCAACGCAGCGACAGCTCCATGGAAATCCGCGCCACGTCCTCATCGGCCGGGTACGGCGTGCACTCGTCGAAAATCATCACAATGTCCGAGCCCAGGTCGCGCTGCACCTGCATCGACTCTTCCGGCCCCATGAACACCTTGGCGCCGTCGACCGGCGAGGCGAAGGTCACGCCCTCCTCCTTGATCTTGCGCATGGCGCCCAGGCTGAACACCTGGAAACCACCGGAATCGGTGAGGATCGGGCCCTGCCACTTCATGAAATCATGCAGGTCGCCATGCTTCTTGATCACTTCGGTGCCCGGGCGCAGCCACAGGTGAAAGGTATTGCCGAGGATGATCTCGGCGCCGGTGGCGACGATGTCGCGCGGCAGCATGCCCTTGACGGTGCCGTAGGTGCCGACCGGCATGAACGCCGGGGTCTCGACAGTGCCGCGCGGGAAGGTCAGGCGACCACGACGGGCCTTGCCATCGGTGGCCAGCAGTTCAAACGACATACGACTCATAGTTGTTCCTCTGGGCCGCTTGGCGCCGGATTGCGGGTGATAAACATCGCATCACCGTAACTGAAAAAACGGTACTCGTTGGCGATGGCGGCCTGGTAGGCCGCCATGGTTTCGCGGTAACCGGCAAAGGCCGACACCAGCATCAACAGCGTGGATTCCGGCAAATGGAAGTTGGTGACCAGGCAATCGACCACATGGAACGGGCGGCCCGGGTAGATGAAGATATCGGTGTCACCGCTGAACGGCTTGAGCACGCCATCGCGCGCGGCACTTTCCAGGGAGCGCACGCTGGTGGTGCCCACGGCAACCACCCGCCCGCCGCGCGCCTTGCACGCCGCCACGGCATCCACCACGTCCTGGCTGACTTCCAGCCATTCGCTGTGCATATGATGATCTTCAATATTATCCACACGCACCGGCTGAAACGTGCCGGCCCCCACGTGCAGGGTCACATAGGCGCTGTCGACGCCCTTGGCGGCAATCGCATCCAGCAGCGGCTGATCGAAATGCAGCCCGGCGGTAGGTGCGGCCACGGCGCCCAGGCGCTGCGAGTAAACCGTCTGATAGCGCTCGCGGTCGGCGTCTTCGTCGGGACGGTCTATATAAGGAGGCAACGGCATATGGCCGACGCGCTCCAGCAGCGGCAACACCTCTTCGGCAAACTTGAGCTCGAACAACGCGTCATGGCGCGCCACCATCTCGGCTTCGCCACCGCCGTCGATCAGGATGCTCGAGCCCGGTTTCGGCGACTTGCTGGAACGCACATGGGCCAGCACGCGATGGCTGTCCAGCACCCGTTCCACCAGAATTTCCAGCTTGCCGCCGGACGCTTTCTGGCCAAAAAGCCGCGCCGGAATCACCCGGGTATTGTTGAACACCATCAAATCGCCCGGGCGCAAATGCTCAAGCAAATCAGTGAATTGACGGTGTGCGAGGGCACCGCTCACCCCATCCAGGGTCAGCAGTCGACTGGCGCGACGCTCGGCCAATGGGTGGCGAGCGATCAGCGAATCAGGGAGCTCAAAAGTAAAGTCAGCAACGCGCATGATGGGGTTCGTCTAGCAGGGCCGGGAAGTCTAGCGGAATTAGTCAAAATTGACCATGAAACGTGATTGACCAACGGTAATCTCGTCTCTATACTTCGCCGCCATTGAGCCCTGATGGCGGAATTGGTAGACGCGGCGGATTCAAAATCCGTTTTCGAAAGGAGTGGGAGTTCGAGTCTCCCTCGGGGCACCATCTTAAAAAAAGACCTTGAAATTCAAGGTCTTTTTTTCGTCTGCAGGAAAGTGAATCGTGAGGCCTTAAACCCTTCCAGCTATCACTTTTTCTTCTTGGCAGGCTTTTCCGCCTTCTCTGCCTTCTCTGCCTTCTCTGCCTTCTTGGCCTTTTCCGGCTTGCTATCAGCCTTCTTCACAACCTTCTTCGGTTCGGCATCCTTTTTCTTGTCTTTCTTTTCAGAAGACTTCGAAAGGGTCGACGCTGCTGCTGATTTTTTTGCCGGTGATGACGTCTTGTCTTTCAATTCCTTACTGGCTTTTGAAGACTCGCCTTTGCTTTTCTTCTCGTCTTTAGCCACGTTGACCACCTCTCGAAGGATGCCGGTATTGGCACGCTGCCTGGGGAATTATCCACAGGCTAATCATTAGGCGAACGCCGCCAAGAGCCGTTCCATTTTTTTGCTGCGACGAGGGGCGGAACCCGACCGTCCCCTGCCGAGCGGTCGGTAAGTTTGTTTCAACACGGCTCAGATCAACTCGCGCGCTGGCTCTTGTGAGGCAAACAACGCATTGAGCGTGTTTAGAAACACATCATGACTCAAGATCCCCGTGGCAACCGTCGACAACACTACTTTGCCGCTCTCGTCCTTGATCACCACGTTTTCAGTCCAGGCATTCAGGTCAACGCTGCGCAAGGACGCCATCGACACGTTCTCGCCCTTGTATTGCAAAAACGTACGGCTGACGACAATCGGCGAGGTGGTGATTTTCAGGAAGTTGCCGCTCACACGTTTGCCCCAGACCTGCCCTGAGTTGACGCAGTTGAACGTCACCGACCCGCCCGCCTCCAGCGTCGCGACCACCGCCGGCATGCGCGCGAGTACGTGACGCTCACGTACCAGTTGCTGGAATTCATAAAAGCCCTTGAGGCTTTCGATCACGCGGTGAAACGGCTCGGACGCGTTGCGGCGATAGGCCAGGTTGGTGATCAGGCCGGTCATCGCGGTTTGCCCGGAGCCGAACAGGTACAAGTCTTCGATGTCGGCGAACGCGGTGTAGTGGCGCTGACCGTTGACGATGCGCTCTATGCCCAACTCAAACACGTTGTACACCGGCGCGCGCAATTTTTTGTGCCAGGCGTAGACCGCAAACATGCCCAACGCGATAACCGCGAGCAAGGCGCTGGTGGCGTAGATCAGCGTCTGCGGGCTGCTGAAGCTGAATGACAGGCCGCGGGAGGTCTCGCCAGCTATGGGTCCTTCGCTGCCTGCGGGCAGCAGGGTGCCCAGGTACAACACAAACACGGCGAGGCCCAACAGCACGACGCCAACTATCAAACTGAAAATCAGAAAGCCCTTGCCGTGGCGGAAGCTGGCGATCAGTTCGCCGGTGGCCGAAGGTACCTGGGTGGGAGATGGCTGCATGGTCGTTGCGTCCTTGTCTGAAGGAGAACGCGCCGCTGTTCAGACAGCGCGAGTTAGCCCTGCATGCCGGCCCTTTGAGAACCGGATGCATGGCGAGTTGGAGCATGGCTAATTAATATCGTTCCTTGGACTGCCTTTTGCGCGCGCGAGCCACGTTGTACGGCGCCGGGGTCTTTTTTTTCAGGCACAGAACAGTGATCATCGCCCTCCTCCACATAACCCAGGACCCAAAACCATGGAATTGACGCTGGAAGCGGTCGCGCTCTTTGCACTTAAGCTTGCGCACGAGACGGACGGCGGTAGCCCGATTTTGCGGGATGATCTGGTGATGGATGGGTATGAACGGGAGGTGTTTGGGCTGCTCGTACGCAAGGGCGATCTCGTTACGACTCAGCAAAAAATCAGCGAGTGCATCGCGCTGGCCCTGGTGGCGCTGGGCGGCGCCAACACGGTAATGGGCCGTGAACTGCAACGGCTGGCGACGGACGTGCGCCAAGCGCCTACGTTTGAAGCACTCACGGCCCCGCTCGAAGCACTCAAGCAGTACCTGAAAGCAATCCTGTGAGGTGGTCGCCTACCGCCGCCCCTCCACCACCATCCGCACCGCCAACCCCATCAACACCGACCCCATCACCCAGCGTTGCACCACCTGCCACCCCGGTCGGGTGACGAAAAAAACGGCAATCGAACCGGCCATGCAGGCAATCACCGCGTTGACGCTCACGCTGATAAAAATCTGCGTGAAGCCCAGCACCAGGGACTGCGCAAGCACACTGCCATGGCCGTTCGGGTCGATGAACTGGGGCAGCAGCGACACATACATCACCGCTACCTTGGGATTGAGCAGGTTGGTGACCAGGCCCATGCTGAACAACTTTCGCGGGCTGTCCTTGGACAAGTCGCGCACTTGGAAAGGTGAACGCCCGCCCGGCCTGACCACCTGCCACGCGAGGTAGGCCAGATAAAGCGCGCCGCCAAGGCGCAACGCGTCGTAGGCAAAGGGAACGGCCATCAGCAACGCCGTGATCCCCAACGCCGCGCACAGCATGTACACGACAAAACCCAGCGCAACGCCACCCAGGGAAATCAGCCCGGCCATGCGCCCCTGGCAGATCGAGCGGGAAATGAGGTAAATCATGTTCGGCCCGGGCGTCAGCACCATGCCGAGTGAGATCAGGCCGTAGGCAAGCAAGCTGGACATATCGGGCATTGTTTGGCTCCTGGATTTTTGTTCTGCCGGCGTGGAATCCTTCGCCAGGGTCGCCATGGTAGAGCGTACAAATCCCGTGCGTCAGATACAGATCCACAAGCAAAACGCCATACACCGGCACCCGTTTGAAACACCACCCACCCAGGACAGGCAGATGATCGACTTCAACAACAAAGGCTTCTTCAAGCTCAAGCAAAACAACGAATACGCCGAACGCGTATCAGCCCTGCTGCTGGACGGCGAAGAAGTGGTCGACGCCTACAAGGCCATGCGCGACGGCGTGGTCTTCACCACCCAGCGCATTATTGCGGTGAACGTGCAGGGGATCACCGGCAGCAAGAAGGACTTCACCTCGTTGCCGTACAAAAACATTGTGGCGTACTCCGTGGAAACCTCCGGCACCTTCGATCTGGACTCGGAGCTGGAAATCTACTTTTCGTCGCTGGGCAAAGTGAAATTCGAATTCACCGGCAAGACCTCCATCGTGGAAATCTCCCGGCTGATTTCCAGGCACTTGCTCGGCTGATCAGCAGGCAGTATCTGCACAAGCTGATCGAACGCTTGAGCGCCAGCGGTTTCGTGGCGAGCGGGCTTGCCCTGCGTTGGTTTGCGCAGCAGCTCCAGTAAAGACGAATGCGGTGTATCAGATACTCCGTGGGGTCGGGTTTTGGGGCTGCTTCGCAACCCAACGCGGGGCAAGCCCGCTCGCCACAGAGGCATTCGGCGGTGATAGAAAAGGCACCGACGGGGCATCAGTCCACTTTTCCCACGCTCAGCAGCGAACAAAGACGACATTCGCCTCTTTGCCTACCTCGTAGGCTCACTCCCTCGCACAAGGAAGTGAGCCCTTCATGTCAGAACGCTTTTACCCGCCCACCGAAGAAGATTTACGCAAGCGACGGATCCTGACCCCGCAGCCATCGCGTGTGCCGTATTCGCCGTCTGTTGATTTTTTAGAGCCATCGCCTGCTCCAGTACCCGAGCCAGCCAAACCTCCAGGCTGCGTTTTCATCAAGCCTTGCCAGCTGCCTGACGGCGTCACTCATTACTTCAACCCGGCCGGGTATGTCCCGTTGGAGTTGATCAAGGAGTACGGCCATTTAAGCCTGCTGGGTGGACGTGAGGTGGACAGCCGGGGCGCAGTCGCCTTGCGCAAGATCAGCGGCAGCCCATTGCCCGCGGGCTTGGGGCAGCTGGCATTGCGTTCGGCGGTTTGGGAGTCGGCGGCCACAGCCGTTGGGTCCGTCGCCGCAGGCCTGCTGACGGGTTTGGTGGCGCTGGCTTGGCCTTCGGCGCTGGGTGATAGCGCGCTGTACAGCGAGGAGCAGTTGCGTTCGATGCAACGGGCGCGTTCGCAGATGCGGTTGCATATCGAGCAACGTGAGGACGGCACGCTCAAAGGGTATGGGTTTTACACGGGCAATCATGCCGCGTGGCAGATGATTGATGTGGTGCAGTTTCAAAGCCGTGGCGATCAGTTTGTGGCGGATTTGGGCGAGGGCGTGGAGCTGATCTGGACGCCTGCGGTTGATCCCAGTGACATGTTAGGTATTCCGGCATTGGAAGCTGCGCCGCAGGCGCCGGTGATCTGGATTTATCCGCCAACGGAGAAGGCGGCACAGATTCTGGTGAACCCGATTTATCCACCTCAGTATCGGGATTTTATTCTGGTGTTCCCGGTGGAGTCGGGGGTTCGGCCGCTGTATGTGGTGGTGAGTGTTCGGCCAGGGGATCACAAATACCATCCGAGTCCAACGTTCTTACCTGCATTTCCGAAAGCCATACGCGCACCAGCCAAATCCCGCGTCAAGGGCGGAGGCAGGCTTCGGCCTCGCTGGAAAGAGCCCTACGGGTATATCTACGAATGGGACTTTGAAGGAGGCAAGGTTGAGATGTACAACAAAAAAGGCAAACACCTTGGCGAGTTCGATTCTATAACAGGTGAGCGAACCAAAGAGGCAGATGACACAAGGCGGATAGATCCATGAAACATCTGATCTACGTTGTTCCCACGGGAAGCGAACACATTTCGACCGAGATTCCGCTGGACCTGAACGCTGCAGACTTGCTGCCAATAATGGGCTGGGAAGATGAGAACGAATGTGTATATGACTATTTGCTTACACCACAACAAATTGAAGACATCGAAAAAATCACCACATTAGTCCTTCCTAAAAACGCGTCGCTGTATTTGGCATGCGATGCGTGATGCAGGCGTTTTCAACTGGATAAGGATTGGCCACGATCTACAAAGCAGCGCAAAAAAATTAGGCCACCATGAAAAAGCCCTGTCTATACCGCTCAGTTGACACCCGTACACATGACGTATGCCACGGAAGTCATCGCGCTTATCGGAGCGAAAGAAATAGCAAAAAAGAAACGCGCGCATTATCAAACCGCGGCTCAATGCACAGCCACCATCGACACGGTTTTGATTACACCCCGCTATTCCGTTTTCTCCTTTCCAAAGTCGGTCAGCCGTGGGATCAGGTTTTCAGCGAAGCCAACGCCCGTCTGGATCGTCCGGAGCCCATATTCTGGGTGGTTGCTTTACATGAAAGCGACAAGCAGGAGTACGTGAGAACAGATGAAAATAGCTACTACAGCGGCTTGTGGGTCGACGAAGCGGGCCTACTGCAAAAGGTTAATCCACTGCTGACGCCTGAGCACATGGAATCCTTCTCCGACTACTACACCCACTCCTTCAACGGTGTGGTATTTGCACAGCCGTTATCGAGAAAACGGTGAGCAATGCCCACCGTTCAATTTCCTCCCTGGACCTGGCTTTATGCAAAATGCTCGCAACGTTTATGGGAGTGATCATTTAGGTTGGAAGGTTTCCAGATAGGCCAGAATATTCTCAATCTTCTCCCGATCACTGATCCCCCAGAAAATCATCCGCGTCCCGCTCACCACCGCTTTCGGGTCTTCGATATAGGCCGCAAGTTTATCCCGCGTCCAAACCACACCCGAATTCTTCATCGCGTCGGAATACTGGTAATCCGTGGTAGTACCGGCAGGCCTGCCGATGATGCCGTTCAGCTCCGGCCCAAACCCACCCCGCGCGCCTTCCCCGACGCTGTGGCAACCGCCGCAGGTCTTGGCGAAGAGCTTGCCGCCTGCTTCGGCATCGCCGGCGGCAAAGGCTGAAGGAGCATTCAGGAAAAGGGCTAGAGCGATCAACGCGTATTTCATGGCGACTCCACATCGGCGGTTACCGGCGATTATGCCCCATGCCGGTTCACACCGCCTGTGGGTCGATGCGGATGCCGCCTCTGCCCGCAAGCACGCAACCTAGACCCTTCAACCGACCACCCATCGTTTAAAAAACATCCAATCGAACCTAATCGGCCCCTGCCCACTCCACCTTACTGAACCCTGATGGTGGAGTAAGGATCATGGCTCAGCCATCGATTTTGGTATTGGAAGACGACGAAATCATTCGGGCGTTGATGGTGGATGTGCTGGAAGATTTCGGCGCGGTGGTGACATCGTTTCCTTCGGCGGATGAAGGCATGATTTACCTTGAGCGGGGCGATGAGCCGGTCGACCTGATTGTCAGTGACGTGCAGATGCCCGGTTTGCTCAACGGCTACGACTTGAGCCGCGTGGTCGCGCACCGCTGGCCCGAGGTGCAGGTGCTGTTGACCTCCGGCAATACCAGGATCGCCGAGGAACTGGGCGGTTCGGTACGCTTCCTGCCCAAACCCTGGAGCACCAGTCACCTGATTGAATGCGTGCAAACGGCATTGACTCAGCAAGGTGCTTCGATGCATTGATAGCGTCGCGATATCACCTAGACCGAACTTCGAGCCCGTTATTGCGGTCACCTAGTCAGCAAGGAGCGACTTTTCTGATCCGCCTGTCAGGCTTTTCGCCTTGTGCGCACGGCTAACGGCAATGAGTTGTGTAGAATGGTCGCCCATTTTCACGCGTCATTCATGGCCGACAGGCCCACAGTTCGAGCTTACTGAATGCATTCACAGGCCCCTGACGTTGGTGCGCCACCTCTGCTGGAAGCGCTGCGCACGGGGACTGGCCTGCTGCACGTCGCACTGGAAAAGCGTATGCCGTTTTTTTCCGAGCGCCTGGATGCCCAGTGGTATCGACGTCTGCTGCAGGCGTACTTCGGCTTTTATGCGCCGATTGAAGCAGCGCTGTACGACAGCGGCTTGATCCCCGAAGGTTTTGACACATCGTTGCGTGAGAAAACGTCGACATTGGTCAGTGACCTTCACGCCCTCGGCCTGAACGACGCCGCCATCAGCGCCCTGCCCCGCTGGACCGACCTCCCGACTTTCGACACCCCCGAAGCCTGCCTCGGTGCCCTGTATGTGCTGGAAGGCGCGACCCTCGGCGGCCAGGTATTGCGTCGGGAGATGGCTCAACGCCTGGGCGTGGATGCCGACAACGGTGGCGCATTTCTTGATGTCTATGGCGCCGAGACCGGACGGCGCTGGAAAGCATTTCTTGATTACCTGGACCGGCAGACACTGGACGCGGCTGACAAACAACGCGCCGTGATCGCTGCCCGTTCAACATTCAGCGGCTTTGAGCAATGGCTCGCCCGCCAGGAGGTACTGCTATGAAAACCGAAGATTTCGAAGAGCTGCTTGCCAACTGTGCCGACGAGCCCATTCGCTTTCCCGGGGCGATTCAGCCCCACGGCGTGCTGCTGACGCTGTCGGAGCCCGACCTGAACATCATCCAGGTCAGTGCCAACGTGGACACCCTGTTCGGCCATACGCCCGAGTCGCTGCTCGGTCAGCCGCTGCACACGCTGATCGGCGCCGAGCATGCCGAGGCGGTGCACAGCATGGCCGCGCATAATACTTTTTTCGACGCGCCGCCCCTGCATGTCTGCCTCAATGGTGCGCAGTTCGAAGGCTTGCTGCATCGCCATCAGCGAGTGCTGGTGCTGGAATTCGAACCGCTGCTCGAGGATTTCAAACCACGGGCGCTCAATGGTCGCACCAGTAACCTGGGCAAGATGCTGCAACGCCTGCAATCGGCGAAAACCCTGCAGGCGCTGTACGAAATCAGCGTGACCGAAATCCAGGCCATGACCGGTTACGACCGCGTGCTGATCTACCGTTTTGAAGAGGAAGGCCACGGCCAGGTAATCGCCGAAGCGTCCGCGCCGTCCATGGAGCTGTTCAACGGGCTGTTCTTCCCCGCGTCCGACATCCCCGAGCAAGCCCGCGAGCTGTACCGCACCAACTGGCTGCGAATCATCCCCAATGCAGCCTACGAACCGGTGCCACTGCTGCCCAGACTGCGCCCGGACATCGACCAGCCGCTGGACCTGAGCTTCGCCACCCTGCGCAGCGTGTCGCCGATTCACTGCCAGTACATGCAGAACATGGGCGTGCTGTCGTCCATGAGCATTTCGCTGATGAAGGGTGACACGCTCTGGGGCCTGATCAGTTGCGGCAACCGTGAGCCGCTGTTGGTGCCGCACGCGTTGCGTAGCGCCTGCCAGACCATCGGTCAGGTGCTGTCGTTGCAGATCAGCGCCATGGAAGCCCTGGACCTGAGCCGCCAACGCGAAGAAAAAGTCGACGCCCTGGCCTTGCTGGATCAGGCGATGAAATCTTCGGAAAATAATGTGTTCGATGGCCTCGCCCAACGCGGCCAGTTGCTGATGGACCTGACCTTGTCCGGCGGCGTGGCGATCATCGAAGACAAGCAACTGCACCGTTACGGCAACTGCCCGGAGCCGGCGCAGATCCGTGCGCTGCATCGCTGGTTGCAACAGAACGGCGAGCCGGTGTTCGCCAGCCACAATCTGGCGGCGCTGTACCCGCCGGCGGCCGACTTCCAGCAAGTGGCCAGCGGCGTGCTCGCCATGAGCCTGCCCAAGCCTGTGGACAACGGCGTGCTGTGGTTCCGCCCGGAGGTGAAGGAAAACATCAGTTGGAGCGGCGACCCGAGCAAACCACTCAACCTGGAAAGCTCCGATGCCGGCATGCGCCTTCGCCCACGCACCTCGTTTGAAATCTGGAAAGTGGAGATGGCCGGCATCTCTACCAAATGGAGCCACGGCGACCTGTTCGCCGCCAATGACCTGCGCCGCTCCGCGCTGGAAAACGACCTGGCCCGCCAGGTACTGCGCGAGCAACAGGCCGTGCGTGCGCGTGACGAGCTGGTGGCGGTGGTGTCCCACGACCTGCGCAACCCGATGACCGTCATCTCGATGCTCTGCGGCATGATGCAAAAGGCCTTCAGCTCCGAGGGCCCGCACACTTCGCGGCGGATTTCTTCGGCTATCGACACCATGCAACAGGCGGCCGCGCGCATGAATGTGTTGCTGGAAGACTTGCTCGACACCTCAAAAATCGAGGCCGGGCGTTACGTGGTCAAACCGGTTGCACTGGACGTCAGCCAGATGTTCGAAGAGGCCTATTCCCTGCTCGCACCGTTAGCGATGGAGAAAGGCATCGACTTGTCGTTCAATGCCGAGCCCGGCCTGCAGATCAACGGCGACCCGGAGCGCCTGTTCCAGGTGCTGTCGAACCTGATCGGCAACGCCATCAAGTTCACCCCGCGCCAGGGCAATATCGGCATCAGCGCCATGAGCAACGGCGAGGAGATCGTGTTTTCGGTGCGCGACTCCGGTGAAGGTATTGCGCCTGAACAGTTGCCGCATGTGTTTGATCGCTACTGGACCCAGACCGAAAACAACCCCAGCGGCAGCGGGCTTGGGCTGTACATCACCCAAGGTATTGTCCAGGCCCACGGCGGGCGGATAGAGGCGCAAAGCGAAGTGGGCCGCGGCAGTGAGTTCAGGTTTACGGTACCAAAACCGAACTGAAACGCCCTCAGGCACAGGCCTGCAAAACATTCGGACACCCATGGCCGGGAACGCTCAACCCGGCCACTGCCACTGACTCAGTGCGCACCCAAAAGCAGGGATGCGAGAAGCAATCGTCCATTTGAGCAAGGGGTCTTCCATGATTATCGGTAACAGCTTTCACACCTATAACCTCAACAACGCCCTACAAACGATTCAGAACGCCACCAAGCCTGTAGAAAAAACCGCTTCTATCAACGGCGACGCACCGAGGCAAAACACGCAGCAGCAGGACAACACCTCGTCCCTGGATTCTCTTGGGCAAGGCCGGCTGATCTGATCTTGGCCAGGGGCGCGGCGCCCCGCGTTGCGCTCCGTTAACAAAACACTGACATCCTCTGCGCTACGCTTTCCAGTTCTATCTTGTGTGAGCTGCCCTCTTCATGCCTCAACCCGACACACTGCCCGCCGTGCTTGCCGGCCCGCTGCTGCGGCGCCTGGAACCGCAGCGCCTGAACATCTGGTTGGTGACAAGTCGTGCCGTGCAATTGACCCTCAGGTTGCAATTACCTCGGGACGAAACACTGGACATCCCGCTCGACGCGACGCATTGCCAAGTCATCCCGGTGGGGCGCCACGCCTTTATTCACCTGGTTGACGTAGCGCTCAGCAACCCTCTGCCCCAGGACGTCGCGATTGGCTATGACCTGTTGACCGACGGCACCGGTATTGCCGAGTGGGCCACGCATTTGCTGTATGCCGATGCCCATTTGCCGACCTTCGTATTACACAGCCGCATCCATCAGTTGGTGCATGGCTCCTGCCGCAAACCGCACCACAGTGCCGACGAAGGCTTGCTGTGCATCGACCGTTTGCTGGCCGAGGCACACACACCGGCACAACGCCCGGCCTTGCTGATGATGAGCGGTGACCAGATCTACGCCGACGACGTGGCCGGGCCGATGCTGCGGGCGATTCATGCGCTGATCGCGCGTTTGGAGTTGTTCGACGAATACCTGGAAGGCGCCGTGGTGGATGACAGCGCGAGCCTTTACGGGCATCGCGCCAGCTATTACCACCGGGCCGATCTGCTGCCCGCACTGGACAGCAACGAGACCTTGCGCGAACGGTTTTTCGGCGGCGTGAAAAAGCCGATTTTCACCAGCAGCACCGCCGACAATCACCTCGTGACCTTTGCCGAAGTGGTCGCGATGTACCTGTTGGTCTGGTCGCCCACGCCCTGGACACTGATCAGCCCACATGCGCCGCAATTGAGCGCGGAGGAACAACGGCGGTATGCCGGGGAGCAGGTGCAGATTGAGCGCTTCTGCGACGGCCTGCCCGGCGCCGCGAGGGTCCTGGCTCACCTCTCGACGCTGATGATCTTCGACGACCACGACATCACCGATGACTGGAACCTCAGCGCGCAATGGGAAGAAACCGCCTATGGCCATCCTTTCTCCAAACGCATCATCGGCAATGCCCTGCTGGCCTACCTGCTGTGCCAGGGCTGGGGTAACCAGCCGGATGTGTTTGGCGATCTGTTGAAACAAACCCAGGCACTCACCGCCCAGCCGCACAACAACCATCTGCAGGCCGCTGCGCAAGATGACCTGCTGCAAGCGCTGCTGAAATTCCAGCAATGGCATTACGTGTTGCCCACGTCTCCCGCCCTGGTGGTGCTCGACACCCGAACGCGGCGCTGGCGCAGCGAATTCACGCTCAAACAACCCTCCGGCCTGCTGGACTGGGAAGCCTTGTGCGAACTGCAACAGGCGCTGCTGGACCACCCCTCGGCGATTATCGTCTCTCCCGCGCCAGTGTTCGGCGTCAAGCTGATCGAGACGGTGCAGAAGGTCTTCAGCTGGTGCGGCTATCCGCTGCTGGTGGACGCTGAAAACTGGATGGCCCATCGCGGCGCGGCCCAGGTGATCCTCAATATTTTCCGCCACTCCCGCACGCCGGGTAACTACGTGATTCTCTCCGGTGACGTGCACTATTCGTTTGTCTACCAGGTGCTGATTCGCCATCGCAACGGCGGCCCCAGGCTCTGGCAGATCACCAGCAGCGGCATCAAGAACCAGTTTCCCCCGCGTTTGCTGGAGTGGTTCGACCGCCTCAACCGCTGGCTCTACTCACCACGCTCCCCACTCAACTGGTTCACGCGTCGGCGCACCATGCAGGTGGTACCGCACATCCCGGAACATGCCGAAGCCGGGGAACGGCTGTGGAACTCGGCGGGCATCGGCCAGGTGTTTTTCAATGCCCAGGGCCAGCCTGAGGCGATCTACCAGCACAACGCGGATGGAAAGCCTCGGACGAGGATGGTGGAGCCACCGTTATAGGCGCCAGGGTGCGCGCTACTCCGACCGAGTAGAGGCGCATCCACACCAAATAAGTAGCCAATCGCCATCAAACTAAAGCAGCACACTCTTCCTATTCAAACCCCACAGCCCCCCCTGTAGAGTGAAATCTGCCACGGAGTATCGGCGCCAATACACCCTGGCCTGGGAGCCAGCACACGCAGGGAAGCGCGCAGATGGACGATACATCCGGCAATAACCCGTTGGCCAATGACTTTTCCGACCTCAACGCCGACCTGCTGCATGCGGTCATGGAGTTGGTCAGCGACGGGATCTGGGATTGGAACGCCGACACCGGTTACGTCTACCGCAACCCCGGCTGGTACGAGATGCTCGGCTACCCCCGCCACTCGCTGGAAAACAACGTGTTTACCTGGGAGAACGTCATCCATCCGGATGATTACCCCCTTGTGATGGTTGTTTTCGATGATTACATCAACCAGCGCGCGCCCCATTATCAGGCCGAATATCGCTGTCGAAAAAAAGACGGCAGCTATCTGTGGATCGAAGACCGGGGCTATGTGATTGCGCGCAACCCCGACGGCTCGGTAAGGCGCATGGTCGGCGCACACCGCGATATTCATTCGCGCAAACACTCCATTGAACAACTGCAAAAGCGCAACCAGTCTCTTGAAGCGCTGGTAGCCGAACGCACCCGTGAACTGTCGCGGGTCAATCAACAACTGCAGCTGCAACTGGACGAGAACCGCATCCTCGCCGAACAGGATGCCCTGACGCACATCGCCAACCGCTACCGTTTGGAGAAAGTCCTGCTGGAAGAATGCGAGCGTGCCGAGCGTTTTCGCCTGCCGCTGACACTGGTAGCCATGGACATTGATGAATTCAAATTGATCAATGACCAGCACGGCCACAGCATGGGCGACGAGACCCTGATGATCGTGGTCGAGGGCCTGAACGCGTGCATGCGCACTGGCGACCTGCCGGCCCGCTGGGGCGGCGATGAGTTCATGGTGGTGCTGCCCAAAACCACACTGGACGCGGCAAAACGGGCGGCCGAACATATTCGTAAGCACATCGCGCAATTGCCCATCTTGCACGACGTTCGCGTGACCTTGAGCCTGGGTGTGGCGCAACGTCATCCGGGTGAGTCCGCAGCCGCGTTGATGAGGCGCGCCGATCAGGCGTTGTACCGGGCCAAAGCGGCGGGCAAGAACAGGGTTTCTGAGTAGATCGCGACTTTTATTAATGACCCGGCGACTTTATTTCGTTTGCGGCAAGGGCACGCGGGCAGCTTAGATAAAAAGACGCCCGCCACCGCCGAGTCCAGGATTCATGAGCCACGATCCGATCAGCCAGTCGATTTCCATCGTTCATCCCATCAGCCTCAGCCACGGTAAAAACGCCGAAGTCTGGGACACGGCCGGCAAACGCTATATCGATTTTGTCGGTGGCATCGGTGTGCTCAACCTTGGCCACTGCCACCCCGCCGTGGTCGAGGCGATACGCGAGCAGGCCACCCGGCTGACCCACTACGCCTTCAACGCCGCGCCGCATACACCCTATATCGAACTGATGGAGCGCCTGACCGCATTTATCCCGGTGAGCTATCCGGTCAGCGGCATGCTCACCAACAGCGGCGCGGAAGCGGCCGAAAATGCCTTGAAGATCGCACGGGGCGCCACCGGCCGTACCGCTGTGATCGCCTTCGACGGCGCGTTCCACGGCCGCACCCTGGCTACCCTCAACCTCAACGGCAAGGTCGCGCCCTACAAGCAAAAGGTCGGCGTACTGCCCGGTCCGGTGTATCACCTGCCCTACCCGAGTGCCGATAACGGCGTGACCTGCGCCGAAGCGCTGAAGGCGATGGACCGCCTGTTCAGCGTGGAAATCGACGTCAACGATGTCGCCTGCTTCATCATTGAGCCGGTGCAGGGCGAGGGCGGCTTCCTGGCCCTGGATATCGAGTTCGCCCAGGCACTTCGCCGTTTCTGCGACGCCAAAAACATCCTGCTGATCGCCGATGAAATCCAGTCCGGTTTCGGCCGTACCGGGCAGCGCTTTGCCTTCTCACGCCTGGGTATCGAACCAGACCTCATTCTGCTCGGCAAAAGCATTGCCGGCGGCGTGCCGCTCGGTGCAGTGGTGGGCCGCAAGGCGCAGATGGACAACCTGCCCAAAGGCGGCCTGGGTGGCACTTATTCGGGCAACCCCATCGCCTGCGCAGCGGCCCTGGCCACCCTCGACGTGATGACGGATGACCATTTGCAGCGCTGGGGAGCGCAGCAGGCGGCCGCGATCGTCAGCCGTTATGAAACCTGGCGGGCCCAGCACCTGTCGCCCTGCCTGGGACGCCTTACCGGCGTCGGCGCCATGCGCGGCATCGAGCTGACGAATGCCGACGGCACCCCTGCCTCCAGGCAACTGACCCAGTTGCTGGGCTTGGCGCGAGACGCCGGCTTGCTGCTGATGCCCAGTGGCAAGTCGCGGCACATCATCCGCTTGCTGGCACCGCTGACCATCGAGCCTGCGGTGCTGGAGGAGGGCCTGGATATTCTGCAAGCGTGTCTTGCGCAACTGGACGAGTAGCACGCATCCGCCTTGACCTCACCCCCCTCCCCCCTGAAAATGCCCGACGCTTTTTTGTCTCCGTTTACTGAAGTAGTGAAATTTCAATGCCTGATTCCCACCTCGAAGAATCCGTAGCCACCTTGCACGCCAAGGCTGAATACGAAAACGCCATCAATCTTTCACAGCATGTGCCAGCGGCCAAGATCATCAGCGAGATGGTGCTGGACGCGTTTCACACCTCAAAGGAAAGCGACCAGATCCGCGAGTTGCGCGTGGCCATCCGCCAGGCTCACGACGCCTTCGACGATGACAAGGCCTATGACCTGATGGGCCGGCTCAAGCAACTCAAGGACGCTGAAGCGGCCGACAACCTCGCCCTGGAAGACCTGAGCAGCAAGTTCTCGATCAGCCGCATTTTGTCCAGTTTCAAGGACGACCCCGAGTTTCAGGAACTGGTGTACGGCCTGGCCCTCAAGGTGTTGAATCAGTCGCACCAGGCCATCAGCAACCCGAGCGCCGGCAAGAGCAAGGCCGCGCGTAGCAAAAAAGACGCTGAAGTGTTCGTGATCAGCAAGGATGGCGTCAGCGTCACCCTGCCGCTGCGCACGCCGCGCTCCAGGCTCAATGTCGACCGTGAGGCATTCGAGTTCCTGGGGTTCAGCTTCGTGGGTGAAGGCGATGAGGCCGAACTGGAAGTCGAGAGCTTTGTGGACAACTCAGGCGCCGAACAGCCGCTGAGCCGCAAGAGCGTGATCACCGCGCTGCAGCAGCAGACGGCGTTCGCCGGTTACAGCATCGCCCAGCAGTAACTATGCGCGGGAGCTGTTGTGGCGAGCGGGCTTGCCCCGCGTTGGGGCGCGAAGCGCCCCCAATTGAACAAAATGCTGTGTACCTGACACTACGCAGAGCCTGGTTTTGGGGCTGCTGCGCAGCCCAACGCGGGGCAAGCCCGCTCGCCACATAAAGCTCGCTCGCCACAACAAGCCCGCTTGCCAAATTGAGACTGTGGTGTCTCAACTGATCCGTTTGACCTGCGCTGCGAATACCTCGCGAAAACGCGCCATCTCCTGCCTGTTGCCCACCGTCACGCGCATCCACTGCGGCCAGTTGCTCCACACCCGCCCAACCAGCACGTGATGGGCTGCCAGCCGTTCAACCACCTGCTGCGCCGGTTGCTTCACGTCGACCATGAAACAGTTGCTCTGCGACGCCGTGCAGGTGAACCCGCGCGCCCTCAGCCAGGCGATGGTCTCATCCCGCGCCCGGGCATTGAGGGCCTTGCGCTGCGGCAGCAGTTTGATGTCTTCCAGACTGGCCTGCGCGCCCAGCAGGCTTGCGCCCGCCGGAACGTTATCGCCGCCGAACACCGCCAGCCGTTCCAGCAACGCCGGATGCCCGATCGCCAAGCCCACCCGCGCGCCAGCCATGCCGTAGATTTTCGAGAAGGTACGCAGCACCAGCAGGTCGTCGTGGTCGTTCACCCACCCCACACAGCTGGGAGCGTCGCAGAAATCGATGTAGGCCTCGTCCACCACCAGCACGCTGCCCTTGGGTTTGTTCGCCAGCGCATGGCGGATCGCCTCGGTAGGCGTGAGGGTGCCGGTGGGGTTGTTGGGATTGCACAGGTACAGCATGCCCGCCTGTGGGTCGGCGGCAAGCATCGCGGGTATGTCATGGGCGTGGTTGGCGTTCAGGCTCACCTCATGCACGGGAGCACGCCACGCCTGCGCAGACTGGTGCGGGACTTCGTACGACGGCGTGGCCATCACCAGGCCACGGGTGGCGCTGGTAAATGCCAGGACGGCATAGCGCAGGGCGGCCATGGAGCCGGCAAACACCGCCACCCGTTCTTCGGCGATGCCCTGCTGCTGGGCGAACAACGCGGCCAGCGCGTACATGTGCGGGTAGGGATAACGCCACGCCGCTGTAATCCCGCGCTGCATCGCATCGCGGGCGGTACCTGCGGGGCCGTAGGGGCTTTCGTTGTAGTTGAGCCGCACGGTGTCAGACGTTTTCGGCGCGGGGCTGGCGTGCGCCCAGTTCAGATGCCCCAGCACCGGCAACGCGGCGCCAAAGGCGAGAAGGGAACGACGACTGACGCTGACCATGGTGTCTACTCCTTGTAGGCGAGTGCTGAATGCTCACTGTGTAAGGAAGTATGACGAGAAGCCGGCCAGTGGATTTAACCGCGGTTCAGCTCGACTGCAACTTGTGCTTCAGACTGCCCATGACTGCCGTCTTGTTCTGCAGGTAGTCATTCAGACCACGCGCGCGCAGCTCGCAGGCGATGCAATTGCCGCAGCCGTCGCCGATCACGCCGTTGTAGCAGGTCAGGGTTTGCTGGCGCACCAGCTCCAGTTGGCCCAGGTCATCGGCCAGTGCCCAGGTCTCGGCCTTGTTCAGCCACATCAACGGGGTGTCCAGGCGCAGTGTGTAATCCATGCCCAGCGCAAGCGCCTTGTTCAGCGCCTTGACGAATTCGTCCCGGCAATCGGGATAGCCCGAGAAGTCGGTTTCGCACACGCCGGTGATCACGGTTTCGGCCTTTACCTGGTAGGCGTAGATCGACGCCAATGTCAGGAAAAGGATATTGCGCCCCGGCACGAAGGTACTCGGCAAACCATCGCCTGAACTCTCGGTGGGCACGGGAATGTTGTCGCGGGTCAGGCTGCTGATGGCCAGCTCATTGAGCAACGACACATCCATCACCTTGTGCACGGTGGCGCCCAGCTGCTTGGCCAATCGCTGGGCCACTTCGATTTCGGCGACATGGCGCTGGCCGTAATCGAAGGTAATGCAGTGCACCTGTTCGTAACGCGCCAGGGCCTGGATCAGACAGGTCGTCGAGTCCTGCCCGCCACTGAAGACCAGAACGGCTGTTTTACTCATGCTTTTGTTCCTGCCTGCTTGGAAGTGGTGAAGAGTTTAAGGGTGGCTCAATAAAAAGCCCCGCGCTTCTTTCGAGGGCGGGGCTGATTTTGGCTAAAGAGCCGGTGCTCGATGACTCAGTGAGCGTAAGTCAGCAACAGCTCTTTGGGTGCCTGGAAATCCAGAGACATCATCACGCTGAGCGCGGTGATGGTGAAAATCGAGAACACGAACAGCTTGCGCGCCCAGACGGTGTCATCCACCGCCTTGTAGCCGGTCCAGGCCATGTACAGCCAGTACATGCCCATGGCGGCGGCAACGGCGAGGTAGCTCATGCCGGCATAGCCACTGAAGGTCAACATCAAGGTCGCCACAAGGAAGGCCAGGATGTAGAGCAGGATGTGTTTCTTGGCCACCTGGATGCCACGCTTGACCGGCAGAACCGGGATCGACGCAGCCAGGTAGTCATTGAAGCGGAAAATCGCGATGGCATAGGAATGCGGCATCTGCCACAGGCTGAACATCACCAGCAGCACCAGCGCGG
Source organism: Pseudomonas sp. Leaf59 (assembly GCF_920984685.1). NCBI lineage: Bacteria > Pseudomonadati > Pseudomonadota > Gammaproteobacteria > Pseudomonadales > Pseudomonadaceae > Pseudomonas > Pseudomonas sp. Leaf59. Next base: position 65,439 of record NZ_CAKLBR010000020.1, on the reverse strand, counting down.
CCATGTCGAAGCTATTGGTCACAGCCACATAACCAATCACCGGCGGCATCGCCCCCGACAGACTGCCCACCAGCGTGCCGTGAACCGACTTGCGCTTGAGGTACAGGCTGTAGAGGCCGACGTAGATGACAAAACCGATCACGGCAAACAGCGCCGCCAACGGGTTGGCCACCTTGTACAACAACACCACACCGGCAATACCCAGGACGGTCGCGAAGATCAGCGCCAGTTTCAGGGAAATAAGCCCCTGCACCAGCACACGATTCTTGGTGCGCTCCATCTTGATGTCGATGTCACGGTCGATGCAGTTGTTGAACACGCAACCGGACGCCACAACAAGGGAAGTGCCGATCATTGCCGCCAGGAAGATGGCCAGATCGACATGCCCCTTGGAGGCCAGGAAGAAGCCGCCTGCCACAGAAAGCACGTTACCGAAAATGATCCCCGGTTTGGTGATTTGGATAAAGTGCTTAAGCGACATCGGGTCTTACCTCACTTCGCCATCATGTAGGTGTGGATGCTGAACATGATCCACAGCGACAGACCAACCAGCAGAACGATCACAAGACCTGCGAACACGAACGCGATCACGTTCTCGCGCTGGGCTTCGGAGCGGTCCAGGTGCAGGAAGTACACCAGGTGCACCAGCACCTGGATCACGGCGAATGCCAGCACTATCATCAGGGTGATCGACTTCGGCAAGGTCGGGTACATCACCAGGCCGAACGGAATCAGGGTCAGGATGACCGACAGGATGAAGCCGATAGCGTAAGACTTTACGCTGCCGTGGCTCGCATCATGGCTGTCATGGGAGTGTGCATTAGCCATTACAGAGTCCCCATCAAGTAGACGACGGTGAATACGCAGATCCAGACCACGTCCAGGAAGTGCCAGAACAGGCTCAGGCAGCTCAGGCGGGTCTTGTTGGTGTTGGTCAGGCCGTGTTTATTGACCTGATACATCATCACCGCCATCCACAGCAGGCCGGCCGATACGTGCAGACCGTGGGTGCCTACCAGCGTGAAGAACGCGGACAGGAAACCGGAACGGTGCGGGCCGTAGCCTTCGGAGATCAGCAGGTGGAACTCGTTGATCTCCATGCCGATGAAGCCCAGGCCGAACAGGAAGGTCAGGGCCAGCCAGCTCAGCACGCCTTTCTTGTTGCCTTTGTAGAAGGCCAGCATGGCGAAGCCGTAGGTGATCGAACTGAACAACAGCAAGGCGGTTTCGCCGAGCACGTAAGGCAGTTCGAAGATGTCGTGGCCCGACGGGCCACCCGCTACGTTGTTTACCAGTACCGCGTACACCGCGAAGATCGACGCAAACAAAATGCAGTCGGTCATCAGGTAGAGCCAGAAACCGAAGACGGTTATCGGGCCGGTGTCGTGGTGGTCGTGGTGCCCATGGTCATCGACATGGGCGTGTCCAGCATTGGTCGCTAAGTTCGACATGGTTTAAACCTGTTCCAACGGGGTTTCAACACGGTTGGCCGGGATCTTCTTCTCGGCTACCAGGCGAGCGTGCTGCTCGGCTTCGATGCGTTCGATGGTTTCCACCGGCACCATGTAGCCTTGATCGTCACGTGCAGCGTGGACGATGAAGTAACCGATAGTGCCCACCAGGCCCACGATTGCCAGCCACCAGATGTGCCAGATCATCGCGAAACCGAACACGGTCAACAGCGCGCCCATCACCACGCCAGTGGCGGTGTTGTTCGGCATGTGGATCGGCTCGTAGTGCGCAGGTTTCTGGTACGCAGTACCGTCTTCCTTGGCTTCGGTGAACGCATCAATGGTGTTCGCAGTCGGGATCACGGCGAAGTTGTAGAACGGTGGTGGCGACGAGGTCGACCATTCCAGGGTGTGGCCGTTCCACGGGTCGCCGGACTCGCACAGGTTCTGCTTGCGATCACGCACGCTGACATACAGCTGGATCAACTGGCAGGCGATACCGGCCGCGATCATCAACGCACCGAACATGGCGACGTACAGGTACGGCACCCACTCAGGGTTGGTGGTGGCGTTCAGACGACGGGTCATGCCCATGAAGCCCAGAGCATAGAGCGGCATGAACGCGACGAAGAAGCCCGAGATCCACAGCCAGAACGCAGCCTTGCCCCAACCTTCGTGCAGCTTGAAGCCGAACGCTTTCGGGAAGTAGAAGCTGAAACCGGCGATGTAGCCGAATACCGCGCCACCGATGATCACGTTATGGAAGTGAGCGATCACGAACAGGCTGTTGTGCAGCACGAAGTCAGCACCCGGAATGGCCAGCAGTACGCCGGTCATGCCGCCAATGGCGAAGGTCACCATGAAGCCCAGGGTCCACAGAACCTGGCTGGTCATGCGCAGACGACCGTGGTAGATGGTGAACAGCCAGTTGAACAGCTTCACCCCCGTCGGGATGGAAATCAGCATCGTCGCCAGGCCGAAGAAGGCGTTGACGCTGGCCCCCGAACCCATGGTGAAGAAGTGGTGCAGCCAGACCATGAAGCCCAGTACCGAGATCGCGCCCGATGCATAGACCATCGAGTGGTGACCGAACAGGCGTTTGCCGGTAAAGGTCGAGATCACTTCGGAGAAGATACCGAACGCTGGCAGGATCAGGATGTACACCTCAGGGTGACCCCATGCCCAGAACAGGTTCACGTACATCATCGGATTGCCACCAAGTTCATTGGTGAAAATGTGGAAATCCAGGTAACGGTCAAGCGACAGCAGCGCCATGGTAGCGGCCAGGATCGGGAACGAAGCCACGATCAGCACGTTTGCCCAGGTGCAGGTCCAGGTGAAGATCGGCATGTCCATCAGTTTCATGCCAGGGGCGCGCATCTTGAGGACGGTGGCCAGGAAGTTGACCCCCGTCAATGTCGTCCCGAGCCCTGATAACTGCAGTGCCCAAATGTAGTAATCCACCCCCACGCCCGGACTGTATTGCAGGCCCGACAATGGCGGATACGCAACCCAACCGGTCTTGGCGAATTCGCCGACGCCCAGGGACAGGTTGATCAGCACCACGCCCGATACCAGCAGCCAGAAGCTCAGGGAGTTCAGGAACGGGTAGGCAACGTCACGCGCACCGATCTGCAGCGGCAAGGCAAGGTTCATCAGGCCGGTGAAGAAAGGCATCGCCATGAAGATGATCATGATCACACCGTGGGCGGTGAAGATCTGGTCATAGTGTTCAGGCGGCAGGTAGCCCGGCGAACCCTCGGTGGCCATGGCCAACTGGGTACGCATCATGATGGCGTCGGCAAAGCCGCGCAGCAGCATGACCATGGCCACGATGACGTACATGACACCGATTTTCTTGTGGTCGACGGAGGTCAACCACTCGGTCCACAGGTAGGTCCACTTCTTGAAGTAGGTGATTGCCGCAAACAGTGCCAGACCACCCAGCGCGATCATGGCGATGGTCACCATCACGATCGGCTCGTGGAATGGGACCGCGTCCCAACTTAATTTACCAAACATCGTTTACTCCTCTGCCCCAGCAGTTGAATTCGAGCCCGTGTCAGAACCTTCAGCCGCGGCCACTTCTTTCTTCTCGTGCTTGACCGGCTTGCCTGGTTTCATGCCTTCGTACTTGTCGACGATTTTCTGAAACAGGTTCGGCTCGTACGAGGAGTACAGGGCGACAGGGTTGTTCTGGCTTGGTTTGGTCAGGGCGTCGTATTCAGCTTGATCAAGCTGTTTAGGTGCGGCCTTGACTTCGGCGACCCAGGCGTTGAAGTCTTCCTGGCTTGTCGAGATCGCTTTGAATTTCATGCCGGTGAAGCCAGCGCCGCTATAGTTGGCGGAGATGCCTTCCATTTCAGCTTTCTGGTTGGCGATCAGGTGCAGCTTGGTCTGCATACCTGCCATCGCGTAGATCTGACCGCCCAGGGCTGGGATGAAGAACGAGTTCATCACGGCGTCGGAGGTGATCTTGAAGTTCAGCGGGGTGTGCTCCGGGAAACGGATCTGGTTCACGGTGGCGATACCCAGGTCCGGGTAGATGAACAACCACTTCCAGTCCAGCGCGACCACTTCGATGTTGATCGGCTTGACGTCCGATTCCAGCGGACGGTACGGGTCCAGTGCGTGGGTGGACTTGTAGGTCACATAACCCAGGGCAACGATGATGAGGATCGGGACCAGCCACACCGCGATTTCGATCTTGGTGGAGTGCGACCACTTCGGCGCGTAGGTCGCGTTGGTGTTAGACGCGCGGTATTTCCAGGCGAAGGCGAAGGTCATGATGATCACAGGGACCACGACCAGCAGCATCAGCAGGGTGGCGGTGATGATCAGGTTTCGTTCATCCAGACCGACCTGTCCTTTTGGGTCGAGCAAGGTCCACTTGCAGCCTCCCAGCATTAACAGCATGCCAAGCAGCGGCAAAAAGCCTAGTAATCGGGGGTACCTGTTTTTACTCATCTCACGACCTCTAAAGCAGCTTGCGCAATGCAGTTGGGTTTTGATCGCCAACACTTCACCCTGCCAAGGGTTGGCATTTCTCTTCGATTGAATAAGAGCCTGCCCGCCACACCAAAAAAACTGTACGTTTCACTGACCTGCGGCGCGTTCTTATTCGATTTCGTGGTTAAAGGCCTTGTTACAGACCAATTCCATTTGGTGCGGATAGTTGAAAGGCTGCCGGAACCTGGGTCGCACGGAGCCGTCCATCGCCCCTCGACCCCTGCGATGCTCAAATATTGCACAGCATCGGACACTCAGTGCGGGGGATTGTAGTTAGCTGGCGATGTATAAACCATGTCTGATAAAGAAATAATTTTTATCGATTACAGCAATAATTCTTCACTGACAGGGCCGGGATGCGCGATCTTATTGCGGTCAATTCTCAATAAAACCCACAAAAAATACCGTGTTATTCGTTCCTCCAGGCCATCCCTTACAAGTTGTAAGGGCATGACGAGGCCGTCGAAGTCCCCATAAAACAAGGCATTGGGACATCACCTCACGGCCACGACCGCGACCTGTCAAAGGTACGATTCAAACGATGAACTGACAGCACAAACTGACCGATTGGTGCAAATCCGCACGCCAAAAACGACGCATGGAAAGCGCCTGCAACAGCATCCGTGTGACAACATGTCGCACGCCGCACGCCCCATTTGTCGCCGTTCGTCACGGCCCTTTCACATTTGCCGACGCACAAAAAAGCCCCGGTCCTTCTTCAGGAGTGACCGGGGCTTTTTACGAAAAGTTCAGGCTGTGCGCTGGCGATTGCGATAAATGCCCAGCGGCACCAGGATCACCGTCAGCACAAACGCCACCAGCGCCCATTGCGCCAGCGACAGGCCCAGCACCGGTGGGTACGGTGTGCTGCAGAAGCCATCGACCTGAAAGCCCAGCGGGAATACCTTGGCCAGCGGCAAGTCATCGACGATCGGCTGCAACACATCGACGCCGCAGCTGACCTGGGGGAAGAACTGGGTGTACACATGGTGCCCCGCCGCAGCCACACCGCCGAGTGCACTGAGGATCACCAACCCTTCGAACAGGGTGACCGCGCCCTTGGTGCGCATCGCCGCGCCAATGAACGCGAAGATCGCGATCAGCAGCAAGGCGTAACGTTGCAGGATGCACAACGGGCACGGCGCTTCGCCCAGCACCACCTGCATGTACAGCGCACCGCCGATCAGCGCCAGGCAGATGATGCCCAGCAACACCAGAAAGCGCCGCTCCCTGCCTAAACGCAATTCGTCACTCATCCCCGTATCCCTTTGTTTGGTTGTGCCAATGGGCGCAAGTTTACACACAGAGCATGGTTTAAACAGAGGGGGGTTAACGGGGGATTAATCAGTCAGCACACCGTTCCAACGGTGGCAGGGGGCTTGCTCCCGATGGGAGTGGGTCAGCCAGCTTGGCTGTCACTGATACACCGCCATCCGGAGCAAGCCCCCTCCCACACTGTTGACGCGCGTTACTCCAGCGCCGCTGCAGGGCCGAAGAACTCGTAGCGCGTTTGCGCCTGCGGCACGCCCAGTGCCTTGAGGTGACGTTTGATCGCGGTCATGAAGCCCTTGGGCCCCAGGAAATAGGCATCCACATCGCGCTGTTCAGGCAACCACGCCGCCAACTGCGCCTGGCTCAACAACCCAATACTGTCCGCCGCCGGACTCACCCCATCGTCCTCGGCGTAGCAGTAAAACCGCTTGAGCTGCGGATGCCTGGCCGCCAGTGCATCCACCCACTCACGAAACGCATGCACCCCGCCATTGCGCGCGCAGTGGATAAAGTGCACCGGGCGCTCGGTGGCCAGGGCCGCCTCGAGCATCGCCAGGGTCGGTGTGATGCCCACCCCGCCACTGATCAGCACCAGCGGTTTGTCGCTGGCCACCAGCGTGAAATCCCCCGACGGCGGGAACAGCTCAATCGTCGCGCCGACCTGCAGTTGATTATGCAAATAGCTGGACACCCGTCCCCCGGCTTCGCGTTTGACGCTGATGCGGTATTCGCTGCCATCGCTCAGTGCCGACAGGGAGTAATTGCGGCGCACTTCTTCGCCGTCGAGCACCAGCCGCAGGCTGATGTATTGGCCCGGCGCGGCCTTGAGAATCGGGCCGTTGTCCACCGGAGCAAAATGAAACGAAATGATCTCGGCGCTCTCCTCCACCCGCTTCACCAGTTTGAACGACCGAGCCCCGCGCCAACCACCCGGCGCCTTGGCTTTTTCGTCATAAAGGGCTTTTTCCGCGCCGATCAGAATATCCGCCAACTGGCCGTAGGCCGCGCCCCAGGCCTGCATGACCGCAGGCGTGGCGATGTCGCTGCCCAGCACTTCAGAGATCGCACGCAACAGGCAGGCGCCGACAATCGGGTAGTGCTCCGGCTGGATCTGCAGCGCCACGTGCTTGTTGATAATCTTCGCCACCAGGTCGCCCAACTGGTCGAGCCGGTCGATATGCCGCGCGTACATCAACACGCCATTGGCCAGCGCGCGGGGCTGATCGCCGCTGGCCTGGTGGGCCTGGTTGAACAGCGGACGCACCTGCGGGTACTCGGACAGCATCATGCGGTAGAAATGGGTGATCAGCGCTTCACCGCCGCGTTCCAGCAACGGCACGGTGGACTGAATGATGGTACGGTCTTGGGCCGTCAGCATGGGAGACTCCTGGGCTTGTTAATGAAGTGCCCTGAAGCAGTCAGTATTCGTGCCAATCTACAAATCCAATATTTTCAATTGGTTACGACATACCTAGTCAATATGACTTGCTACGCCTTATAGTCACAACGACTACAAGGAGTCATTATGACTGCGCATTCGCTGCTTACCACCCTGCTGCCCCTGGTCGCCGACCTTTCCCGCGACCTGCCCGAAGGCGAGCGTTACCGCCGCCTGCTGCACGCCATGCGCGCCCTGCTGCCGTGCGACGCCGCCGCGCTGTTGCGCCTGGACGGCGAGTGGCTGGTGCCGCTGGCGGTGGATGGCCTGAGCGCCGATACCCTGGGGCGACGCTTCAAGGTCAGCGAGCACCCGCGCTTCGCCGTGCTGCTGAGCAGCCCCGGCCCCACCCGCTTCGACAGCGACAGTGCGTTACCCGACCCCTATGACGGCCTGGTCGCCGGTGTGCACGGGCAACTGGAAGTGCACGACTGTATGGGCTGCCCGCTGTTCGTCGATGACCGGCCCTGGGGCCTGCTGACCCTGGATGCGCTGGACACCGAACGTTTCGAACGCGTTGAGCTGGACGCCCTGCAAGCCTTCGCCAGCCTCGCCGCCGCCACCGTCAATGTCGCCGAACGCATTGAACGCCTGGCCCTGCGCGCCGAGATCTACCGCCAGGCCGGCGGCCAGCCGCACAAGGAAATGATCGGCCAGAGCAAAACCCACAAGCGCCTGGTGGAAGAGATCAACCTGGTCGGCGGCAGCGACCTGACGGTGCTGATCACCGGCGAAACCGGGGTGGGCAAGGAGCTGGTGGCCCAGGCGATCCATGACGCCTCGACGCGGGCCGACAAACCGCTGATCAGCCTCAACTGCGCCGCCCTGCCGGAAACGCTGGTGGAAAGCGAGCTGTTCGGCCACGTGCGCGGCGCCTTTACCGGCGCACTGAATGAACGCCGAGGCAAATTTGAACTGGCCAATGGCGGTACTCTGTTTCTCGATGAGGTCGGCGAACTGTCGCTGAGCGTGCAGGCCAAGCTGCTGCGTGTGCTGCAAAGCGGCCAGCTGCAGCGCCTGGGCTCGGACCGCGAACACCAGGTGGACGTGCGCCTGATCGCCGCCACCAACCGCGACCTCGCCGAAGAAGTGCGCAGCGGCCGCTACCGCGCCGATTTCTACCATCGCCTCAGCGTGTACCCGCTGCACGTGCCGGCGCTGCGTGAACGCGGACGCGATGTGTTGCTGCTGGCCGGTTATTTCCTTGAACAGAACCGCTCACGCATGGGCCTGGGCAGCCTGCGCCTTGGCGGCGATGCCCAGGCCGCGCTGCTGGCCTATCACTGGCCGGGCAATGTGCGCGAGTTGGAGCACGCAATCGGGCGCAGCGCGCTCAAGGCGCTGGGCAACTGCCGCGAGCGTCCGAAGATACTCAGCCTGAGCGCCAGGGACCTGGATCTGCCGGAGGTCAACGCCCCGCTCATTGAAGCGCAAGCCCCGCCGGCACCCGTCACCGGTGACCTGCGCCAGGCCACCGAGCACTACCAGCGCCAGGTGATCGGCGCCTGCCTGGAACGCCACCAGCACAACTGGGCCGGCGCCGCCCGCGAGCTGGGCCTGGACCGCGCCAACCTGGGCCGCCTGGCCAGACGCCTGGGCCTGAAGTAGCAGGCAACCACATCCCTGCGGGTACCGGCGTGTTGTGGCGAGCAGGCTTGTCCTGCGTTGGGCTGCGCAGCAGCCCCAAAACCAGGCGCTGAGGCGTATCAGGTACACCGCATTTGCTGGATTGGGGGCGCTTCGCACCCCAACGCGGGGCAAGCCCGCTCGCCACAATAAGCCCACACATTTTCCTTAACTGAACGGCATTAGGGCTTGCCACAGGGCGGCAGCAGAATCGACGCGTTGGCGGAGCCTCACTGGATTGGTTTTGTCTGTAAGGTCGGGCTCATAACTTTAGGCTTTCGGAACACCAGCACATTGCCCAGCATCACCAGCACCAACCCGGCCAATGCCGGCGGCGTCCACTGATAGCCCTCGGCAAACGCCGACACGTTCAGCGCCACCACCGGGAACAGCACGGTGCAATACGCCGCACGCTCGGGCCCCATGCGCCCCACCAGGGTGAGATAGGCTGTAAACCCGATCACCGACCCCGGAATCACCAGGTACCACAAGGCGCCGACGTAGCGCGCGCTCCAGTCCATCTCGAAGGGAATGCCGCGCACCCCGCACCAGGTCGCCAGCATCAAGGCGCCGTAGGCCATGCCCCAGGCATTGGTGGTCAACGGTCTGAGCCCGGCCTTCTGTTGCAGGCTCGAAAGCATATTGCCCGCCGAAAAACACAGCGTTCCCAGCAGCGCCAGACCCAGCCCCAGCAACGTCTGCGGGCTGGCGGTGTGCCCGGCCAGTTCCGGCCAGAACAGAAAGCCCAGTCCCAGCAGACCGAGGCCGCCGCCCATCAACACATTGCGCGCCACACGCAGGCCGAAGAACACCCGCGCGTTCAGCGCGTTCCACAGCGTAGCCGTGGAAAACACCACCGCCACCAGGCCGCTGGGGACCCACTGCGTGGCGGTCAAAAAACACATGAAGTTGACGCAGAACAGGCACAGGCCCTGGGCCAGGCAGATCAGATGCCCGCGCCGGTTCATCACCTGCAGCCTGCGACTGAGCAACAACAAGGCAAACAGCACCAGCGCAGCCAGGCCGAAGCGGTACACAATCGACACGGGAATGGCGACAACCCCCAACTGCCACTTGAGGGCGATCCAGGTGGTGCCCCAGATCAGCACGGTAAGGACATACAGGGAAAGGTTCATGGCGCGGCTCCGAAGGTTGAGCCACAGTGTCCGCCTCAAGCCACGGACCGCTCTTGCACATTCTTGCGCTTTTGTCGGGCGAAGGGATCACAGCCCGGACCTCGCGCGGTAGGATGCCAGGCATCGGAGAACACACGCCATGCCTGATCTGCAATCGCTGCACATCTTTCAGTCCCTCAACCGCTCGCCCAACGCACGCCTGCACGCCTGCGCCGAGCTGGGTGACGGCGTGTCGGCCGCGCTGTGGAGCAACCACCACGATGCCCAGGATTACCAGGGGCCCAGCCATCACACGCTGTCCTGCTACATCGGCGGCGGCACCGGTACGTTTCGCCGTGACCAGCCAGGCATCAAGGGCGGCCCGGACAAGTTGTGCGTGCTGCCGGCCGAGCATCAGTCGGCCTGGGTGATCAACGGCGACATCCGCCTGGCCCATGTGTATTTCAGCCCGGAACAATTCGCCCTCGGTTGCGTCACCCTGCTGGACCGCGAACCGCGTGCCCTCGCGTTGCAGGAAGCGACCTTTCTTGAAGACCCGGGCCAGGCGCGGCGCTTTCATCAACTGATCGCGCTCAATTGGCACGAGCCGGCCGAACGCCTGCTCACCAGCAGCCTGGCCCATGAAATGCTTAGCCACACCCTGCTCAACCAGGTCGGCGCCCGCGATGGCCTGCGCTTGAAAGGCGGGCTGGCGGCCTACCAACGGCGGCGGTTGGTGGAGTACATCGAGCAGCACCTGCAGGATCCCATCAGCCTCGGGCTGTTGGCGGGCTTGTGCGCCTTGTCGGAATATCACTTCGCGCGAATGTTTCGCCAGAGCTTCGGCCTGCCGCCCCATCAATACCTGCTGGCGCGGCGCCTGGCCCGTGCGCGCAGCCTGCTGCGCGGCGGCGCCCTGCCGCTGGGCGAGGTCGCCCTCATGTGCGGGTTTTCCAGCGCCAGCCATTTCAACCAGCGCTTTCGCCAGGCCACGGGCGCAACGCCTGGCGACTACCGTCAGGCCTTCGTCTAGACCATCAGCCCGAGGGTCTTGGCCTTGGCCACCGCCTGGGTGCGCCGTTCCACGCCGAGCTTGCTGTGGATGCGCCGGGCATGGGTCTTGACCGTGTGCAGGGAGATGAACAGACGGTCGGCAATCTGCAGGTTGGAATTGCCCAGGGCGATCAACCGCAGCACCTCCAGCTCGCGCTGGCTCAAGGGATTGTCCGCCGCGCCAATGGCGGCTGTGTGCGGCTCCAGGCCCAGTTCACTCAGCACACCGGGGGAGCGCAGGCGCAGCTCGCGGATCGCTTGCTGCACCTGGCAACGCGCCGCCAGGGCCAGGCCACTCTGCAGCGCACGCCGCGCCAGCGCGGTGTCGCCCAACTGCCACGCCACCTCGCCGAGCACCAACTGCACCTCGGCTTCCAGGCAGAGCATGCCGCGTTGCCGGGTGACCTCCAGCAGCGCGTTGAGCCTTGAAAGAGGTTGCTCGGCGCACCCGAGCCTCACTTCTGCCAGCACCAGCAGGTACTCAAGGCGCGGGATCAATTCCAGCGTGGCCGGCGGTGCCTGCCTGGCGTGCGGCCCATGAAAGTGACGCAGCACGCGGCGCACCGCTTCCACGGTCAAGTCGGCCCGCCCCTGCTGCAACCAGAAATGCCCGCTGATCAACAGCAGCACCGCGCGGTAAACGCTCTGCGGGACGTGCCGCTGCTGCATCAACCGCTCGGCCTCGCGCAGCTGGATAAACGCCTGGGCGTAGTCGCCCTGGTTGGCCGCCAGCAGTGCCAGGCCCAGAAAGCCGTAGAGCACGCGTTTGTCCTGACTGTGCAGGCACATCGCCAAGCCTGCCTGGAAACACTCGGCGGCCAGTGCGTCCTGGCCCTGGCGCAAGGCAAGGTGGCCACGGCGCAACGCGATCCGCCCCACCAGCGGGCCGGCCTCGATCTGCTGCTTGAGCAACATCGCCTGCACTTGCTCCAACAAGCTCTGCGCCCGATGCGGTGCGCCGCGCTGCTCGAGCAACTGGGCGTGATCCAGCTCAAGTAACGCCTCCAGCAGCAGCGAGCCCTCGGCGCGCGCCAGGCACAGCGCTTCGCGATTGAGGGTTTGGGCGACGTCCAGCTCGCCGCGCAGCAAGGCTTGCTGGGTGAGCCCGGACAGGCACATCAGGCGCGAGGTCCAGGCGCTGTCGGGCAAGGCCTGCAGGGCTTCAAGAAAATGCGCGCGGGCGCATTCGGCATCGCCGTTCAAATGCAACAGCCAGCCCCACTGCGCCTGCCAACGCGCCAGCAGGTGACGTTGCTGTACGGCGCCAGGTTGCGGCGTAAAGCGCGCCAACTGATCGATGCACTGCGCGGCCTGATCGAAGCGCCCGGCGAACAGCAGCGCCGCCGTCACCAGCCCCACCAACTGCGCAGAAAACAGCAGCAGTTCATCACCGTGCTGTTCGTGCAGACGTAACACCAACACGGCGTTCTGCTGGCGAAACAGGTCTTCGAAACTGAAATGCTGCAACAGGCTTACCGCCACTTCGAACGCTTCGGCCAGCAATGCCTGTTCGAACGCGGCCTGCCAGTCGCCCTCGGTGGTAAACCATTGGCAGGCGCGCCGATGCCAGGAACGCCGGGCCGGCCACGGTTCGTCGCGCACCACGTGGGCCAGTGGCGCGAATATGCACAGCCAGTCGGCGCTGTGTTCCCACGGCTGGACAAAGGCACCGAGCGCCTGCAGATCGCGCAGGTAGCGGGCGCCGTCGCCCGCGCCGAACAGGTGTTCACACAGGCTCGCATTGAACCTCGGCAGATGGGCCAGCACCTGCCAGGCCTCGACCCACTCGGCGGACCAGGTGCTGAACAGCTCGTGCTGCAAATAGTCGCGCAAGGTCTTGTCGGGAGGGCCGTCGCCCAGCAAGGCGATCCGCACGCCGGCGCACCAGCCGGCACTGAAGTGCATGACGCTGTCGAGGCTCTGGCCGGGGCCCAGCAAAGCCTGGACTTCCCCAGCGCTGAACGCCAGCTCGCCGGCGCTGCACTCCCACAGTTCATCATCGAGCAACAGCCTTGGCCAGTTGCACGCCGGGCGCCGCCGCGTGCCGAGCCACCAGCTCAGCGCCGGGCTGCCGAGGGTGAGCAGGCGGTCGAGCAAGGCATCCAGCTCGGGGTCGGGAAAACGGCAGAAGTCATCGAGAAACAGCCAGGCCGGCGTTGACCAGGTACTCAGGTCGAGCAACAGCGCGGCTTCATCGGTGAAGGGCAGGCCCAGGCTCTGCGCCACTCGGCGGCAAAGACCCTCGGGGCTCAAGGCCACCCCATTGAGCGCCAGCCAGTACACCGGGCACCCCGCCGGCGCCTGCAAGGCGCACTCGGCGAACAACGCACTCTTGCCACTGCCGCCCGGCGCACACAGCAACCTCACCCGTGCCTGCGCCGCGAGCAAGGGCTGGGCCAGTCGCGGCCGCAGCAGGTGGTGAGCGGACAGCCGTGGCATGAATCCGGGACGGTCCAGGCAACGAGTCATGGCGGTCATTGCTGCATCCTGCGTTTTTATTGTGATGAAGCCTGACGCGTACCCTAGTCCTGGGGTTGGTGGTTGTTGAAGAAGTATTCAGCGGGGTGATTGACGGCCATGCATAAAAGCCAGGGTGTACACACTCCACTGTGAAAGGGAGCTTGCTCCCGATGGCGGTGGGTCAGTCGGCTCGCTTGTGGCTGATGTACCGCTATCGGGAGCAAGCCCCCTCCCACAGTGATTGCATTTCACCTCACCTTCAGCGCACGCCTTCGGAGCGCAATGCTGCGGGGGTGTAGTCGGCGGCCTTGGCGGCGAAGCCGAACACGAAGCTGCGTTTCTCCTCGTTCTTCATGCCCAGGGCGATGTAGCGCCCGGCGATGAGGTCATACAGGGTTTCGACCGTGTAGGCCGGCACCTGGTGGTCGTAATAGAACTGCGCATGACCTTCGGCGACGCGCCACAGTTGGCCGCGACCGTCGTAGTGATCCACCAGCGCCACCTGCCAGCTGTCTTCGTCGATGTACATGTGGCGCTTGGCGTAGATATGCCGCTCGCTGGGCTTGACCGTGCCGACCACTTCCCACACGCGGTGCAGCTCGTAGCGGGTGAGGTCCTGGTTGATGTGGCCGGCCTTGATGATGTCGTCGTACTTGAGGTTCGGCGAATCGAGCTTGTAGCTGTTGTAGGGAATGTACATCTCTTTCTTGCCCACCAGCTTCCAGTCGTAGCGGTCGGGCGCGCCGGAGAACATGTCGAAGTTGTCGGTGGTGCGCAGGCCGTCGGAAGCGGTGCCCGGCCCGTCATATGACACTTGCGGTGCACGCCGCACACGGCGCTGGCCGGCGTTGTAGATCCAGGCCAGGCGCGGCTCCTTCACCTGATCGAGGGTTTCGTGCACCAGCAGCACGTTGCCCGCCAGCCGCGCCGGGGCCGTCACCGATTGCTTGAAAAAGCTCAGCACGTTGGCCGCCTTGGCCGGGTCCATGTCGGGGATGGCCTGGGGCACTGCCACTTCTTCTTCGAAACGGATCGGCGTGTAGCTGCCGTTGGTCTGCGGCGTGGCCTGGGTGATGATGCGGCGCAGGTTGCCGCCGTGGTAACGGGTGATGTGGTTCCACAGCACCTCGACGCCAGTCTTGGGAATCGGGAACGCGTAATAGCGGTTGCCGGTGAAGTTCTCCAGGCCGTTGCCGTCGTTGATCGCCTTGACGTTCAACGCGCTGCGCTTGATCGACTCGTAGATGTCCGGCGGCAGGTTTACCGTACGGTGGCTGGGGTACACCGGGATCTTGTAGGTCTCGGGGTAACGCTTGAACATCGCCACCTGGCCGTCGGAGAGTTTGCTCTGGTACTTATCGACGGTGGCGGCGGTGATCACGAACAGTGGTTTTTCACTGGCAAACGGATCGGCCAGAAAGCCTTTGCTGTCCACCGCGCCGGCGTTTTTCGGGATGCCGCCGGTCCAGGCCGGGATCGAGCCGTCAGCATTGCCGGCCTTTTCGGCACCGACCGGCGTGAGGGTGGTGCCCAATTTGGCGGCCTCTTCCGGCGAGACCGCCGCCATCACGTGAGCGGCCAGCAGACTCAGGGCCAACGCTGCAATTGTCTTACGCATAAGTTCTTGTCCTTCTTTAAGCCAAATCAGAAGTTCACGCCGAAGCTGAGGGCGAGGAAGTCGCGGTCGGTCAGGGTGTTGTAGTCGCCGCCAAAAAAGTCGGTGTAGCTGAGGCTGGCGGTGTAGGTGCTGCGGTAGTCGGCATCCACGCCGACGCTGATGGCCTTGGCGCCCTTGTTGAAGATGCCGTTGGGGCCGTAGCCGGCGACGTCATGGGACCAGGACAGGTTGGGCTTGAGGTTCACCCCGGCAATCGCGTTGTTGTAGTCCAGGATCGCCCGCGCGCGGTAGCCCCAGGAGGTGGAGGTGACGAAGCCATCGGTGTCACCCTGAAACCCGTAAGCGCCGTACACCGAGTCGCGGCCGTAACGCAGCTTGGCTTTGTCTTCCAGGCCGGCAACGTGCACCACCGCCGCCTCGCCCACCAGGGTCAGGCGCTCGGCGCCCAGCACCTGGTCGAAAAACTGGGTCATGGTGCTCTGGATCTGGGTGATTTCCTTGCGCCGGTAACCCACGTTATCGGCGCCGAACGAGCTGCGGATGGGCGAGGCGGTGTTACCGGCAATCGGGTTGATCAGCGCCAGGGTCAGGTCGGTGGTGTTGAGTTGCACCGGGGCGTTGGGGCGGTAGCTGATTTCCCCGGTCCACGCCGTGCCGGTGGGCAAGGTGGTGGAGAAGCTGGCGCCGAACAGGCGGATGTCCTCGGGATAGTCGAGGTAATACTGGCCGCGGCCGAGCATCAGACTTTGCACCAGGCCCGCACCGGAGCCGGGCGCCAGGCGGTTGGCGGCACCTGCAATGGCGCCGAGGGTCGCAAGGCTGGTGTTGTTGGTAAGGGTGCCCACGGTCGGCGTGCGGCTGTGGTAGTTCATGAAATACAGGCCGTACTCGGTGTCGTCGCCGAGCCAGCGCAGGGCCGCGCCGAACTGGCCGGAGTCGCGCGCATCGCGGTCGCCGGCACGCCGTACGATCACGCCTTCATTGGTCACGCCGAAACCCTGGCCGAATGCGGCTGCCACCGGTTGCAAGGGCCGGATCGCCGGGCTGCCGACCGTGTAGTTATTGGTGCAACCGTCCGCCGCCACATCGCCGCCAAAGAAGGTGCCGCAGTTGTCCAGCACCGTCTGGTCCCATTCCAGTTGGTAGAAGCCTTCGACGGTGAGCTGACTGGTGAGGCTTTGGGAGGCGAACAGCATGTTCACCGGGATCAGGCCTTCCTTGATCTCGGCGCCCGGGCGGCGGAACGCGGAGACGTCAACCGGGTTGATGCTGTTGATGGAGTTGCCGATAAACGTGCTTTCGCCCCAGCTGACCACTTGCTTGCCGGCGCGCACGGTGCCCGGCAGGTCGCCCAGGGAATAGTTGTGATACACGAAGGCATCGAGGATCTGCGCGCCACTGGATTTGGCGCCCTCTTTGCGGTTGTGATCGCTGATGGGCTTGAACTCGCGGTCTTCGTCCTTGAGTTCGAAGTCGTACCAGTATTTGCCACGCACGAACACGCCGGTATCACCGTATTTCAACTCGAGGTCGTGCAGGCCTTTGAAGATTTTCGAGAAGGTCTCGCCTTTCTTGAAGTTGAGCCGCCCGTCATCGCCCGTGGAGGCCTGGCCACTGCCACCGTTGACGGTGCCCACCAGCTTGCGGTCGGCATCACGCATGCCCCAACTGGCGCCCACCGACAGCGACGAATCGAATTGCCCTTCGATCTCGCCGATGTTGAACGAAACAGCCTGCGCCTGGGCGCAGCAACCCAAGGCAACCGCAGCGGCCAGCGCCTGCGGCGTGAAGATGGCGCGCATTGTTGTTTTTGTCATGCGTCTTCCCCAGTGAGTAACAGAAGGCTTCACCCTACTGCCGCCCGTGGGGAGCGATAAGCGCACCAAGGAGGTATTCGTGTTGTCGTTCGAAAGGATTAACGGCCACGCTGGCCGGGCTTCGGGCGCGGGCATGCAGCGGATGGATGGAGTCTTATCAAAGGGATGGATGAATCGTTACCAATTTTGTAATAGTCCTTGTCCCAATGAGGTATTACTCATTCTGTAACAAACGACTATTCTGGCCGGGCTTTAAGAGCACTGCGCTCGCTCCCACCCCAGGGTGCAAAGCCGGATTCAACTTGATTGATGTTTTTATTCAATCGGTTATCGGTGTTCATTGACGTTTATCTGCCGCTCCTTGGTACAACGTCTTACTTCAGCCGCTGCATTTGCAGCGGCTTTTTTTTGCCTGGGGATTAAAGGACGATCACGCAACGATCAGAGGCTGTACTTCTGCAAATTGGCCATCATCTCCTTCAGCGCCTCGATGTTGTCCTGCGGATGGGCGGCTCCTTCGAAGTCGCAGATCTGTGCCCAGTGCGCCGCCACATCCTCGGGCGAGAAGCCGGCCTGCGGATCAAAACCCACCCCCAGGCTGCGCTCCCAGCGGGTCTTGCCGATCCAGCCACCGCCGACTTCAAACAGGCCCGAGGTGTCCTGGCAGGCCTCGCTGCCCAGGTACACCACCAGCGGGCTGACCAACTCCGGCTTGAGGCGCTCGAACACCTGCGGCGGGATCAGGCCTTCGGTCATGCGCGTGCCGCCGGTGGGGGCAATGGCGTTGACCAAAATGTTGTGCTTGCGCCCTTCCAGCGCCAGGGTGCGGGTCAGGCCATACAGCCCGAGCTTGGCCATGCCGTAGTTGGACTGGCCGAAGTTGCCGTAAATGCCCGAGGTGGACGCGGTGAAGATCACCCGTCCGTACGCTTGCTCACGCAGGTGCGGCCAGGCGGCGCGGGTGACTTTGTAGGCGCCTTCGACATGCACCCGGTAAACCAGGTCCCAATCGCTGTCCTCCATCTTGTGGAAGGTTTTGTCGCGCAGGATGCCGGCGTTGTTGACCACCACGTCGATGCGACCGAATGCGTCCATGGCGTTCTGCACAATCCTGTCACCGTCGGTGACCGAGTCATGGTTGGCCTCGGCAGTGCCACCGGCTTCGCGGATTTCGGCAACCACCCGATCGGCCGCCGAGGCGTTGGCGCCTTCGCCCTGGGCGGAGCCGCCGAGATCGTTGACCAGTACCCTGGCCCCGTGCCTGGCAAACAGCAGCGCATGGGCGCGGCCCAACCCGCCGCCGGCACCGGTGACGATCACGACCTTATCCTGGAACTGCACTGACTCACTCATACCGAACTCCACAGGCGACAATGACAATGGTTCGAGTGTCCGGCACCGGGCGTGCGGTCACAATGAACACGGCCGCGGCTGAATGGTGCGCGATAAGGCAGCGGGATGATTGCGGGGCAAGCCCTAATGCCGTTCAGTTAAGCGCAGATTCCCTGTGGCGAGCAGGCTTGTCCTGCGTTGGGCTGCGCAGCAGCCCCAAAACCAGACGCTGAGCCGTATCAGGTACACCGCGTTTTGCTTGATTGGGGGCGCTTCGCACCCCAACGCGGGGCAAGCCCGCTCGCCACAATAAGCCCACAAGAGCCCTCTTGATCGTTCCCACGCGTGGGAACGATCAAAATTTCCTTAACTGAACGGCATTAGGGCAAGCCCGGTTGTTGTGGCTATGGCGAGCGCGCTCGCCACAGGGATATTGGTTGGCTGAAATAGGCTTACCCAAGGCTTCATCGCGAGCAAGCCCCCTCCCACACGGTGGCGCGTGCGATGTGCGCGCGAAACATCAGGTAGTGTTTGAGCACCTGCACCGGCGCTTCGATCTGCGGGTAGTGGCCGATATTGGTCAGCAGCACGGTATCGGCGTGGGGCACCAGTTGATGGTATCGCTCCACCATGTGTGCGCCGGAGATCGGGTCGACCTCGCCATCGATCACGCGCAACGGCACATCGCCCACTTGCATGGCCGCCACCCAGCGATCGCGCAGGGTACGGCGCTGGGGCACGTAGGCGATGAGTTTGTGCAGGATGCGCGTGCCGTCGTTGGCGCTGATCAGGCTCCAGAAATCGTCCAGAGCGCTTTCGCTGGGGCGGGTCTGGGGGCCGAAGATCTGGCTGAAGCTGTTGGACAGGGCGTTGCGCCCAAAGGCGCGGCTGATCATCCACCCCAGCGGGCTGAGCAAAAGCTTTTGCAGCAGCGCCGGGTGATGGGTTTCGGGAAACAACCCGCCGTTGAGGAACACGCAACTGGCCATCTGGAAGCGGCCTTCGTAATGCCGTGCCAGCAGTTCCTGGGCGACACTGTCGCCGTAGTCATGGGCCAGCACATGCACGGGCTGCTCGATCCCCAGGTGCTGGAGCAGCGCCTGTTGCAGATCGGCCTGCTCCAGCAGGCAATAGCCATGATCCAGCGGCTTGGCCGAATCGCCAAAGCCGAGCATGTCGCAGGCGATCACCAGGTTGCGCTGGGCCAGGGGCTGCCACAGGTAGTGCCAGTCCCAACTGGCGGTGGGGAAGCCATGGATCAGCAGCAGCGGCTCACCCTGACCGGCCACCCAGTAACGAATGGTATGGCCGCGAAAGTCAAAACTGCGGCTGCGCTTGCGCCAGGCACGCAACGGGATCTCGGCGAGTGGCATCAGGTTTTATACCCCGGGTCTTGCAGCTCGAGTTTGCGCAGCAGCGCAGGCCAGGCCAGCGCGCCGCCCAGGCCCTGAGCACTGCGGGTGACGGCGGCGGCCATGGCCTTCGCGCCGGCGAGAATCTGCGGTTCGATGGCGATTAACTCTGCGCCGCCGGTTTGCGCCAGTACCTGAATATCACAGGCCCGCTGAAAGATGAACATCATCAGGAATGTATCGGCAATGGTGCTGCCGCAGGTCAGCAGCCCATGGTTGTGCAGCATCAGAAAACCGTTGTCGCCCAGATCGGCCTGCAGGCGGACCTTCTCCTCGTGGTTCAGCGCCACGCCTTCGTAGGCGTGGTAGGCCAGGCTCGCCAGCACGAACAACGATTGCTGGCTGATCGGCAGTACCCCCTGCTTCTGCGCCGCCACCGCCACGCCGGCAGCGGTGTGGGTATGCAGTACGCACACCACGTCATGCCGCACTTCATGAATGGCGCTGTGAATGGTGTAGCCCGCAGGGTTGATCTCGTAGGGGCTGTCCATCAGTTTATTGCCGGCCTGATCGACCTTGACCAGACTCGACGCGGTGATCTCGTGGAACATCAGCCCATAGGGGTTGATCAGGAAGTCTTCGGTGCCCGGCACCTTGGCCGAGATATGGGTGAAGATCAGATCGTCCCAACCGTGCATCGCCACCAGGCGATAGCAGGCTGCCAGATCGACACGCGCTTGCCATTCGGCGGCGCTGACCTGGTCTTTGACATTCGGTGGCGATAGAACGGGGGATAGGCTCACGGCGATGACCTCCTTGGCGCATTTCTTATTATTTTTTTGAGTGATGGGCCAGTCTAGTCAGACACCCTGGCGCGATGAGTTGCCTTCGCAGCCAGCTTGATGACCGTGCGAGTCAGTTGTAAGAATAGTCCAGATCAGGGGTCGGCGGCGTCAGAGAAGCGCCGCCAGAAAAGCCGCAATCAGCCGCGCAGGGCCGTTATCAGCTCGCTCAGCCAGGGCTCGGCGTCGGCTTCCGGGGTGACGCTTTCGCTGGCGTCCAGGCGCAGCATCGGCAGGACTTCGCGCACGCCAAGCTCTGCGAAGAGTTCACGCATCTGCTCGCCACCACCGCAGAAGGTGTCGCCATAGCTGGCGTCGCCCAGGCCGATCACGGCGCCCGGGAGTCCGCGCCAGGCGGCGGGCAGTTGGTCACGGATGCTCGAATACAAGGGCTGCAGATTGTCGGGCAATTCGCCCATGCCGGTGGTGGAAGTCACGGCCAGCAAAGCCTCGGGCGCAAATGCCTGCACCTCTGCCAGGGTGGCGCGAGGGTTGTGCCAGGCTTCGAAGCCGGCCGCATTGAGGATGCCGACGGCGTGGCGGGCGACTTCTTCAGCCGTGCCGTACACTGAGCCGGAAAGGATGGCGACTTTCATCAATCTGATCCTGTGGTTGAGTGAAAGCCTGGGATATTAACAGTTGAGGCATATAGTTCGGTGCGCCCCGTGCAACATCCTGCCGGTGCCATAAACTGCCCTTTGAAAACACGCTTTGGACCGCTTAATGATTAACCCCAACCTGATGCAAATGGTGATCAACGCTTCCAACGACGGCATCGTGGTCGCCGAACGGGAAGGCCGAGAGACGCCGGTGATCTACGTCAACCCGGCGTTCGAGCGTCTGACCGGCTACACCCTCGATGAAATCCTCTATCAGGACTGCCGCTTCCTGCAGACCGGTGACCGCGACCAGCCGGGCCTGATAGCAGTCCGCAAAGCCATGCAAGAAGGCAGCCCCTGCCGCGAAATCCTGCGCAACTACCGCAAGGACGGCACGCTGTTCTGGAATGAGCTGTCGCTTTCTACCCTGTATAACGAGGCCGACAAGCTGACGTATTTCATCGGTGTGCAAAAGGACGTCACGCTGCAGGTCAAGGCTCAGCAGCGCGTCGCGCAGCTTGAAGCGGAACTGGCCGGGGTCAAGGCTGAGCTCGCAGCGCTGAAGGCGGCGGCCGGATCGAATAAAGTTTAGAAAACGTGGGCATTAGAATGGATAATCGCCCCTTACTCTTCCTCATTGAGCCCGATCAATGTCACGCGAAGCGCTTCTGACTCAGGATGAGTTGGATTTCATTCAGAACATGCAGCACAACCCCCAGCTCAATCTAAGGGATGCATCGTCGAGCCTGACGGTCAATGGCGGTGCGCAATTGCGCGACCTGCTCACCCGGCTGGCGGCTCACGATCACGTCACGCTGCAGGCGCAATTCGACAACCAGCAACTCACGTTCCCGCTGCATCTGGAGGAGGATGAGTTCAATGCGGTGCATTTGCGAGTCGGGGTGCCGAGCATCTTCGAAGACGGGCCGATGATCCGCCCGTGGCGCCTGGCGCTGGATACACCGGTGGCGCTGGAAAACATCCGCGGCACCCCCGGCGCACTGTGGGTGCATCAGGTGTCATTCAAGGGCGTGCTGGTGGAGATGCGTGGCCGGGTCAAGCCGCCCAAGAGTTTTTCGCTGTGGTTCAGCCCATCGGGCTACGAGCGAATTTCGCTGCGCGGTGCGTTCGAGCGGGAGACGGCGCGGGGCCTGTTCGCCTACCGCCTCAGCCAGGGTGATGCGGATGAAACCGAGCGCCTGCGCCAGTTCATCCTGCACGAACACCGCCGGGTGCACCCGCATATGCACGCCTGAATTCAGGCATCCAGCTTCGCGCCGATAAACTGCTGCAAGCGAGCCTGCATCAACTTACCGTCATTGCCCAGGCAGCCGATGGTGGAATCCACCAGGCCTTCGCGGGCCAGGTCCGACGCGTCTCCGGCCAGCAGCAACGGGCAGTCCAGGGTCAGCGCCAGGCGTTTGAGGCGCAGCGGCAATTCGCTGCCAGGCGCGTGATTGGAAAACAACACCAGTGCGCGCGGTCGGGTCTTTTCGCACACCAGCGTCAACTCATCGAACGGCTGGCCCACGCCCAGCACCTTGACCGAGAGTTGATCGCTGCTCATCAAGACCCCTGCCACCAACAATTCCAGCTCACGACACTCTCCGGCAATGGCCGCCAGCAACACACGCGGCGCCGGAGAAGCGCAGGCCAGTCGCAAGCGTTTTGAGGTACTGGCACGCAGAAAGTTATCGAAGAACAACCATTCACTGGCCTGGCCGAAGCGGCCTTGATGGCGCAACAGGTCGCTCCACAGCGGCATCAGGATGCCTTGGAACGCTACGCTGGCCGGGTAAGTCGCAAAAATCCGGCCGTAGAGGGTGTCCAACTGGGCATCGTCAAAAGCGCTGATCGCAAGCATCAACTGCGCCTGCCAACTCGGCCATTCTCCCTCTTCGACCGGGTTTCGCTCAGCGCGCACCACCACGGCCTGCTGGTCATCACGGGCGATGATCTTCGCGACCTTGCTGACGGCCAGGCCGCGTTCGATCCAGTCGAGGATGCGATTGACCGTGTCGATATCCGCCCTGGAGTACAGACGATGCCCACTTTCGGTGCGTGTGGGCTGGATCAGCGCATAGCGCCGCTCCCAGGCACGCAGGGTAACGGGGTTGACGCCGGTCAACCTGGAGACTTCACGAATCGGAAACAGCTGGTCGGAAACGGAGTCGGCAACCGGAGCGATTTCGTGAACAGGAGCAATGGTTTCGGACATCAGGCGGCCACGACGTACGTGAAATTGGATCCCATTTAACGCTTTTATACCGTGGTTTTTCAAGGACCGTGCCTATCGGACCAATGTCGCTGGTGTATTCGCGCAAAACAGGAATAATCCTTGCCTGCCTTTTCAACAGAGCTGCAACACCCCGCAGCTTCGTTTGTGCGCCACCTACCCGGTTCAGCGCACCCGTACATTCGGAGATACACAATGTCTACCTCACCCGTCACCTTGATGGTTGCGCGCCGTGTGGCCAAAGGGCGCTATGAAGAACTGATGGCCTGGCTGCGCGAAGGCGAGCAACTGGCCACGGACTTCCCCGGTTACCTGGGCTCCGGCGTACTGGCCCCGCCGCCCCATGACGATGAATTTCAGATCATCTTCCGCTTCGCCGATGAAACCACCCTGCACGCCTGGGAGTTTTCCGCCTCGCGCAGTGCGTGGCTGAGCCGTGGCAGCGAGCTGTTTGCCGACCCGTCCGAACACCGCGTGCGCGGCATCGATGGCTGGTTTGGCGCAGCGGGCGCGCGACCGCCGCGCTGGAAACAGGCGGTGGCGATCTGGCTGGCGTTTTTCCCGGTGTCGCTGCTGTTCAACTTTGGCCTGGGGCCGCTGCTGGGCGAGCTGGATCTGGTCCCGCGCATTCTGATCAGCACCCTGGCGCTTACGCCGTTGATGGTGTTCTGGTTCATTCCTCTGTCGACCCACCTGCTGGCCAACTGGCTCCACCCATCGCCGCCGTCCAAGGCCACGCAAGCTCCGGCCTGAGTACAGGGAAGGCCGGTCGCTGGTATAGTTTCAACCTGCCCGCGACCTGAGCCTCCCATGACCGCACCCCTTGCCCCGATCCTGATCACCGGCGCTGCCCAGCGCGTCGGCCTGCATTGTGCCGAGCGCCTGCTGGACGCGGGTCAGCCGGTGATTTTCAGCTACCGCAGCGAGCGCCCGGGTGTGCACGCGTTGCGCGAGCGCGGTGCCACAGGC
Source organism: Pseudomonas sp. Leaf59 (assembly GCF_920984685.1). Classification (NCBI taxonomy): domain Bacteria; kingdom Pseudomonadati; phylum Pseudomonadota; class Gammaproteobacteria; order Pseudomonadales; family Pseudomonadaceae; genus Pseudomonas; species Pseudomonas sp. Leaf59. The sequence continues at coordinate 41,250 of NZ_CAKLBR010000020.1, read as the reverse complement.
CTGTTTGCCGACTTCTCCAGCGAGGCCGGGATTCTTGCGTTTATCACCGAGCTGAAAACCCATACCGACTGCCTGCGTGCAATCATCCACAACGCCTCGACCTGGGTCGCGCCAACGCCGGGCGACGAAAGCCGCGCGTTTACCGACATGTTCAGTGTGCACATGCTTGCGCCGTATCTGATCAACCTGCATTGTTCAACCTTGCTGCACCGCTCGACACCTGCCGATATCGTGCATATCAGCGATGACGTGGTACGCAAGGGCAGCCACCGGCACATCGCCTATTGCGCCACCAAGGCCGGGCTCGACAGCCTCACGCTGTCGTTTGCCGCGCAGTTCGCGCCGCTGATCAAGGTCAACGGCATTGCGCCGGCGATGGTGATGTTCAACGAGGGCGACGATGCCGCTTACCGCGACAAAGTCCTGGCCAAGTCGGCCCTGGGCATCGAGCCCGGGCCCGACGTGATCTACCAGAGTGTGCGTTACCTGCTGGACAACCCCTATGTCACTGGAACCACCCTGACCGTCAACGGTGGGCGGCATATCAAGTAAGCCGTTTTCGAGGATGTTGTATGACTGTATCCCTGCCCCACCACTATCGCGAGATCCTCAAGGGCCTGGGTGAAGACCCGGAACGCGAAGGCCTGCTCGACACCCCCAAGCGCGCCGCCAAGGCCATGCAATACCTGTGTCATGGCTACGAGCAGAACCTGGAAACCATCGTCAACGGTGCGTTGTTCGCGTCCGACAACGATGAGATGGTGATCCTCAAGGACATCGAGCTGTATTCGCTGTGCGAGCACCACCTGCTGCCCTTTATCGGCAAGGCCCATGTGGCCTATATTCCGACCGGCAAGGTGCTGGGCCTGTCGAAGCTGGCGCGCATCGTCGACATGTTCGCCCGGCGCCTGCAGATTCAGGAGAACCTCACGCGGCAAATCGCCGACGCCATCCAGAGCGTAACCCAGGCCGCCGGCGTGGCCGTGGTGATCGAGGCCCGGCACATGTGCATGATGATGCGCGGCGTGGAAAAACAGAATTCAACCATGAACACTTCGGTGATGCTCGGCGCGTTTCGCGAGTCGAGCACCACGCGCATGGAGTTCCTGCAACTGATTGGACGGAGCAAGTAGCAATGCCACAACTTCAACCAGGCATGGCGCGCATCCGGGTCAAGGACCTGTGCCTGCGTACCTTTATCGGCATCAACGAGGAAGAAATCCTCAACAAGCAGGACGTGCTGATCAACCTGACCATCCTGTATGCCGCCCAGGCAGCCGTGCGCGACAACGATATCGACCACGCCCTGAACTACCGCACCATCACCAAAGCGATCATTGCTCATGTGGAAGGCAACCGCTTTGCCTTGCTCGAACGCCTCACCCAGGAACTGCTGGACCTGGTGATGGGCAATGAATCCGTCCTGTATGCCGAAGTCGAAGTGGACAAGCCCCATGCGCTGCGCTTTGCCGAATCGGTGTCGATTACCCTGGCGGCCAGCCGCTGACAGTGAAGTGAGCCCTATGAACGACCAACAACGCCTCGAACTCGAAGCCGCCGCCTTTCGCCGGCTGGTGGCGCACCTGGACAGCCGCAAGGATGTACAGAACATCGACCTGATGAACCTGTCGGGCTTCTGCCGTAACTGCTTGTCCAAGTGGTACAAGGCCGAGGCCGACGAGCGCCAGATCGAACTGAGCCTGGATGACGCCCGGGAAGTGGTGTACGGCATGCCCTACGCCGAGTGGAAAGCCCAGTACCAGCAAGAAGCCAGCGCCGACCAGCAGGCCGCGTTTGCCAAAGGAAAAACCCATGACTGACCTGAACACCCTGCGCGCCAGCCTCAACAGCGGCGAACACCTGTTTGCCGACACCCTGGCGTTTATCGCCGCCGGTTACGACTACCAGCCGCAAGCCTTCACCAATGGCAACGTGGAAAATGCGGCCGGCCAGAACGAAGGTTCGTGCAAGACCTTGGGTTTGGCGTTGCTGGAAGGGTTGAGCGACCAGCAAGCATTGCTGGCGTTTGGGGAGCATTACCGGTCGGTGATGGCGACGCCGGAGGGCAGTGACCATGGCAATATCCGGGCGTTGATCGAGCATGGCCTGGCCGGGGTGAAGTTCACCGCGCAGCCCCTGACCCGCAAATCCTGAGCCAGACATAGATCAACATGTGGGAGGGGGCTTGCCCTAATGCCAGTCAGTTAAGCGCCGCTCCCCTGTGGGAACGGCGGTGCGACGATTCGACTTGCCCGCGAAAGCGGTGGGTCTTCAACATCAATGTTTGCTGGGCCGACGCCATCGGGAGCAAGCCCCCTCCCACATTTTGTACAGCGTTCGGCAGACATTTCGGTCGGCTCTCAGGCCGCCACGCTTTTGCTTTTGCTTTTGCTTTTGATCTGGAAGCGCCCCGTCAAACACGCTGGCCGAACGCAGATTTTGGAGCGTGGGTAACCCGGCAGGACGCCGGGTTAGCCGCGCTGGGCCAAGGATGGCCCATCGCGGCGGCCCACGCTCCAAAGCCTGAGTGAGGGCACACCGAGCCTGGGCGAGGTGCCGAGTGTTGGGGCAAGAGCGTTTTGCTTACTTTTGCGCTTTTCAAAAGTGAGCCGCCGTAAGGGCGGAACCCTAAGCCGCCGTTACCGCACAAACCGATAGGTACACCGAAAAGTCGCACCGCTCGTTGCTTCGAGCATCACGCTGGCTTAACTGAACGGCATTAGGGCTTGCCCCCTCCCACATTTGTCTTGCGGTGTGATTTAGATTGGGCATAAAAAAACCGGCCTCTCAGCCGGTTTTTTCAGTTCAACAGGTTTAGAACGACGCGTCCTTCAACCCATCGAGGTAGCGCTCGGCGTCCAGGGCCGCCATGCAGCCGGCGCCGGCCGAGGTAATGGCCTGGCGGTAGACGTGGTCGGCCACGTCACCGGCGGCGAAAATGCCGTCGATGTTGGTGGCTGTCGCGTTGCCTTCACGGCCGCCCTGCACCACCAGGTAACCGTCCTTGGCGTCCAGCACGCCTTCGAACAGCGAGGTGTTCGGGGTGTGGCCGATGGCGATGAACACGCCGTCGACTTTCAACTCGTCGAAGCTGCCGTCGTTGTTCTTCAGGCGTGCACCGGTCACGCCCATGTTGTCGCCCAGGACTTCGTCCAGGGTGGCGTTGAGCTTGAGGATGATCTTGCCTTCAGCGACACGCGCGTGCAGCTTGTCGATCAGGATCTTCTCGGCGCGGAAGGTCTCGCGACGGTGCACCAGGGTCACGGTGCTGGCGATGTTGGCCAGGTACAGCGCTTCTTCCACGGCGGTGTTGCCACCACCGACCACGGCGACCGGCTTGTTGCGATAGAAGAAACCGTCGCAGGTGGCGCAGGCGGACACGCCTTTGCCCATGAACGCTTCTTCCGACGGCAGGCCCAGGTAACGGGCGCTGGCGCCGGTGGCGATGATCAGTGCGTCACAGGTGTACACGCCGCTGTCGCCGGTCAGGCTGTAAGGCTTCTTGGAGAAGTCGACTTTGTTGATGTGGTCGAACACGATCTCGGTTTCAAAGCGCTCGGCGTGTTCCTTCATGCGTTCCATCAGCGCCGGGCCGGTCAGGCCGTGCACGTCACCCGGCCAGTTGTCGACTTCGGTGGTGGTGGTGAGTTGACCGCCCGCCTGCATGCCGGTGATCAGCAGCGGCTTGAGGTTGGCCCGGGCAGCGTAGACGGCTGCGCTGTAACCGGCAGGGCCGGAACCGAGAATAATCACTCGCGAATGACGGGTATCAGACATGACTCACTCCTGTCGACCGCCCGCAGAACAGGACGGCTGGAATAAAAAAGGACTGCGAAGCACTTGGGGAAGGCTTGAACTCGCAGATCCTGAAAATGATGGGTGCAGCGTATAGAGGGGGGCAAGATTAAGGAAATACGCATTAACAATCCAGCTCATAGGTGGTCTCTATGCAGTCGACTTGACTCATCGACGGCTTTGTAACTGCTGATGTTGCCGCTTTCGACTTGAGTGCAAAGTCGGTAAGGTCGGCGCGTTCGTCATCCTGCTCGGAGTTCACCATGCCCGCTCCTGTTCTTTCCGGCCCGCAATACCTGCGCGAAGGCCTCAAACTGGTATTGAGCCCAGGCCTGCGCCTGTTCGTGCTGCTGCCGCTGGCGATCAACCTGGTGCTGTTCGTCGGCTTGATCTATTTCGCCGGCCATCAGTTCAGCCTGTGGGTCGATCACCTGATGCCAACGCTGCCCGGCTGGCTGAGCTTTCTGAATTACCTGTTGTGGCCGCTGTTCGTGGTGCTGGTGGTGCTGATGGTGTTTTTCACCTTCACCATGCTCGCCAATATCATCGCAGCGCCGTTCAACGGGTTTCTGTCGGAAAAGGTCGAAGTGGTGGTACGCGGCACCGATGACTTCCCGGCATTCAGCTGGGGCGAGTTGATCGCTATGGTCCCGCGCACCCTGGCTCGGGAAATGCGCAAGCTGGGCTATTTCCTGCCCCGCGCCATCGGGCTCTTTATCCTGTCATTCATTCCGGTGGTCAACCTGATCGCAGCGCCGCTGTGGCTGCTGTTCGGCGTGTGGATGATGGCGATCCAGTACATCGACTACCCGGCCGACAACCACAAGCTGGGCTGGAACGAAATGCTCGCCTGGCTGCGTCAGAAGCGCTGGCAGAGCATGAGTTTTGGCGGGGTCGTCTACCTGGTGCTGCTGGTGCCGGTGGTGAACCTGCTGATGATGCCGGCGGCGGTGGCCGGCGCGACGCTGTTCTGGGTGCGCGAGCAAGGGGCCGAGGCGATGGCGGCGCAGCAGATCACTCGGTCATAAATCCATCATCCGCGCGACACATTGACGACATGGCCCACAGCGACACTGTGGGTCATGACGACAGCCTCGCTCCACATCACTCTGATCACCGAAACCTTCCCGCCGGAAATCAACGGGGTGGCCAATACCCTTGGCCGTCTGTGCGACGGTTTGCGCGCCCGTGGCCACGTGGTCGAACTGGTTCGCCCGCGCCAGGGCGTCGACCAGTGCCGACCCAGCGACGACGAACTGCTGCTGTGCCGTGGCTGGCCGCTGCCAGGCTACCCCGGCCTGCAATGGGGCCAGTCGTCGATGCACAAGCTGTTGCGACGCTGGACGCGCCAACGCCCGGACGTGCTGTACATCGCCACTGAGGGCCCACTGGGGCTCTCGGCCTTGCGCGCGGCGCGCAGGTTGGGCATCAGCGTGGTGAGTGGCTTTCACACCAATTTTCAGCAATACACCAACCGCTACGGGCTGAGCCTGCTGAGCCGTATGGTTACGCATTACCTGCGCTGGTTTCATAACCGCTCGAGCCTGACCCTGGTGCCCAGCGCCAGCCAGCGCCTGGAGCTGGAGCGCCGGCATTTCGAACGTCTGGGGATGTTGTCGCGTGGGGTCGACAGCCAACTGTTCCATCCCGCCAAACGGGACTGCACGCTGCGTGAGAGCTGGGGCCTGGAGAGCGACGACATCGCCGTGCTGCACGTGGGACGCCTGGCTCCGGAGAAAAATCTCGGGCTGCTCAAGCGCTGCTTTGAGGGGCTGCAGGACAGCTACCCGACCCGGCGCATCAAGCTGATCATCGTGGGTGACGGTCCACAACGCGCGGTACTGGAGCGCGATCTGCCCGACGCCGTGTTCTGCGGCACCCGGCGAGGCGAAGAACTGGCGCGCCATTACGCCTCAGGCGATCTGTTCCTGTTTCCCAGCCTGACCGAGACCTTCGGCAATGTGGTGCTGGAAGCCATGGCCTCGGGGCTTGGTGTGGTCGCGTATGACCAGGCGGCGGCCACCCAGCATATTCGCCATGGCTACAACGGCGTGCTGGCCATGCCTGGCGATGAGGGCGCGTTTTGCGATGCAGCCATCTGGCTGCTGGAGGAACGCGAGACCTTGCGCAGGGCACGCCTGAACGCGCGCCAGCATGCGAGCCGCCAGGGGTGGACGGCGATTATCGAGCAGTTCGAGCGTCAACTGCGCGGCGTGTGCAAGGACCCGCACCCGTTGCCGGTCCTCACGCCCTTTACACCAGGGTCGTCAACGCCTCACGACTGAACGGCAAAATATCGCCCTCACGCCCTTCACGCACCTTCACCGCCCACTCCGGGTCCACCAGCAGGGCACGGCCCACGGCCACCAGGTCGAACTCGTCGTTGTTCAGGCGCTCGAGCAATTTTTCCAGGCTGGCCGGCTGTGCGACCTTGTCAGTGTTGACCATGAACTGCAGGAACTCGCCATCCAGGCCGACGCTGCCCACGGTGATGGTCGGCTTGCCGGTAAGCTGACGGGTCCAGCCAGCCAGGTTGAGGTCGGAGCCTTCGAACTCCGGCTCCCAGAAGCGACGGGTGGAGCAGTGGAAAATATCCACGCCGGCGTCGGACAACGGCTTGAGGAATTCACCCAGCGCCTCGGGGGTTTGCACCAGCCGCGCGGTGTAGTCCTGCTGCTTCCACTGGGAGAACCGGAAGATGATCGGGAAATCCGGGCCCACGGCGGCGCGGGTGGCCTGGATCAACTCGATGGCAAACCGCGAACGGTTGGCCAGGCTGCCGCCGTAGTCGTCGGTACGCTGGTTGCTGCCTTCCCAGAAGAACTGGTCGACCAGATAACCATGAGCGCCGTGGATCTCCACGCCATCCATGCCGATGCGCTGAGCATCCCTGGCGGCCTGAGCGAAGGCGTCGATCACGTCCTTGATGTCCTGAACGGTCATGCCGTGGACGACCACCGTGCCATCCTTGAGTTTTTCCATCGGGCCGTAAGCCGGCACGCTGGCGTCAGGCTCGGTGCCGAGACGGCGCACACTGCCCACGTGCCACAGCTGCGGGACGATCTTGCCGCCTTCGGCATGTACCGCGTCGACCACCTGCTTCCAGCCGGCCAGGGCGGCTTCGCCGTAAAAATGCGGGACGTTGGGGTAGCCATTGGAGGCCACGTGACCGACCACGGTGCCTTCGGTGATGATCAGGCCCACGCCGGCAGCAGCGCGGCGACGGTAGTACTCGATAACCTTGGCGTTGGGCACGCCGCCCGGCGAAAAGGAACGGGTCATGGGCGCCATGACCACGCGGGTCGACAGTTGCAGAGTACCGAGTTGGAAGGGTTTGAACAGGGCTTGGACAGGCACGGGACACTCCACGAAAGCAGGGTTTATGACGTGGATAATATGGTCCGGAGCGTGCGCCGCACAGCACTATTGATCTGAGTGATTGAGGGCCAGAAGTGAGCGGAGTCTGTGACTCAGCTCAGGGCTTTTTCGATGGCCTGGACGATTGCCGGGTCTTCCGGCGGGGTACGCGGCGAGAAACGCGCCAGCACGCGCCCATCTTTGCCCAACAGGAATTTCTCGAAATTCCAGGTGATATCCCCAGGAAACTCGGCGCCCTCGCCCGCCAGCAAGCGATACAACTGGTGACGCTCGGGGCCGTTCACGTCGAGTTTGCTGCCCAGGGGAAACGTAACGCCGTAGTTCAGGCTGCAGAACTGGATGATTTCTTCGTCGGTGCCCGGCTCCTGCCCCGCAAACTGGTTGCACGGCAGGCCCAGCACGGTGAACCCCAGGTCCTTGTACTGCTGATAAAGGTTTTCCAGCGCCGCGTACTGCGGGGTCAAACCACATTTGGAGGCCACATTGACCACCAGCACCACCTGCCCCTTGAAGGGTGCCAGCGGCAGTTCTTGACCGTCCAAAGCTTTGAGTTTCAGGTCGTGGAAAGCACTCATGACGAACTCCAGATATCCATGTTCTTTGCGTTGCACAGGTTCGAGATTACAGACCGCGAGCCTGCAATCATAGACACCGCTGACAAAACTCGCCCGCCGGTTACTGAGCGGTCGGCCACGGCAGAATCGGAATCGCAGTGACCGCATTCTGCGGGCTGCCCTCGATCAGGCGGTCGCTGTAGACCAGGTACACCAGGGTATTGCGCTTCTTGTCGAGGAAGCGCACCACCTGCATGGTCTTGAACACCAGCGAGGTGCGTTCCTTGAACACCTCGTCGCCATCCTTGAGATCGCCCTTGAAGTGGATCGGGCCGACTTGACGGCAGGCGATCGAGGCTTCGGCGCGGTCTTCGGCCAGGCCCAGGCCGCCCTTCACGCCGCCGGTCTTGGCGCGGGACAGGTAGCAGGTCACGCCGTCGACCTTGGGGTCGTCAAAGGCTTCGACAACGATACGGTCGTTGGGGCCGACAAACTTGAACACCGTCGACACCTGGGCGATTTCTTCGGCTGAGGCCACCAGCGGTGTGAGCAACAACAAGCCGAGTACGCACTTCATTAAACGCATCGTGTATTCCTTTGGTTAAACCAGGATCAGGTTGTCGCGGTGAACCAGTTCCGGTTCGGCCATGTAACCCAATAATCCGACAATGGCGTCGGACGATTGTCCAATAATCTTCTGCGCTTCCAGGGCACTGTAGTTGGCCAGCCCGCGAGCGATTTCGCGACCGTCAGGCGCGACACACACCACCATCTCGCCACGGCGGAAGCTGCCCTGCACCCGTTTGACGCCCACCGGCAGCAGGCTCTTGTTGCCCTGGGACAACGCCGAGACCGCACCGGCGTCCAGCACCAGGGTGCCACGGGTTTGCAAATGCCCCGCCAGCCACTGCTTGCGCGCTGCCAGCATGCCGCGCTCCGGCGACAGCAGCGTGCCGATGCGCTCGCCCGCCTTGAGGCGATCCAGCACGCGTTCGAGGCGCCCGCCAACGATGATGGTGTGGGCACCGGAACGCGCCGCCAGGCGTGCGGCGCGCAGCTTGGTCTGCATGCCGCCACGGCCCAGTGCGCCGCCGACGCTGCCGGCAACCGCGTCCAGCGCGGGGTCGTCCGCGCGCGCTTCATAAATAAGCTGCGCGTCAGGGTTGTTGCGCGGGTCGGCGTCGAACATGCCGTCGCGGTCGGTCAGGATCACCAGCAGGTCAGCTTCGACCAGGTTGGCGACCAGCGCGGCCAACGTGTCGTTGTCGCCGAAACGGATTTCGTCGGTGACTACCGTGTCGTTCTCGTTGATCACCGGGATTACCTTGAGCTCCACCAGCGCGCGCAAGGTGCTGCGGGCGTTGAGGTAGCGCTTGCGGTCGGACAGGTCGTCGTGGGTCAGCAGGATCTGCGCCGTATGACGGCCGTGCTCGGCAAAGCTCGACTCCCAGGCCTGCACCAGGCCCATCTGGCCGATGGCAGCGGCGGCTTGCAGTTCGTGCATCGCGCTGGGTCGCGCGGTCCAGCCAAGGCGGCTCATGCCGGCGGCAACGGCGCCTGAGGACACCAGCACCAACTCCACGCCCGCTTCATGCAAGGCCACCATCTGCTCGACCCAGACGCTCATTGCTGCGCGATCCAGACCCTTGCCATCCGCCGTCAGCAGCGCACTGCCGATCTTCACGACCCAGCGCTGCGCGCCTGTCACTTTGCTCCGCATCATCTTCAACCTTAGAGTGAGGGCTGCACGCGACCCAGCGCCGCCCATAACGTTATACCCGGATACTAAAACGCCGCTCTATAAGGAGCGGCGTTCAAGTTTATCGCAACGAATCAGTCGCGCACGTAAATGATTTCCGGACCGTCCTCATCATCCACGTCTTCTTCGTCCCAATCGTCGTCGCCGATGTCATGGACCGACTTCACGCCGCTGCGGCGCAGGGCACGCTGGTCGTCCAGGGCCTGCAACTGGGCGCGGGCTTCGTCTTCGATCTGCTGATCGAGCTCGGCGAGCTCTGCCTTGAACACCGGATCGGCCGCCAGGCGGTCGGCACGGTCTTCCAGGTAGCGCATGATGTCGCGGGTCAGGCGCTCGGTGCCTTCTTTGGCAATGGCCGAGATCACGTAGACCGGACCTTCCCATTCCAGGCGGTCGACGATTTCCTTGACGCGCTCCTCGTGCTCTTCTTCAAGGATCTGGTCGCACTTGTTCAGCACCAGCCAGCGATCACGCTCGGCCAGCGCCGGGCTGAACTTGGTCAGTTCGCTGACGATCACTTCGGCAGCATCCGCAGCACTGGTTTCATCCAGCGGCGCCATGTCGACGAGGTGCAGCAGCAACCGGGTGCGCGACAAATGCTTGAGGAAGCGAATGCCCAGGCCTGCGCCATCGGAAGCGCCTTCGATCAGGCCGGGGATGTCGGCGATCACAAAGCTCTTCCAGCGGTCGACGCTGACCACGCCCAGGTTTGGCACCAGGGTGGTGAACGGGTAGTCGGCGACTTTCGGCTTGGCGGCCGAGACCGAGCGGATGAAGGTACTTTTGCCCGCATTCGGCAGGCCCAGCAGGCCCACGTCCGCCAGTACTTTCATTTCCAGCTTGAGGTCGCGCTGCTCGCCCGGCTTGCCCGGCGTGGTCTGGCGCGGCGCACGGTTGGTGCTGGACTTGAATCGGGTATTACCAAGACCGTGCCAGCCGCCCTGCACGACCATCAGCTTCTGGCCGGCTTTGGTCAGGTCGCCAATCACTTCCTGGGTGGCCGAGTCGATAATGGTGGTGCCGACCGGAACGCGCAGTACCAGGTCTTCGCCTTTTTTACCGGTGCAGTCGGTGCTGCCGCCGTTGGAGCCACGCTCGGCATCGAAGTGCCGGGTGTAACGGTAGTCGACCAGGGTGTTGAGGTTTTCGTCGGCCATCATGTAGATGGAACCGCCGTCACCGCCATCACCGCCGTTTGGGCCACCGTTTTCAATGAATTTTTCGCGACGGAAACTCATGCAACCGTTACCGCCGTCGCCTGCTTTTACTCGGATGGAAACTTCATCAACGAACTTCATAACAAAACGCCTCTCGCCGCACGGACGAGCTTAAGAAACCAAGACATAAGACTCTTGCAAAAATGAGCGTAGCGACCTCAATCAGCGACCGCAAATCCAGCCCCGGAGCCCATCACAAACAGCTTTGCAAGAGACTCACCCCATAAACGAAAAAGCCCCGTCGCGAGACAGGGCTTTTCCAGCGATCGCGCAATTAAGCGGCGACAACGCTCACGTAACGGCGGTTGAACGCGCCTTTTACTTCAAACTTGATCACGCCTTCGATTTTCGCGAAGAGGGTGTGATCCTTGCCCATGCCAACACCGTAACCGGCGTGGAATTGGGTGCCGCGCTGACGCACGATGATGTTGCCCGGAATGATTTTCTGGCCGCCATACATCTTCACGCCAAGGCGTTTGGCTTCTGAGTCGCGACCGTTACGGGTACTACCACCAGCTTTTTTGTGTGCCATGAGTCAATTCTCCTAGTGAGGAATTAGGCTGAAATTAAGCCTGAATACCGGTGATTTTGATCTCGGTGTACCACTGGCGGTGGCCCATACGCTTCATGTGGTGCTTACGACGACGGAACTTGATGATGCGGACTTTATCGTGACGACCTTGGGAGATCACTTCAGCCACAACGGTAGCGCCAGCAACAACTGGAGCGCCGATGTTCACGTCATCGCCATTGGCGACCAACAGAACGCGATCAAACGTCACGGATTCGCCAGTGGCGATTTCCAGTTTTTCGATCTTCAGGTATTCACCTGGGGCGACTTTGTATTGCTTGCCACCAGTAACAATTACTGCGTACGACATGGTATTTCTCCGATAATCCTGCTCACCCAGCGCTTTATAAGAAGAGGTATTGGCTGGCATGGCTGCATGGGATGGACGTCCCGAATGCAATTGCGTAAGGCAGGTGCTGCCCAGGAAGTTCAGGGTGCGCGATTGTACGCAAGCTATAGGAGGCTTGCAAGGGGCCGTCTATCGCGCCTTGACACCCGGGGGTCAGGGTCCTAGCATGCCGCGCAACCCTTCTGGAGCGACTGTCGCTGATGCAACCCCAAGCTTTCTACCGCGCGGTGGCGGACGATTTTAGCGCCGTCGACGGCATCATCAAGCAGCAGCTCACCTCGAAAGTGCCGCTGGTCTCCAAAATTGGCGACTATATTACGTCGGCCGGAGGCAAACGCCTGCGTCCTTTATTAGTGTTGCTGTGCGGCAAGGCGCTGGGCCGCGAAGGCGATGACCTGCGCTTGCTGGCCGCCACTATTGAATTCCTGCACACCGCCACCCTGCTGCATGACGACGTGGTCGACATGTCCGGCATGCGCCGTGGGCGCGAGACCGCGAACGCGATGTGGGGCAACGCGCCGAGCGTGCTGGTGGGCGATTTCCTGTACTCGCGCTCGTTCGAAATGATGGTCGAGCTGGGCTCGATGCCGGTGATGAAGATTCTTTCACAGGCCACGCGCATCATCGCTGAAGGCGAAGTATTGCAGTTGTCCAAAGTGCGCGACGCCAGCACCACCGAAGAAACCTATATGGAAGTGATTCGCGGCAAGACCGCGATGCTCTTCGAAGCCTCGACCCACAGCGCCGCGGCGTTGTGCGGTGCAACAGCCGAACAGGCCGAGGCTCTGCGTACCTTTGGAGACCATCTGGGCGTGGCGTTCCAACTGGTGGACGACCTGCTCGACTACCGCGGCGACGCTGAAACCCTGGGCAAGAACGTCGGTGACGACCTGGCCGAGGGCAAGCCGACGCTGCCGCTGATCTACACCATGCGTGAAGGTACGCCGGAACAGGCGGCACTGGTGCGCAAGGCGATTCAGAAAGGCGGGATCGAAGACCTCGAAGCTATCCGTGCTGCGGTAGAAGCCTCGGGCTCCCTGGAGTACACCGCACAGCTGGCGCGCGACTACGTGGCCCGTGCCATCCAGTGCCTGGAAGCTCTGCCAGCCAGCGAATACCGGGATGCCCTGGTCGAGCTGAGCGAGTTTGCGGTAGCCCGTACGCACTAAAGACGATTGGCGTAGTGGGTTTGTGTGGGAGCCCGCTCCCACATTTAGATCCCATTACCAACTCACTGTCCCGCACTCGCCAATAAACCCTATATAATGTGCGACTTTTAGCCATCCCTGACCCTTGAGGAGCTTTAGTGAGCACGTTGCCACCCTGCCCGAAATGCAATTCCGAATTCACCTACGAAGACGGCACCCAACTGATCTGCCCTGAGTGTGCCCATGAGTGGTCCGCCACGGGCGAAGCCGATGCGGCCAGCGATGACACCGTGAAGAAAGATGCTGTGGGCAATGTCCTGCAGGACGGCGACACCATCACTGTGATCAAGGACCTCAAGGTCAAGGGCACCTCGCTGGTGGTCAAGGTCGGCACCAAGGTCAAGAACATCCGCCTGTGTGACGGCGATCACGATATCGATTGCAAGATCGACGGTATCGGCCCGATGAAACTCAAGTCCGAGTTCGTGCGCAAGGTCTGAACTTGCTGCCGCCATCCCGCAGCCACTGCGGGATGGCGTTTCGCCCTGTTTGCTGACTCAGCTCAATACCCCCACAGAAAAACACACAAATTGCCAATAGGCCCTTGCTATTCAGCGAATAAGAATTATTCTCATTGAAACCCATCAAGGAGAATGAACCATGACTTATTTGATCGATGCCTGGCTGGACCGTCCACATCCCTACCTGCGAATCCTCCATCGGGAAACCGGCGAAGTCTGCGCGGTGCTGGAAGAAGAAGCGCTCAATGAGCTGCAGGACCAGGGCGACCTGGACGTAAACGGCCTGAGTTCGAGTGAACCGGGTGTGTTGAAGGAAGTGGTGCGCAACCTGTTTCTGTTCTGCTATGCGCGAGCATTGCGCCCGGCGACGGAGCTGCATGGCAGGTTTCATCCGTGAGCCAGACACGGGATGCTGCGCTTTATGTGGGAGCCGGGCTTGCCTGCGATGCGGTAACTCGGTCTGAAGCACCGAGGTGATGCCATCGCAGGCAGGCCAGCTCCCACTTGAAGCCAAAGCAGGTCTTACAGAACGTCGAGCAGCTCGACGTCGAATACCAGTACGCTGTGCGGCGCAATGCTGCCAACGCCTTGAGCGCCGTAAGCCAGCTCGCTCGGCACGTACAGGCGCCATTTGCTGCCGGCATTCATCAGTTGCAGGGCTTCGGTCCAACCGGCGATCACGCCGCCTACCGGGAATTCCGCAGGCTGGCCGCGCTCGTAGGAGCTGTCGAACACAGTGCCGTCGATCAGAGTGCCGTGGTAGTGGGTACGCACCTGGTCTTCACGGGTCGGTTTGGCGCCTTCACCCTGGGTCAGCACTTCGAATTGCAGGCCGGACGCCAGAGTCGTGATGCCGTCACGCTTGGCGTTTTCAGCCAGGAATGCCAGACCAGCGCCAGCGGCCGCTTCAGCCTTGGCAGCCGCTTCGGCTTGCATGATTTCGCGGATCACCTTGAAGCTGGCGGCCATTTGCTCCTGGTCGACGCGGCTTGGCTTGCCTGCGAACGCGTCGGTCAAGCCGGCCAGGATGGCGTCCAGGCTGACGCCCGGTGGCGGGTTGTCGCGCAGTTGGTCGCCCAACTGACGGCCGATACCGTAGCTGACGCGGGTTTCGTCGGTGGACAGATTAACGTCGGACATGAAGAGGCTCCGCTGCAGGACCACGCGATTTGCCGCGCCGTCCAAATTAAAAGGGCCCGCAGACTAGCATAATACGGGCAACTGGGGATGCGCCCTGGCGGAGCATCGTCGCACCCTTTTAGTGCTATTTCTTCGCATCGCAGATAAAAACCCTACAGATTTTTTTCTCGTCGCCGATAGAGAGCTACACCTTGGCTGGCTCAAAAAACAACATCGTCCAGCAGACAGACATTTTTTCTTGCGGAGCAATCGATGAACAGCTGGTTCGGTAACATCAGCGTAAACCTCAAACTCGGCCTGGGCTTCGGCCTGGTGCTTGTCCTCACGTCGATCCTGGCATTCACCGGCTGGACCAGCCTGGGCGGCCTGATCGACCGCAGCAACTGGATGAGCGATATCACCCAGCTCAATGCCTCCCTGACCAAACTTCGCATCGTGCGCCTGCAATATATGCTGGCCAATGGTGACGAGGCCGTCGCACAAAATGTGCAGACCAGCCTGGAAGCCTTCACCGCCCAGCAGCAAAAGCTGCTCGACAGCTTCAAGAGCCCGGAAAACCTCAAGCTGCTCAATGCGCAGAAAACCGTGATCACCGCCTACCAGCAGTCGCTGAACAAGATGCGCGAGGCCTACCGCAACGGCAACGCCGCACGCGAAATGATGGGGGACAAGGCCGACATCGCCAACGCGCAGATCAACGCCCTTGAAGCCGGCGTGCAGCAGATGCCCGACAGCCCCGAGCGCTTCACCCAATACCAGGCCGTGGTCAACGCCAAGACCGAACTCCAGCAGGCGCGTTACGAAGTGCGTGGTTACACCAACAACGTCAACGCAGAGACCGAGGCCCGTGCTGCCGCGCAGATCGAAAAGGCCATCAGCAGCCTGAAGAACCTCAGCGCCGCCTTTGGCAGCAGCCAGCAAACCGCGCTGAGTTCCCTGGAAACCGCGCTGGGTGCCTATCGCAGCGCCGTGCAAAGCTACAAGGCAGCGAATGCCAACATCGTCAGCGCCCGCGCCGAGATGACCACCCAGGGCGCCGATATCGTCACGATCAGCGAGAAACTCTACGAGATTCAACTGCAACGTCGTGACGCCGAAAGCGCCCAGGCCCGGAGCCTGCAGTTGATCAGCACGCTGCTGGCCCTGCTGGTTGGCATCATTGCGGCGCTGGTCATCACTCGCCAGATCACCCGCCCGCTGCAGGAAACCCTTGCCGTGGTCGAGCGCATTGCCTCCGGCGACTTGAGCCACAACATCCAGGTCACCCGCCGGGATGAACTGGGGGTGCTGCAACAGGGCATCCAGCGCATGGGCACCACCCTGCGTGAGCTGATCAGCGGCATTCGCGACGGTGTGACCCAGATCGCCAGCGCTGCCGAAGAACTGTCGGCCGTGACCGAACAGACCAGCGCCGGGGTCAACAGCCAGAAGATCGAGACCGATCAGGTCGCCACCGCCATGCATGAAATGACTGCCACTGTGCAGGAAGTGGCGCGTAACGCCGAGCAGGCGTCACTGGCCGCCGCCGATGCCGATGGCCAGGCCCGCGCCGGCGACAAGGTGGTGGCCGAAGCCATCGCCCAGATCGAACGCCTCGCCGCCGAAGTGGCACGCTCCACCGACGCCATGTCGCACCTGCAACAAGAGAGCAACAAGATCGGCAGCGTGATGGACGTGATCAAGGCCGTGGCCGAACAGACCAACCTGCTGGCACTCAACGCGGCGATTGAAGCAGCGCGTGCCGGTGAAGCCGGTCGCGGGTTTGCGGTAGTGGCCGACGAAGTGCGTGGCCTGGCCCAACGCACGCAAAAATCCACCGAGGAAATCGAAGGCCTGGTTGCCGGTTTGCAGAACGGTACCCAGCAAGTGGCCAACGTGATGAACAACAGCCGCAGCCTCACCGACAGCAGCGTCGAGCTGACGCGCAAGGCCGGTGTGTCGCTGGAAAACATCACCCGCACGGTGTCGAACATTCAGTCGATGAACCAGCAGATTGCCGCGGCGGCCGAACAGCAAAGTGCGGTGGCCGAAGAGATCAGCCGCAGTATCGTGAATGTGCGCGACGTGTCGGAACAGACCGCCACGGCAAGCAACGAGACAGCCAAGTCGAGCGTGGAACTGGCGCGATTGGGCAGCCAGTTGCAGCAGATGGTCAGTCACTTCCGCGTTTAACAATGCAAAAAGCCGCCTCAGGGTTAACCGAGGCGGCTCTCTACAAAAAACCGCCCGACCAAGGCGGTTTTTTATTGCCTGCTATTGACCACTCAGCCCTCGCCTTCCTCGACAAATACCAGCCGATTCCCAAACGGGTCCTTGATGCTCATCTCCCGCGAGCCCCAAGGCGTTTGCTCAATTCCGGGCTTGGCAAAACGGTAGTCTTTGGCCTGCAACTGCTGCTGGTAAGCGTCCACCCCTTGCGCCTGAATCCGCACCGCCGCCCCCGGCGACGCATCGCCATGGTGCTCGGACAAATGCAGCACACACTCCCCCAGCGATACCTGCAGGTACAGCGGATAATTCGCTTCGAACCGATGCTGCCAATCGACCTTGAACCCCAGGAAGTCGACATAGAACTCCAACGCCTTGGCCTCGTCGAAACTGCGCAGGATGGGGATGACTTTTCCTAAGTGCATGGCGACTGCTCCGTGTAAAAGAGCGCCCACTATAGAGGCGAAAACCCACCAAGAAAATTCGCCATGAGGTGGGCTTACAGCTCGCTCGGACGTGCCCGAAACTCAAGCGCTGTCTGCGAGTCATAGACTGCGACTCCACTCAAGCCCAGGAACCCGATCATGATTCGTACATCCTTTGCCGTCAGCGCCCTGCTTGTGGCGCTTTGCGGCACCGCTTCAGCCGCCGACAATCCTGCGTTGAAAAAATGCATGGACAGCGCCGAAACGACCCTCGCGATGGTCACGTGCAATGTCAAGGAAACCAAGGTGCAGGATGCGCGCCTGAACAGGGCCTACAAGACCGCAATGGGCGCTCAGGAAGGTGAACGCAAGAAGCAACTGCAGGACGTGCAGCGCCTGTGGATACAGTACCGCGACGCCAATTGCGCCTTCGTCGGCAGCGCCACCGGCGGCACCATCGATCAGGTCAACGGCTCCGGCTGCGTGCTGGACATGACCCAGACCCGCGCCCAGGAACTCGAAGACCTGGTTGGGCCATAACGGGTTGGGCCATAAACACGCTCAATCGTGATGCACCTTCGCTCGCTTGAGCAGCTTCTTGCAGCGTTCCGACAGGTGCAGCACCCGCACATGCTTGCCGGCCTTGGTGTAGCGCTCGCGCAGGGTCATCAGCGCGGCTATCGCTGAATAGTCGACAAAGCTCAGGTGACGGCAATCGAGCGTCACCTGAGCCGGGTCGTTGGCCGGGTCGAAACGGTTCAGAAATGGTGTGGTTGAGGCAAAGAACAAGGTGCCGTGCAGCCGATACAGCTTGCTGCCATCCGCCTCCAGGTGCTCATCGGCATACAACTCACGGGCCTGCTGCCAGGCGAAATTCAGCGCCGCGATCACGATGCCGCACAGCACGGCCGTGGCGAGGTCGGTGAACACCGTGATCACCGTCACCGCAATGATCACCAGCACATCATTGACCGGCACCTTGTTGATCACCCGCAAGGATGCCCAGGCGAAGGTCTGCTGGGACACCACGAACATCACCCCCACCAGCGCCGCCAGCGGGATGCGCTCGATCAAGGGTGACAGAAACAGAATGAACAACAGAATCATCACCCCGGCAAACACCCCGGAGAACCGCCCGCGCCCGCCGGAACTGAGGTTGATCACGGTTTGCCCGATCATCGCGCAGCCGCCCATGCCGCCGAACAGGCCCGAGACCATGTTCGCAGCCCCCAAGGCCACGCTTTCGCGGTCCGGGTAGCCACGGGTCTCGGTGATTTCGTCGGTGAGGTTCAGGGTGAGCAGGGTTTCCAGCAGGCCAACCATCGCCATCAGGAACGCATAGGGCGCGATGATGGTGAGGGTTTCCAGGGTCCAGGGGATCTGCGGCAGCGCAAAGGTCGGCAGGCCGCCGGCGATGTGGGCCATGTCGCCCAGGGTACGGGTGGGCAGGCCGAGCAGGTACACCGCCAGGCCCACGCCGAGGATCGCCACCAGCGCCGGCGGTACCGCGCGCGTCAAGCGTGGCAGCAGGTAGACAATCGCCATCGTCGCCGCCACCAGGCCGATCATCACGTACAGCGGCGTGCCGCTGAGCCAGTGTTCACCCCGCTTGAAATGCTCCAGTTGCGCCAGCGCAATGATGATCGCCAGACCATTGACGAACCCCAGCATCACCGAATGCGGCACCATGCGCACCAGCTTGCCCAGGCGCAACACGCCAAAGGCGACCATGATCAACCCGCCGAGCAGCACCGTGGCCAGCAGGTACTGCACGCCGTGTTGCACCACCAGCGCGACGATCACCACCGCCATCGAGCCTGCCGCACCGGACACCATGCCGGGCCGACCGCCGAACAACGCGGTGAGGGTGCAGATGATGAAGGCGCCATACAGGCCCATCAGCGGGTTGAGATGGGCCACCAGCGCAAAGGCGATGCACTCGGGCAGCAATGCGAAAGACGTAGTGAGGCCGGCCAGGGCGTCGGCGCGCAAACGGGTGAAGGTCATGGAGGTACCAGGGAGTTGCGGGGGATCAGGCGGCGGATGGTACGGAAATGTGCTCGGAGGGGCCAGTGAAGTGTGACGACAGGTGCCCCAAAGCGCGCCTTTCGCGGGCAATCCCGCTCCCACATTGGGCGGTGTTCACCGCCGGTCAGCAGGCATAGCGCGCCAGCTTGGCCTGGATAAAATCCAGGAAGCACTGAATGCGCAGCGCCAGTTGCGAGTTGCGGTAGAACACCGCGTGGATCGGCTGGCGATACCCACTGTTGAACGCCTCCAGCACCGGCACCAGGCGCCCGGCGCTGATGTCTTCGCCAGTCATGAAGTTCGACAGGCAGCCAATGCCCTGCCCCTGCAACGCCAGATGCCGCACGGTTTCACCGCTGGACGCGACGATGGCCGGCTGGATCAGCCATCGGTCGCCCTCCACATGGCGCAGGGGCCAGTGGTTGAGGGTCTCGGTCTGGCTGAAGCCCAGCAAGGTGTGCCGCGCCAGGTCGGCGACACTGGCCGGCGTGCCGTGTCGCGTGAGGTATTCCGGGCTGGCCAGCACCTGCAGCGGCGTGCAGCCAAGGGCGCGCGCGTGCAGGGTCGAGTCGGCCAGGGCACCGATGCGTATGGCAATGTCGGTGCTGTGTTGCAGCAGGTCGATGATCAGGTCATCGCTGTTGAGCTCCAGCTGGATCTGCGGGTACAAGGCTCGAAACTCGGCAATGTACGGCACGATCCCATGCAGCATGAACGGCACCGCTGCATTGACCCGCAGCCGCCCGGCCGGGGTTTTCTGGCGCGACGACAGGTGCTCCTCCAACTCATCCATCTGCGCCAGGATCCGCTTGGCCTGTTCGAAGAAGTACCGGCCCTCTTCCGTCAGGTCCATGCGCCGCGTGGTGCGGTTGATCAGCGTGGTGTCGAGCTTGGCCTCCAGCCGCGAGAGCGTGCGGCTGACCGCCGAGGGCGTCTGCCCGGCCTGCTCGGCCGCCGCGGAAATCGAGCCACACTCGATCACGCTGACGAAGATCTGTAGCTCATCGGATCGGGCTTTCAAGGGGCTGTCCTCGTGATCGGTCGACGCAAGCTTACACCGACAGGCCCAACACCTGCGCCAGATGCTGTTCGTAGCGCGCCACGTCGGCCTCGATGGCCGGGCGTTTCATCACATCCACGCAGAGGAACGTCGGCAAGGCGCTCATGCCGAGAAACGCATTGGCCTTGTGGAACGGAAAGTACACCGCATCCACGCCCTTGGCTTCGAAGAAGTCGGCCGGATCGTCAAAGGCCTGCTGCGGCGCGTTCCAGGTCAGCGACAGCATGTAGCGTTTGCCCTGGATCAGGCCGCCGCTGCCATACTTTTGCGAGGCATCGGAGCGGGTACGACCATCGCTGGCGTAGAGGCTGCCGTGGCCTTCGGTAAAGACTTCGTCGATGTATTTCTTGACGATCCATGGCGCGCCCATCCACCAACCGGGCATCTGATAGATGATCACATCGGCCCAGAGGAACTTGGCGACTTCTTCGGCAACGTCATAGCCGTCGTCGATGTGGGTGACCTTGACGTCAAGGCCGCCACGGTCGAGCACGGCCACGGCGGCGTCATGCAGGGTGGCGTTGTAGCGGCCATCGGAATGGGCGAATTTTTTGCCACCGTTGAGCAGGAGTACTTTTTTCATGGGAGGGAATCCTGAGGGTTATCAATACAGGCCGTCAGGCTATCGATATCGCCCACTCGGAATAAGCGGCGGCGCGGCAAAATACAGTTGACCAGAACGCACGAATGGAACGTTATTCTTGAATTCATCCGCTGATCAGCAGGTGGGCGCCCAGCAGTGCCATGCCGATGAAGAACGCCCGCTTGAACAGCACCACACTGATGCGTTGGCGCAGCGCCTGCCCCAGCCACATCCCCAGCAGCGCGGGCACCAGTGCCAGCAACGAGGCGCTGATTTCGCCAGTGCCAAGAGTGCCGTGCCAGGCCAGGCCTGCGGCCAGCGCCAGGGTCGACACGCTGAACGACAACCCCAGCGCCTGCACCAACTGGTCGCGACTCAGGCCGAGCGCCTGCAGACAAGGCACCGCCGGAATCACGAAGACGCCGGTGGCCGAGGTGATGAGGCCGGTGATCAAACCGCATAACGGCGCCAGCCAGCGCTCGGTGCGCGGCGCCATTTTGAACGTGGGCAGGCACAGGCCGCTGAGCGCGTAAATCAACAACGCCGCGCCCAGTGCGCGCACCACCCATTGCTCGGCGCCCATACCCAGCCACAGCGTGCCCAGCCCGGTGCCGAGGAAAATCAGCAAGAGCATCGGCCATAGACGCTTGAGCAGCGCACTCAAGTGGCCGCCGAACGCCAGTTGCCAGAGGTTGGTCACCATGGAGGGAATGATCAGCAGCGCGGCAGCCTGCGCCGGCAACATAGTCAGACCGAGCAGGCCCATGGCGACGGTGGGCAGGCCGAGGCCGATAACGCCCTTGACCGTGCCGGCCAGCAGGAAAGTGCCGATGACCAGCATTGTCAGGGTGGGACCGAGGCTTTGGTAGAACGCGAGGAAGGTTGTCATGGGGCGATTGTGCGGGCTTCCGGCTGGATCGAAAATGCGGCATATACTGAGGCTGCCTCTTGTTTTGCGTGAGGCTTAGGGCCTCATCGGGAGCAAGCCCCCGCCCACATGATGACGTGTGAATACCTTCAAGTGTGGGAGGGGGCTTGCTCCCGATAGCGTCAGCCCAGTCACCGGAAATCCAGCCATGCACTTTGACCTGATCGACCTGCGCCTCTACCTGCATACCCTCGACACCGGCAACATCACCGCCGGCGCCGCCCGTAGCCATCTGTCCCTGGCCGCCGCCAGCGCCCGTATCCGCGCCATGGAAGCTTCGCTGGGCATTGCCTTTCTTGAGCGCGGCCGCCGTGGCGTCGCGCCAACGCCCGCCGGCAAAGCCCTGGCCCGCCATGCACGGCTGCTGCTGCAACAGGCCGACCACCTGCAACAGGACCTGGCGGCATACGCCAACGGCGTCAAAGGCCAGGTGCGTCTGCTGTGCAACACCACCGCACTCAGCGAATACCTGCCGGAACTGCTGGCGGCGTTTCTACGCGAACACCCCAACCTCGATATCGACCTGCAGGAGCTGCCGAGCCTGCGCATCACCCAGGCCCTGCGCCAGGGCACGGCGGACCTGGGCATCATCTCCGACGCGGTCGACACCCATGGCTTGCAGACCCTGCCCTTTCGCGATGACCCGCTGGTGCTGATCATGCCGCTGGATCATCCCTTGGCAGCCGCCCCGGTCAGCTTTATCGACAGCCTGCAACACGACTACGTCGGCCTGGCCGCCCATAGTGCGCTGGCGGTGTACCTGGAGGAACAGGCCCTGCACGCAGGGTTTCGCCTGCAAACCCGCATCCGCGCCGATGGCTTCGAGGGGTTGATGCGCATGGTGGCCGGTGGAGCAGGCATCGGGATCGTGCCACAGGCGGCGCTGGCGCGCGGGCCGGTGCCGAGTGCCTTCAAGGCTCAAGCGCTGGCGGAAGAGTGGGCCCGTCGTCGGTTGCTGCTGTGCGCGCGCTCGTTCGAGCAGTTGCCGGGGTATGCCAAGGCGCTGTGGGAAGCCTTGAGCAAGCCGCTCCCACATTTTGATCTTCATTCAACTTAAGGTTCTGTAATATCTGCCCCCTCAGCGTCCGGGGATGGGTTCTGCGTGCAACCGATCCTGCGGAACAACAAGTAGAAGGTAATGTTTAATGGCGGATGACACAGTAAACCCGGTAGGCCTCAAGCGTGGCCTGAAGAACCGGCATATTCAGTTGATCGCCCTGGGCGGTGCGATTGGTACGGGCCTGTTCCTCGGTTCCGCCGGGGTGCTCAAGTCGGCGGGGCCGTCGATGATCCTGGGTTACGCGATTGCCGGTTTCATCGCGTTCCTGATGATGCGCCAGCTTGGCGAGATGATCGTCGAGGAGCCGGTGGCCGGCTCGTTCAGCCACTTTGCCCATAAATACTGGGGCGGTTACGCGGGTTTTCTGTCGGGCTGGAACTACTGGGTGCTCTACGTGCTGGTGGGCATGGCCGAACTGACGGCGGTGGGCAAGTACATCCAGTTCTGGTGGCCCGAGATTCCGACCTGGGTCAGCGCGCTGGTTTTCTTCGCCGCCGTGAACCTGATCAACACCCTGAACGTGAAGATCTTCGGTGAGGCCGAGTTCTGGTTCGCGATCATCAAGGTGGTGGCAATCGTCGGCATGATCATGCTCGGCGGCTACCTGCTGTTCAGCGGCAGCGGTGGCCCGCAGGCGTCGGTCAGCAACCTGTGGAGTCACGGCGGGTTCTTCCCCAATGGCGGCATGGGGCTGTTGATGGCCATGGCGTTCATCCTGTTCTCGTTCGGTGGCCTGGAGCTGGTAGGCATCACCGCCGCCGAAGCCAGCGAGCCACGCAAGGTGATCCCCAAAGCGATCAACCAGGTGGTCTACCGCATCCTGATTTTCTACGTCGGCGCGCTGACCGTACTGCTGTCGCTGTACCCATGGGACCAATTGCTGCAAACCCTCGGCGCCTCGGGCGATGCCTACAGCGGCAGCCCGTTTGTGCAGATCTTCTCGCTGATCGGCAACGACACCGCCGCGCACATCCTCAATTTCGTGGTGCTGACCGCGGCGCTGTCGGTGTACAACAGCGGCGTGTACTGCAACAGCCGCATGCTGTTCGGCCTGGCCGAGCAGGGCGATGCGCCCAAGGCGCTGATGAAGCTCAACAAGCAGGGCGTGCCACTGCGGGCGCTGGCGGTTTCGGCGCTGGTGACGCTGCTCTGCGTGGTGGTCAACTACGTGGCCCCCAAAAGTGCGCTGGAGCTGCTGTTTGCACTGGCGGTTGCCTCGCTGATGATCAACTGGGCGCTGATCAGCATCACCCACATCAAGTTCCGCAAGGCCATGGGCGAGCAAGGCGTGACGCCGTCGTTCAAGACTTTCTGGTTCCCGTTCAGCAACTACCTGTGCCTGGCGTTCATGGTGATGATCATCAGCGTGATGCTGGCGATTCCGGGAATTCGCGAGTCGGTGTACGCGATGCCGGTGTGGGTGGGGATCATCTACCTGGCCTACCGGGTGCGGATAAGAAACGCAAACGCTGCGCCAGCACACTGATTGGATGTGGGAAGGGACATCCCTTCCCACACCTCATGCGCTTACAGACATCCTGATGTCGAGTTCAGACCACTGACGCAACGCCCGAGGCCTTAGGGTGCATCCTTCCCTTCCCTGCCTCGGAGTCATCATGTCCAAGCCCATCACCGTACTGCGCGACACCCATCCCCTGCCGGTCCTGGACGCATGCAAATGGGAGAAGCTCGAAGGCGATCCCCACACGGTCAACCTCAACGCCTACACCAGCGAAGACGGCAGCAAGATCATGGGCACCTGGATCTGCACGCCGGGCAAGTGGTACGTGGAGTACGTGAAGTGGGAATACTGCCACTTCCAGGAAGGCTACTGCGTGATCACCCCTGAGGGCATGGAGCCGATTCACTTGCGCGCCGGGGATATCTTTGTGGTGGAGCCCGGGATGAAGGGCACGTGGGAAGTGGTGGAGACGGTGCGCAAGTATTTTGTGTTTGCCTGATACGCGTAGTGCGTTGTGGCGAGCGGGCTTGCCCCGCGTTGGGGTGCGAAGCGCCCCCAATCAAGCAAAACGCGGTGTACCTGATACGGCTCAGCGTCTGGCTTTGGGGCTGCTGCGCAGCCCAACGCAGGACAAGCCTGCTCGCCACAGGGAATCTGCGCTTAACTGAACGGCATTAGGGCTTGCCCCGCGTTGGGGGTGCGTAGCAGCCCTGAAATCTCTCACCGCGATCTTTGCGGAAAATCGCGGTGCCTGGATTGGGGCTGCTGCGCAGCCCAACGCGGGGCAAGCCCGCTCGCCACAAAGGCGCAAAAGTCCTGCTATTTGGGCTTGCGATAGCTGTTGATGATCGCCGAAAAGTCCTTGCCCCCTTCCCCGCGCTGGCTCATCGATTGATACAACTGCTGGGCCACCGCGCCGAGGATCAGGGGCTGCTTGGCCTGGCGCGCCGCTTCGGTGGCCAGGCCCAGGTCCTTGAGCATCAGGTCGGCGCCGAAGCCGCCGGTGTAACCGCGTGATGACGGCGCGGTTTCGATCACGCCCGGCCACGGGTTGTAGGTGTCCGAACTCCAGCAACGCCCGGTGGAGCTGTTGATGATGCCCGCCAGCACCTGGGTGTCGATGCCCAATGCGTCGCCCAGCGCCATGGCTTCGCTGACGCCGACCATGCTGATGCCCAGCAGCAGGTTGTTGCAGATCTTGGCGATTTGCCCGGTGCCCACCTCACCGCAATGCACAATGTTGCGGCCCATCTGCGCCAGCACCGGCTGCAGGGTGGCGAACAATTGCGGCGTGGCGCCCACCATAAAGGTCAGCGTCCCGGCCTGCGCCCCGCCGGTGCCGCCAGACACCGGCGCATCAGCCATCACCACGCCGTACTCGGCGGCAGCGGCCGCCACGTCGCGTGCGGTCTGCGGGTCGATGGTGCTGCAATCCACCGCTGGCACGCCGTGGCCGATACCGGCGAGTACGCCGTCTTCATTGAGCCACACGCTGCGCACATGGGCGGCGGCCGGCAGCATGCTGATCACCAGTTCGGCGCCCTGGGCAGCGTCACGCGGTGAGCCGCTGATCGTGCCGCCCAGTTCGGCGAGTTCCTTGAGCACGGTCTGATTCAGGTCGAACAGGTTCAGCGCGTGGCCGGCCTTGATCAGGTTGCGGGCCATGGGTGCGCCCATATTGCCCAGGCCGATAAATGCAATTTTCATGATCGTCTCCCCCACTCAGCGCAGGTTGATAGTGGTGTTGACGCCATCGTTGACCGTGTCGTCGTCGAACCAGCGGCTGGTGACGGTTTTGGTCTGGGTATAGAACTGCACCACTTGCTTGCCGTAGGGGCCGAGGTCGCCAAGCTTGGAGCCGCGCGAGCCGGTAAAGCTGAAGAACGGCACCGGCACCGGGATCGGAATGTTGATGCCGACCTGACCCACGTCGATTTCGCTCTGGAACTTGCGCGCCGCCGCGCCGCTCTGGGTGAACAGGCCGGTGCCGTTACCGAACGGGTTGGCGTTGACCAGCGCGATGGCCTCATCCAGCGTGGCGACTTCCAGCACGACCAGCACCGGGCCGAAGATTTCCTCGGTGTAAATCTGCATGTCCGTGGTCACGCCCGAGAACAGGGTGGGCCCGACAAAGTTGCCTTGCTCGAAGCCCGGCACCTTGATATCGCGGCCGTCCAGCTCCAGCGTGGCGCCTTCTTTCACGCCGCTTTCGATCAACGCCAGGATGCGCGCCTTGGCACGCCTGGAGATCACCGGGCCGACATCCGTGCCCGCTTCGCTGCCAGCATTCACCTTGAGTTTCTGCGCCAGCGCCTTGAGGTCCGGTAGCCATTGCTTGGCCGCGCCCACCAACACCACCACCGAAGTGGCCATGCAGCGCTGACCCGCCGCGCCGAAACCGGCGCCCACCAAAGCATTGAGCGTGTGTTCGCGGTTGGCATCCGGCAGCACCACCGCGTGGTTCTTCGCGCCCATCATCGACTGCACGCGCTTGCCATGTTTGCCGGCCAGGTCATAAACGTGGGTGCCGACGGCGGTCGAGCCGACGAAGGACACGGCCTTGATGTGTGTATGGGTGCACAGCGCATCCACCACGTCCTTGCCGCCGTGCACCACGTTGAGCACGCCGGCCGGCACACCGGCTTGCAGCGCCAGCTCCACCAGCAGCATGGTGGACAGCGGGTCCTGCTCGGACGGTTTGAGCACAAAAGTGTTGCCGCAGGCGATGGCCATCGGGAACATCCACAGCGGAATCATTGCGGGGAAGTTGAACGGCGTGATGCCGGCGCACACGCCGATGGGCTGGCGCAGGGTGTAGGTGTCGACACCGCCGGCAACGTTTTCGGCGAACTCGCCCATTTGCAGGGTACCGATGGAGCAGGCGTGCTCGACCACTTCCAGCCCGCGAAAAATATCGCCCTCGGCGTCAGCGATGGTCTTGCCCTGCTCGGCGCTGAGGACTGCGGCGATGCGTTTGGAATGTTCGCGGATCAACGCTTGCAGCTTGAGCATGATGCGCATGCGCGCGCCAATCGGGGTCAGTTTCCAGGTCTGGAAGGCGCGATGGGCGGCGTCGATGGCGGCGTTGATTTCGTCAGCGGTGGCAAACGGGACTTTGGCCAGCACCTCCTGGGTCGCCGGGTTGACGATGTCCTGCCATTGGGTGGTGCCGGATTCGACCCACTCACCGTCGATCAGCAGCTTGACCCGTTGCACGGAAATGTCGGTGGATGCGTTCATGTGGTCTCCAAATCTTATAGTTATGCAGAGACAAGGCGCGTGAACCGCCTTGGGAAGTGAGGCGTTCGGACTGTTTTTGGAGTATAGATGTGCAAATCTCTAATAAGAACGCACATAAAAGCCGGTCCAATATGCAAAAAAACATCACCTCACTGGGCTCCCTGAACTGGGATGACCTGAAGTTTTTTCTCGAAGTGGCGCGTACCCGCAAGGCCAGCGTTGCGGCCAAGCGCCTGGCAGTGGACTACACCACGGTGTCGCGGCGCATCACTTCGCTGGAAGTGTCCCTCGGCACGCTGCTGTTCGAAAAATCCCGCACCAACGGCTTCGTGCTCACCGCCGAGGGCCAGCGTTTGCTCGGTTACGCCGAGTCCATCGAAAGCACGTTGCACATGGCCTGCGAGCAGGTGTCCGGCTCCGGCGTGGCGTTGTCCGGCCATGTGCGCATGGGCTGCACCGAGGGCTTTGGCAGTTTTTTCATCACGCCGCAGTTGAGCCATTTCGTCGACACCTATCCCGCCATCTCGGTGGACATCCTGCCCCTGCCCCACTTCATCAGCCTGTCCAAGCGCGAAGCCGACATCGTCATCGCCCTGGAACGCCCGGAACACGGGCCGTATGTGTGCTGCAAACTGTGCGATTACCAATTGCAGCTGTACGCGACCCAGGACTACCTCGACCGGCACCCACCGATCCAGCGTCCGGCAGATCTGGCCGAGCATCCGTTTATCAGCTACGTGGATGACCTGGCGTTCAGTTCAGAGTTGCTGTACCTCGCCAACGTGGTGCCAGGTGCCAGCGCCAGCTTGCGCAGCACCAGCGTAATCGCGCAGTACGTGGCCGCGCAGCAAGGGCGGTCGCTGGCGATATTGCCATGCTTTCTCGCGGCGCAGGACCCACGCTTGCTGCCAGTGCTGGGGGAGCAGATTGCGATTACGCGGCAGTTCTGGATGTACTGCCGGGAGGATTTGCGCAAGCTCAAACGGATCACCCTGCTGTGGGATTACATCCGTGAGGTGACGGAGCAGAACCAGCGGTTGTTGATGGGGGAAACGCGGGAGATGCGATTTGCCGATTAAATGTGGGAGTGGGATTGCTCCCGATGGCTGTGAGTCAGTGACCTATCAGTGCCTGACACTCTGCTATCGGGAGCAAGCCCCCTCCCACACTTTGATTGCATTACAGATTGAGAATGGAGGGTCCGTTCAGTCAGCCTCTACTGTGTCCTGGCCCAGTTCCAGCATCAACCCGCTCAAGCGCTTGACCTTGCGCCGCACCGCTTCTTCGAACACGCCGCCACGCGGTTCGATCAGGCTGAACCAGCGTTTGGCGCGGGTGATGCCGGTGTAGATCAGCTCTTTGGTGAGCACCGGGTTGAGCGCATCCGGCAGGATCAGCGCAGTGTGGGTGAACTCGGAGCCCTGGGACTTGTGCACGGTCATGGCGTACACGGTTTCCACATCATTCAAGCGGCTGGGCAGCACAAAGCGCACGCCGCCCTGGCCGTCGTTGCGCGGAAAGGCCACGCGCAATACCTGCGGGCCGCCGTCACTTTCCGGCAGTTTCAGGGCGATGCCAATGTCGCCGTTCATCAGCCCAAGGCCGTAGTCATTGCGCGTCATCAAGACCGGGCGCCCTTCGTACCATTGCTCGTCGCCTTCGATCAGCTTCACTTTGCGCAAGGCGGCGGTGATACGCAGGTTGAGGCCTTCCACGCCCCAGGGGCCCTTGCGCACGGCGCAGAGCAACTGGAACGCGTCGAAGGCTTGCAACAGTTGTTGCGCCCAGTGGGTCCAGGCGGGGTCTTCGCGTGGGGTATCGAGCGGCGGGCGCGCGGACTGCAGCAGGTTCAGGTAGTAGCGATAACCCTGGGCGCCATCGCCCTGCCCGTCCAGCACCAGCCGTTCCAGGGCGTGGTCGTGCTCGCCCTTGAGGCTGACGCAGAACAGGTCGCTGTGGCTGCGCGCGGCCAACAGTGCACGTGCCTGTTCGGCGTTTTGCTGGTTGACCCAGCGCGCCAGCTGGCCGATGCCGCTGCCTTCGCCAAAACGCCGCGAGTAACGCAGCATCACCACTTGTTGCGCCAGCGGGTGGCTGGCGTCGAGGTCTTCCTGCAAGTCGCTGGCACTGAGGTCTTCGCCGCTGACCGCTTGCAGCCATTGCCGCGTCTGTGGGCTGTACCAGCCGGCCTCGGCGTCGCGGCACAGGTCGCCGAGCACGGCACCGGCCTCCACCGAGGCGAGCTGGTCCTTGTCACCCAGCAGCACCAGCCGCGCGTGAGACGGCAAGGCGTCGAGCAGGTTGGCCATCATTTCCAGGTCGATCATCGAGGCTTCGTCCACCACCAGCACATCCAGCGGCAGCGGGTTGCCCAGGTGATGACGAAAGTGCCGGGTGCCTGGGCGGCTGCCGAGCAAGCGGTGAACGGTGGTGACCTGGGTCGGGATCTTGTCCTTCACGCCCTGCGGCACATTGAGCGACAACACTTGCTGGCTGATGGATTCGGTCAGGCGCGCGGCGGCCTTGCCGGTGGGCGCGGCCAGACGAATGCGCAACGGGCTGCCGGCCTCCACGGCGGGCGCCTGCAACAGCGCGAGCAGGCGCACCACGGTGGTGGTCTTGCCGGTGCCGGGGCCGCCGGTGACGATGCTGAACGCACCGCGGGTGGCCAGGGCGCAGGCGAGTTTCTGCCAGTCGATCACGCCATCCGGCGGGGCGTGTTCGAACAGGCCGTTCAAGCGTTGGGGCAAGTCGGTCGAGACGGTTTCTTCGGTGGCCAGGCGCAGGCGCAACGCCGTGTCGATGCGCCGCTCATAGGCCCAGTAACGGCGCAGGTACAGGCGTTTGCCGGCCAGCACCAACGGCCGGCTGTGGGCGGACTCGCTGTCATCGACGGCCAACGCGACCAACGGGCTGGCCGCCAGGGCCTGGCACCAATGGGCGCCGTCAAGGCCGTCGAGCAGTTGCGACGGCAGCAGCATGGCGCCGGTCTGCAGGTCGCCTTCGGGGGGCAACGACAGGGCGAAATCCGCTGCCTTGAGGGTTTCGAACAGGTCCAGGCACACATGGCCGTGGCCAAGCTGGTGACTGGTCAAGGCCGCCGCCAGCAACACCAGGGGGTCGGCGTGCGGGTCGAGCTCATGCAGGAAGCCGACGAAGGCTTTGTCCAGCGCACGCAGCCAGCCACGTTCGACCCAACGTTCGAGCAGTTGCAGCAGGTCGGCGGCGCGGTTCAAGGGCGCCAGTGCCTCCAGCGGTAGCGGCGACAGGCTCATAACAGCACTCCTTGTTCCCACGCGGGCTCAGCCTTGGGCGGTATCGATTTACCCTGGAACAGCAGGTCAAGCCCCTCGATCAGCGCGCGCGGTGGCCGGGTGAAATACGCGCCCTGGCTGGCGGCCTGGGTGCCCCGCAGGAACAGGTAAAGCGCACCGCCGACATGCCGGTCGTAGTCGTAATCGGGCAAACGGGCCTTGAGCTGGCGATGCAGGGCCAGCAGGTAGAGGACGTATTGCAGGTCGTACCGATGCTCGAGGATCGACTGTTCCATGGCCTCGACGGTGTAGGCCGAATCATCGGGGCCGAGCCAGTTGGATTTGTAGTCGGCCACGTAGTAGCGGCCCTCGTGTTCGAACGTGAGGTCGATAAAGCCTTTGAACATGCCATTGAGCAATACCGGTTCGGCAGCCACGCGCGACACGCCGTGATGGGTGTGCTGACACACCAGCCTGTCGAGGGCGAGCACATCGACCTTGTGACTGGCGAACCAGAATTCCATCTCGATCTGATAGTGCTGCAGACCGCTGAGCGTGACCTGATCGTCATGCAGGGGCAGCGGCGTTTCCAACAGATGGCCCAGCCAACTGCTGAGGGTGACGATCCAGCCTTCCCAGTTGCGACGATTGCAGCGCGCGCCGACGGCTTTTTCGAGCGCCTGTGGGGTCACGTCGAAACCTTCCTCACCGGCCCACTCGAGCAAACCGTGAAGGAAGGTCCCGGGGTTAGGGCCACGTGGGAAACGGTGAATATCGCCGCCGGACGCTGCCACTTCGCGCGGGGCATCGGGGTCGAGGCGTTCGTCATCGAACAGCTTCTGGGCCTGGGGGCTTTCCGGCGCTTCGAGGGGGGCGGCGCTCATGCTGTCGCCAATGCGCAGGGCACTGTAGGACGCGATCCACCAGTTTTCCGCCGCCTTGCGCGTGGGCAGCAACGGCGCCAGCAAGGTGGCCTGGTTGCGCGGCGGGTGGAAGACATTGTCCTGCGGGTCGGGCACCTCAGTGTAGTGCACCGCCGGGCAGCCTTGCGCCAGGTCCAGCAACCAGCCCGCCAGCCCGGCAGACTCGCCCAGCGCGGCGCCGGCACCGAGCAGATAGCCGAGCGCCGACAGGTGCAGCACCGAGCTGCTGGTGTTGCCGCGCTTGAGGTCGGCGATGCCGAGCCAACACGCATGTTTCGCGCGCGTGAGGGCCACGTAGAGCAGGCGCAGGTCTTCGGCCAGGCGCTCGTCGTCGGCTTGGGCGATCAGCTCGGCGGTGGGACGCAGGCTGACCTGGGACTTACCCTGTTGATCGTGGTAATGCAGCGGCAAGCGGCTGCCATCCACCGGTTTGGCCGAGCAGATGAACGGCAGGAAAACGAGGTTATATTCCAGGCCCTTGGACTTGTGAATGGTCACCACCTTGACCAGTTGCTCGTCGCTCTCCAGGCGCAGGATCTGCTCTTCACCGGCCTGACCGGACAGCGCCAGGTGTTCGGCCAGGTGACGGATCAGCGCCTGCTCGCCATCGAGTTCCGAGGCGGCCTGTTGCAGTAACTCGCTCAGGTGCAGCAGGTTGGTCAGCACCCGTTCGCCATCGCTGCGGGCGATCAGCGTTTGCGGCAGTTTGAAATCATGCAGTAAGCGACGCAGCATCGGCAGCACGCCCTGGTTGCGCCAGATCGCGCGGTAGCCACGAAACTGCATCACGCGGGTTTCCCACGCCAGTTCATCCTGGTTCAGGCGCTCCAGTTCCGCCAGCGACAGGTTCAAGGTGACGCAGGCCAGCGCGGCGCGCAGTGGGCGCTCGACGTCGGGCTCGGCGCAGGCTTTGAGCCAGGCCAGCAGGTCGTGGGCTTCCTGAGCGGCGAACACTGAATCCTTATCGGACAGGTACACACTGCGCACGCCACGGGCTGCCAACTCGGCACGCACGGCCTGGGCTTCCTTGCCATCGCGCACCAGGATGGCGATGTCTGACGGCAGCACGCCATTGAAGCGGTCATCCTGCTGCCGCAAACCTGCCGTGCCTTGTTGCCCACCGTTGAGCAGCTCGACAATCTGGGTCGCGCAGACAGCAGCCAGATGCTTGCGATAGATGACGTTGGAAATCGGCTGATCGGTGGGCAGGTGCCAGAGGTTCAGCGCCGGCAGCGTCTGACCATTGACCTGCAACTGTTCCTTGCGGCCCTGGGCCAGCACCGCGTGGAACGGTACCGGGTTATCGCCATTGGGCTCACGAAACAGAAACGCGCCACGGCCTGTTTCCGCACGCTGGAACACATGGTTTACCGCCTCGACCATGGCATGGCTGGAACGGAAATTGGTGCCCAGCGTGTGATGGCGGCCGAGGGTGGATTTGCGCGCGCGCAGGTAGGTGTAGATGTCGGCGCCCCGGAACGCGTAAATCGCCTGCTTGGGGTCGCCGATCAGGAACAGGCCGCTGTCGAGGTGGTTTTCTTCGATACGGTAAATGCTGTCGAAGATGCTGTACTGCACCGGGTCGGTGTCCTGGAATTCGTCGATCAGGGCCACCGGGAACTGCTCGCGGATCACACTGGCCAGGCGCTCGCCGCCTTCGGCTTGCAGGGCGGCGTTAAGGCGGATCAGCATGTCGTCAAAGCCCATTTCGGCGCGGCGACGTTTTTCTTCTTCAAACCGTTTGCCGACCCACCCGGCGGCGTGTTGCAGCACGGCGGCGTCGGGCGTCGGCAAGGCATCAAGACGGGCTTTGAGATCGGCCATGGCCTCGATGCCGGGATGCTGCGGCGGGTCGCCCTTCCAGGCTTCGGCCATGCCGTCCGGGGTAAGCCGCGTGAAGCCGGTGCCGATGTCCAACTGCTCCAGGCTTTCGTCGGCGGCCCAGGCGCTGATTTTTTCGAACCACGGCTCGAAGTAACGGGCCTGCATCTTGCGGCCGTCAACCGCTTTGGCGGCGACGGCCTGCAGGCAGATCTCACGCAATTCCGTTGCCCATTGTTGCCAGGGCGCCTTGAGGTGGATCAGCGCTTCACGGCGTTCCTGCAGGCAGGCGTTGATCAGCTCGGCCGGCTCGCGGGTCTCGTCGGTCGGCCGCTCGCTGCCGAACAGCGCGCGCACCCGTGGCATGAGCGCGGCCGGGCCACCCCAGTGGTTGCGCACCCAGTTGAGTGCGTCGTCGTGCAGGGGGTAGCAGAACAGCCGCCAGTAATCGCGCAGCACCTCGCCCAGCAGATCGCTGTGGTCGGTTTCCAGGGTCTGGGTGAACAGGCTGCCGCTGTCGAAGGCATGTTCGCGCAGCATGCGCTGGCACCAGCTGTGGATGGTCGAGACGGCTGCTTCGTCCATCCACTGCGCGGCGATGTCCAGGCGATTGGCGCAGGCAGGCCATAGCTCGGGCGGGTATTCGTCGCGCAGGTCGGCGATCAGCGCGTCCGGCTGTTCGATTTCAACGCGGAAAAAGCGTGCGGCTTCGGCCAGGCGGATGCGGATGCGTTCGCGCAGTTCCTTGGTGGCGGCGTCGGTGAAGGTCACCACGAGAATTTGCGGCGGCAGCAACTCGTGACCAAAACCGGACGTTTCGCCACCGTGGCCGAGCACCAGGCGCAGGTACAGGGCCGAAATGGTGAAGGTCTTGCCGGTGCCGGCGCTGGCTTCGATCAGTTGGCTGCCTTTGAGCGGGAACGCCAGGGCCAGGGGTTTGCGGGTCATGCGCCGGCCTCCTCGCGGGTGAGTGATCGCCAGGACGCATTGATCAGCGGGCGATACAGGGTTTCGGCCCAGCCCTCGAACTCTTCGCTGGCGGTGAGCGCGGCATAGTCGGGAAATTGCCGGGTGAGTGCCGGGCTTTCACGGCGCTCGCCATCAGTGGTAATGCCATCGCCTTCGTAGGCTTTGCTGGCGGCCGCCTGCGCCTTGACGGGGTCGGTTTGGCCCAGCCAGGCAAACGCGGTTTTGACGGCGACTGGCAGCGGCTTGCTCATGCCGGTGTGCCAGGCCAGCAGCAGGTCGTTGAGCAGGGCTTGGGCCGCGGCCTTTTCCAGTGGGGCCAGCAGCAAGGTGTCGTCGCTGGCGACCAGGCCGGTGCTCAATGGCAGTCCGCAGGCGCAGGCCACTACATGGTTGACCCAGGGCCGAATCAGGCGATGCCACTTGCGTGTCTTGATCGAGCCGATGCTGTTGGGGATGGTGGTGACGCTCAGTAATCCGCCATCACTGCGCCGATGCAGGCCGCTGACCCAGCCGTCCAGTTGAATGCCCTGGTAGTCGAAGCTGATCGGTTCTGCGCCGGTGTGGGGCGTGGGCCAAAGCGCGAGCAATTGTTGATAGCGCTGCAGCAAGTCGGGCAACGGCTCGATCAACTCGTTGCGCAGGCATTCGCCGAAACCGACCATGGGCAGCAGGCCGCTGCCTTGCAGGCGCAGGGCCTGGGCGCTGAGGGCCTGGTCGAGCTGATCGGGTCGGGTCAGGGCGGCGTTGAGCAAACTGTCGCTCAGGCTATAGCGTTGCAGGGCGTCGAGGACGAAAGGTTCTTCGTCCGCCAGCGGTACTTCGGCGGCTTCGAAGAACACCTTCAGACGCTGGCTGAAGAAATGTTTGACCGGGTTGCGCAAAAAATCCTGCAATTGGCCGAGGCTCAGGGGTTCTTCCTGCTGATGCGGTGCGAGTGCGTCTGCGATGGGTGGGGCGTCGGTCGCCTGGTGCAGCATCTGCCATTCGCGGGCGTAACTGAACAGCGCGTCGCCTTCGTGGAAGTAGCGGGCGCTGAACGGTTGGAGCGGGTGTTCCTGGGTCATGGCCTCCAGCAATGGAGCGTCCTGGAGGTTGTGCCAGCCGCTGGCCATATGGTCGCGCAACTGGCCGATCAGCACCGAGGCCGGCCGGTCGCTGTTGTCGCGAATGCTGCGGCCCACCCAACTGATATAGAGCTGGTCGCGGGCCGAGAGCAGGGCTTCGAGCAGCAGGTAGCGGTCGTCTTCGCGGCGTGAACGGTCGCCGGGACGGTAGTCGCTGCCCATCAGGTCGAAATCCAGCGGCGGTTGCGCGCGCGGGTAGTCGCCGTCGTTCATGCCGAGCAGGCACACCAGCTTGAAGGGGATGGCGCGCATGGGCATCAGGGTGCAGAAATTGACGGCCCCGGCGAGGAAACGCTGGGACAGGCGGCCCTGATCCAGACCGGCCAACCACGCTTCGCGCACCACGGTGAGGGGTAATTCGTCCTGCAGGCCGACGGACTCACAGGTTTCCAGCCAGGTTTCTCTCAACTGTTCGAGCTGGCCCAGCAGGTAGTCGTCATGTTCGCTGCTGGCCAGGAAGAACCGTTGCATCAGGCGCTGCAGGCGTTCGCTCCATACCCTCGGCGACGCGGCTTGCGACAGGGCTTGATGGGCGTCATTGAGCGCGTCGAGCAGGGCCACCAGCGGGCCGATCAGGGCAGCATCGAGGCCGCCGATTTCGTCGTAGGGTTCGATGCCGTCGCAGGCCATACCGGTGCCGACCGCGTAGCCGAGCAACATGCGACGCAGGCCGAATCGCCAGCTGTTCTGCTCCAGCGCTGGCGGCAGGCCCAGGCCGGCGCGCTGTTCGGCGTTAAGGCCCCAGCGGATACCGGCGCCTTCGATCCAGCGATGCAGGGTGGGCAGGTCGCGCTCCTTGATGGCGAAACGTTCGCGCAGGGCGGGCACGTCGAGCAGGTCGAGGATTTCACTGACGGGGAAGCGGCTGTCAGGCAGTTTGAGCAGGTGCTCGACGGCAATCAGCAACGGATCGCGGCCGCGCTGGCCCTGGTCGGTGAGCGTGAACGGAATGAAGCGTGGATCGCTGCGTTCGAGTTGACCGAACACCGCGCGAATATGCGGCGCGTAGCTGTCGACGTCGGGGACCATGACGATGATGTCCCGAGGGCGCAGCGTGGGGTCGGCGCTGAAGCGCTGGAGCAGTTGGTCGTGGAGGATTTCGACTTCGCGTTGGGCGCTGTGGGCGATGTGGAAGCGGACTGAGGTATCGCGCTGCAGGTCGACGGCGGGCCACATTTCGCGGGTTTCACTCAAGGGGCGCAGTTCGAGAATGTCGTCCTGCAGCTGGTTGAGCAGCGTGGTGGGCTCGCTGTCGCTGAACAGGTCGATGCGACCGTCGCGGAACGCGGCGCGATAGCTGCTGGGGTCGTCGTAACTGTCCAGCAGGCTGATGTAGTCGCGCCCCTGCTTACCCCAGGCGGCGAGCAGCGGGTGCGCGTGCTGGTGCAGGGTTTGCGGGTCGAGGGTGACGGGCATGCCGGCTTTGCGCGCCTGGCGTTTGTACTCGTTGCGCAGCAGGTCCTTGTCGGCAACGATGTCGGACCAATGATGGCGGCAAGGGTTGTGCACGCAGAGCAGCACCTGGCTGAATCGGGCCAGGCCGGCGAGGGCTTCGAGCGCCTGGGCGGGCAGTGATGAAATGCCGAAGACGATCACTCGCGAAGGCAGGCCCTTTGGCGCTTGCTCAAGGCTGTTGATGCGTTCGATGAAGCGCTGATGCACACCGGCGCGACTTTGGGCCATGCCCTGCTCTCCCACATCCAGCAGCAGTGCGCGCCATAATTCGGCTTGCCAGCAATTGGCGGGATTGAGGGGTTTGGACTCGCCTCGACCGTTGCGTAATTGATGGCGGCCGGCGGCCCAGTCTTCCAGCCAATCGGCGCGGTAGACCTGGTACTGGTCGAACAGGTCAGCCAGGCGTTCGGCGAGTTGGTAGCGTTTGCGCAGGTCGGTGTCGTCGGTCAAAAAACGCTGCAGCGGCTCGAAGTGTGGCTGGTCGATCAGCTCCGGCAGCAGACGCATCAGGCGCCAGGTCAGGGGCGCCTTATCGAGCAGCGATTTGGGCGGGATTTCGTCGCGGCCCAGCACCATGCGATAGAGCTGCCACATGAAGCTGCCGGGCAGTTGAACGTCGATGGCGGCGGCAATACCGCAGCCGCCCATGTCGTCGTCCTGCGGATCTTCGGCCAGGGCCAGCTTGAGCCATTGGGCGATGCCGTTGCTTTGCACCAGAGCGATTTCGTTTTCCAGGGGCGCCAAGGGGTAACGGCGCATCCAACTGACCACCAGGCTGCGCAGCTCGTCCAGGCGGTTGCCGTGAACCACCATGAACCCAGCGCTGAGGGACGTCGCATCCGGCATAACGGCTTCCTTGGGAAAAGCACAATCGAGGGGTGCGACTTTAGCACTGTGGGCCGTTATTGGCGGGCTTGAGATGGTTTAGGCCCCCTGGAGCCGCCACAAATGTGTCACTGCGCATACATGGGCGTGTAAAACCTGCTTGCTAGGGTCGGCGCCTTATCCCGATAGAGTGAAGGCGAAGGCTATGCGATCCAACACCCAAACGGCCCAGATAATGGCGTCTTCATTGCTACTTTCATTGCTTGCCGTATCGGTTCAGGCAGCGAGCCGTGCGGGGGACGACAGCATCAACGGTGTCGATCTGCTGTCCGGCTTCGGCACGCTGTGGACGACCGGCGCGACCTGGGATACCGGCACGCCGACCGCGCTGGGTCAGGGATTGCTCAGGCGCAACCTGCAAATCGTGCTCGACCGCGCCAACGCTCGTACCGTTGCGCAAGAAACCGCCGCCTACTTCGATGATCGCCGTGACCAGAGCTACAGCGCCATCAGCGGGCTCGGTTCGTTGAGCGCTGCCTACAAGGCAGGCGCTGGCGCTTTCACGACCATCACGCAATTCGACGACAGCAACAAAACCGTCAGGTACGACGATAAAGGCAACGGCGCCGGCAGCTCCTCTTCGGCGCTGGGCAAGGTGGTCGATCTGGTCGGAGCGTTGCGTAATGACGCGTCTACCACGCCTGCCAAATCCCACTATCTGTATCCCCGTCCCTGGCGGCAAAGCCTGGACGGTCAAAACCTGGAGTTCGTGGTGCAGCCTTCGCTGCGGCCGGCCAAGAGCACGACGCCGGCCAGCGATTCGGGATTCCCCAGCGGCCATACCAACGCTGCGTACTTGTCTTCCTACGCACTGGCCTACGCGATTCCCGAACGTTTCAGCGAACTCATGCTGCGCGCGTCGGAAATCGGTGACAACCGTATTGAAGCGGGCATGCATTCGCCTTTTGACGTGATCGGTGGGCGCATTACCGCAACGTATTTCGCCATCGATAACTTGTCCAACCCGGCCAATGCTCAACTGCGCGCCGATGCGCGGGCACAGGCGCTGGCGTATTTCACTGCGCAATGCGGCGGCAATGTTAATAACTGCCTGGCGACCATCGACCCGGCCACTGACCGTACCTCTCAGCACGCTCAGGACAAGGCGCTGTATACGTCGCGCATGACTTACGGATTCGATCCTGTGGGCGCGACCAACCTGGCGCCGGTAGTGCCGGTTAACGCCGAAGTGCTGTTGGAAACGCGCTTTCCTTATCTGGACGCGAGCCAGCGCCGCGAGATTCTGGCGACGACTGAAATTGCCTCAGGCTATGCGGTGATCGATCAGTCAGGCGGCTATGGCCGATTGAACCTGTACGCGGCGGGCGATGGTTTCGCGGCGTTCAATTCCAACGTCACAGTGAACATGGACGCCAGCCTCGGTGGCTATAACGCCATTGACGCCTGGCGCAACGATATCAGCGGCAGTGGCGCGCTGATCAAGAACGGCAGCGGTAATCTGCTGCTGACCGGTAATAACACTTACTCGGGCGGCACGGTGATCAATGGCGGGGTTCTGACCGGTCACGCCCAGGCGTTCGGCAGCGGAGCGATCACCGATGACGCCACACTGGTGGTCGATCAGTCAACCAACGATACCCTCGGCAACACACTGGCGGGCAACGGTGCGCTGATCAAACGGGGGGTGGGGTCGTTGAACCTGACCGGCAATAGCAGTCTGTCGGGCGCGACGACTGTGCAAGCCGGGCGCCTGGCCGTAAACGGCAATCTGGGGAACTCGCTCGTCAGTGTGCAGCAAGGCGCAACGCTGGGTGGCAACGGCATTGTTGGCGGCATCAATGTCGCTCAGGGTGGCGTGGTGGCGCCGGGCAATTCGGTCGGGCAACTGAACGTCAAGGGTGACGTCAACCTTGCTCAGGGTGCGGTCTATCAGGTGGAGTCGGACGCTGCCGGCAATGCTGATCGCATCGTCGCCAGCGGTCGTGCAAACATCAATAACAGCACATTGTCGCTGGTTGAAGGCGGTCACTGGCTGGCCGCGAGCCGTTACTCGATCCTCTCGGCAGCCGGCGGCGTAAGCGGTGCGTTTGCTCCCGTGCAAACCAACTTCGCATTCCTCACCCCAACGTTGAACTACACAGCTACCGATGTGGGCCTGACGCTTGATCGTAACGCGCAGAGCTTCTCCACCCTTGCGACTACCCGCAATGCCAGGGCTGTCGCGCAAGGGCTGGACAGCGCGGGTGCTGGCAATGCGCTCTGGCGTCAGGTGGTACAGGATGACGCGCCGACGGCACAAGCCACGTTCAAGGCGTTGTCCAATGAGCTGCATGCTTCAACGCAGACTGCATTGATTGAAGACAGCCGACTGGTGCGTAATGCCATGAATGATCGCTTGCAACAATCGCAGTCGGCGCAGGCATTCGGCAGCACGGCGCAAACACTGGTCGGTGATGCTTCGCGTGGCGTGGTGTGGACTCAAGCCATTGGCGCGACCGGGAAAACCGACGGCAGCCGTGACGTCTCGGGACTCGACAGTCATACCAGCGGGCTGTTGTTCGGCGTTGATGTACCGCTCGATGATACGTGGCGCGTGGGCGCGCTGGCTGGCGTGAGCAGCAGCAGTTTCGACCTGCGTCATGCATCCGGCTCCACTGACAGCGATAACTATCACCTGGGCGTCTATGGAGGCGCCAAGTGGGGCCAACTGGGCCTGCGCCTGGGCGCGGTGCGCACCTGGCACGAGCTGACGGCCAAGCGCACGCTGGACTTGCCGGGCTCTTCCGAGCATTTCAAAGAAGATTACAAGGCAGCGACCAACCAGGTCTTCGGCGAACTGGGTTACTCCATCGAAATGGGTAACGCGCTGCTCGAACCCTTCGCCAACCTTGCCCATGTGCGACTGGACACTGACTCCTTCGATGAGAACAGCAACCTGATCACGCTGGAGAACAAGTCCCAGGACAATCACATCACCTTCAGTACCCTGGGCCTACGTGCAGCCACTCATTTGAATGCTGGCAGCGTCGCGGTCAAGCCTAACGCCATGCTGGGCTGGCGTCGCGCCTATGGCGACGTGACGCCAGAGAGCCGTGCCGCTTTCAGTGGCGGCGACACCTTCGAATTGGCCGGCGCACCGATTGCTCGCAGTGCAGCAATAATCGGCGTGGGCGTCGATCTGGGGTTGAGCGATACCTTGAGCGTGGGGTTGAGTTATGACGGTCAGGTGAGCAGCAATACATCTGATCAGTCGTTGAATGCTCGGCTGACATTGGCGTTTTAAGCGTAAAGCCTGACTTTCCAACCGCCCAAAACAAAACCCCATCTGCTTTCGCAAATGGGGTTTCGGAATTTAATCTTGACGATGACCTACTCTCACATGGGGAAACCCCACACTACCATCGGCGATGCATCGTTTCACTACTGAGTTCG
>NZ_CAKLBR010000019.1:0-112278 GCF_920984685.1 Pseudomonas sp. Leaf59 | reverse complement strand
CAGGCTTGTCCTGCGTTGGGCTGCGCAGCAGCCCCAAAACCAGACGCTGAGCCGTATCAGGTACACCGCGTTTTGCTTGATTGGGGGCGCTTCGCACCCCAACGCGGGGCAAGCCCGCTCGCCACAACAAGCTAGCCTTCGCGCGTATACAACCCATTGATCGCCTTGTGAATAACGTCAATTCGAAATCAAACTAAGGCCAACCCTTGTTTTCTGCCCTTGATTCACTAAGTTTACATTTCGTTTCCTCAATCCCATTTGGTCCGCAGTACCGTCCGATGGCATAGACACTTCGGAGTCATGCTATGAACCAACGCCTCGGCACTGTCGACAACCCTGCTGATCTGCGTGCCTTGCCCACGCAAGCGCTGGCCTCGTTCGCTGATGAACTGCGCAATTTCATCCTCAACAGCGTCAGCGCCACTGGCGGGCATCTGTCTGCGAACCTGGGCACTGTGGAACTGACCATCGCCCTGCATTACGTCTTCGATACCCCCGACGACCGGATTATCTGGGACGTGGGACACCAGGCGTATGCCCATAAAATCCTGACCGAGCGCCGTGCGCAGATGGGCACCATTCGCCAGTTTGGCGGGATTTCAGGCTTCCCCCGACGCAGTGAATCCCCTTACGACTGTTTTGGCACCGCCCACTCCAGCACCTCGATCTCGGCCGCGCTGGGCATGGCCATTGCCTCCCGCCATCACGCGCGCAAGAGGCATTGCGTCGCGGTGATCGGTGACGGCGCATTGAGTGGTGGCATGGCCTTTGAAGCCATGAACAACGCGGGGTTGTATCGGGACCTTCCCCTGCTGGTAATCCTGAACGACAACGCGCTGTCCATCTCGCCGTCGGTAGGCATGCTGCGCGAGCACTTGGACGCGTTGGCCGCCAGGCGCAGTGACGGCCCTTCGGCAAACCTGTTCGAGGCCATGGGTTTCACCTACACAGGCCCCATCGACGGGCATGACCTCGGGCAATTGCTCGACGTGCTCTACACCTTGAAAGACCGTCGCGGGCCCCAATTGCTGCATATCGTTACCGAAAAAGGCCACGGCTACCCGCCCGCCGCGGCCGACCCGGTGCTCTATCACGGGCCGGGGAAATTTGACCCCATCGTCGGTATTCGCTCGGCGGCCCCTGCTGCACCTACGTATACGCAGGTGTTCGGTCAATGGCTGGCTGATGAAGCCGAGCGCGACCCACGAGTGGTCGTGATTACCCCCGCCATGCGTGAAGGATCGGGCCTGGTGGAATTTGAGCGTCGATTTGCCGATCGCTACTTCGACGTCGGTATTGCCGAGCAGCATGCGCTGACGTTTGCCGCAGCCTTGGCAGCCGAGGGCATGAAACCGGTGGTGGCCATCTATTCGACGTTCTTGCAGCGCGGCTACGATCAACTGATCCATGACATCGCCCTGCAGCAGTTGCCGGTGGTACTGGCCATTGACCGCGCCGGGATCGTCGGCGCCGATGGCGCAACCCATACGGGCGCATTCGATATTGCCTGCCTGCGCTGCATTCCCAACCTCATCTTGATGGCCCCCGCAGACGAAGACGAATGTCGACAGATGCTGCACACCGCACTGCAACAATCCGGACCCTGCGCGGTGCGTTACCCACGAGGGTCAGCAAACGCATCCAAACCGTGCTGCGAACCGAGGGAACTGCCGATTGGCAAAGGTGAGATTCGTCGCACCAGCACCCAGGCCCACGGGCAGCGCATCGCCGTCCTGGCATTTGGCTCAATGACGCAAAGGGCGCTGGAAGCGGCAACACTGGTCGATGTCACAGTGGCCAATATGCGGTTCATAAAACCGCTGGACGCCGAGCTGATCCTGTCGCTCACGCAGGCACATGACGCACTGGTGACCGTTGAAGAGGGCTGCATCATGGGCGGTGCCGGATCAGCCTGCCTGGAGTATCTGGCCGGCCTGAAACAACGCCCGCCGCTGCTGCAACTGGGCTTGCCCGACCATTTCATCGAACATGGAACACCTGACGAGCTATTAAGCCACTACCGCCTGGACGCAATCGGCATCGCCCGTTCAATACAGCAATTCGCCCGTGAGCAGCAGTTGGGTTCCCTGGCGCCCGACGCTATGTCGGCCTGCCAGGCGAGTGCACGAACATGAACATTTTCCTGGCTCAGCCACGGGGTTTCTGCGCCGGTGTGATACGCGCCATCGACACGGTCGAGCAGGCCCTGGAGCAACATGGCCCCCCTGTCTACGTACGGCATGAAATCGTGCACAACCGCCATGTTGTTCGGACATTGCAGGATCACGGCGCCATTTTTGTCGAAGAGCTTGACCAGGTGCCGAGTGGTGCCGTGACCATTTTCAGTGCACACGGTGTGACGCGCGCTGTGGAGCAGGAGGCGTCGCAGCGCCATCTTCATGTGCTGGATGCCACCTGTCCGCTGGTGACCAAGGTGCACAACCATGGCCGCCAGTACGCCTCCATGGGTTATCGGCTGATTCTGATCGGCGAACCCGGACATCCTGAGGTCATCGGCATACTGGGCCAGATAGACGCCTCGATCACCCTGATCCAGACGGTCGATCAGGTCAACGCACTGGGATTTTCTCCCCGTACACCGCTCGCTTATCTCACCCAGACCACCTTGAGCGTCGACGACACGCGCAAGGTGGTCGACGCCCTGAAACGGCGCTACCCCGACATCGTGGGGCCGTCCAGCCGCGATATTTGCTATGCCGTGCAAAATCGCCAGCGAGCCGTACGCGAACTCTGCACACAAGTGGATGTGTTACTGATCGTCGGCAATGCCAACAGCGCCAACGCGATGACGTTGTGCACGTTGGCCAATGACAGCGGCACGCCCAGCTATCTGGTGGCCGACGGCAGCGAAGTGGATCCACGCTGGTTTACACCGCAGATGAGCGTTGGCATCAGTGCAGGCGCTTCAACCCCCGAGGCCTCGGTGCAGGATGTGATTGCAGCCCTGGCACGCATTGAACCGTTGCACATACACACCTTGCCCGGTCGCGAGGAGCACGCTCAGTTTCAACTGCCTCACGGGTTGATCGCCCGACAATAACCGTCACGCTATAACGCAGGAGCAGGCACGATGAATAACCTCCGTCTGGAGATACCGCCGCTGGAATGCCCTTCACCGACGCATATCGATGAAGCGCTTGGCAATCACGTCAACGACCTGTTACTGGCGTGGGTCAGTGAGGTGGGCATATTCGAGGGGCAGACGGACAAGGTACGCGCTTCCAATTTCGGGCG
The DNA here is from genome assembly GCF_920984685.1 of Pseudomonas sp. Leaf59. NCBI lineage: Bacteria > Pseudomonadati > Pseudomonadota > Gammaproteobacteria > Pseudomonadales > Pseudomonadaceae > Pseudomonas > Pseudomonas sp. Leaf59. Next base: position 109,023 of record NZ_CAKLBR010000019.1, on the reverse strand, counting down.
ATTTGCGATGCTCTGCCACCCCGATACCGACGTACCGGACCGCCTGCTGCTGTCGGCAAAATGCATAGCGGCGCTGTTCGCGGTGGACGATCAGTATTGTGACGATGAACGCAGCGGCTCGGCTCCCAGGCTGCTGGGCCCGCGCCTATCGCTGGCGCTGGCGGCACTGGACAAGGCCTATCTGACCTCGCCGCACGATTTGTCATTGCAACGCGCGCTGAGCGCCGATCCGGTATTGCGCGGCCTGCAAGGTTATATGAGTCATCTGGCGCGCTACGGCTCCGAGCCCCAGATGGCTCGCGTTCGGCTGGAGACGATTGCCATGTTCGTCACCATGAACGCTGAAGCCTCATGGCGCATCGAACTCAGTCTGCCCTGCGTCTGGGAATACCTGGCGCAGCGACAGGTCAACAGTTTTCTACCCTGCATGGCGTTGATCGATATTGTGGGCGGCTATGAACTGGACGCCGCTGTATATTTCTCCGCGCCGGTGCGCGAAGTGGTCAATCTGGCGGCCAGTGCAACCATCATTGCCAATGACGTCTACTCCGCGCCCAAGGAAGCGCAGCCGCAAATAGGCGACTTCAACCTGCCATTATTGTTGGCTCACGAACAGCACTGTTCCTTGCAGGAAGGCCTGTGGCTGACCGCCGACATCCACAACAGCATCATGCATCAGTACCAAGCCCGGGAACGTGCACTGCTCGAACACGCCTCGCCATCCCTGCAACGCTTCCTGACCGGCGTAAAAGCCTGGCTGGCCGGCAATAACGAATGGCACCGCCACAGCGCGCGCTATCAGGTATGAGTCAGCCTGATTGCGCGTCTGTCAGATCAACCGCTTGATCTGCTTGTGGCGCCACACCAACCGGTAGTACGCGATCTGCAGGGCGAGCATCATCAGGTAGGTCACCGGAAACGCCATCCACACGCCTTCGAGGCCGAAGTGCGCATTGAGCAGGTACGCCACCGGCAGCTCGACGAACAGCACACAGACAATCGAGATCACCACCGGCATCAGCACCACGCCGCTGGCGCGCATGATGCCGCCGATCACGGCCTGGAAGCCGAACACCAGGATGCTCCACAGCATGATGTGCAACAGGTGTTCGGCATTGACCCGCGCGGTGTCGTCGGTGATGAACAACCCCAGCAACCAGTGTGACAGGCCGTAACCCAGCACGATCAGGCCGCCGGTCAGGCAGGTATTGATCAACAGCCCGGCGCGCAGGATCGGCCCGATGCGCTCCACACGCCCCGCGCCAATCGCCTGGGCACCGAGGATCGAGGCGGTGATGGCAATCGACAGCGCCGGAAACTGCACATAGTTGACGATCTGCGTCACCGCGCCATAGGCCGCGGTGGCTTGGGAACCGTGGCCGTTGACCAGTGCCAGAATCACCAGCTCCGACAACGACAGCACCACCATCTGCAGCCCCGTCGGCAGGCCGATGCGCAGCACCTTGCCGAGGATCGCACGGTCCAGGCGTAACGCCGCGAGCAACTGGCGATCCGGCGCCATCACGTGCTTTTTATGGCGCAGGCGCAGGATCAAAAACAGCATGGCCAGGGTGTTGCCCACCAGCCCCGCATAGACTGCGCTCTGGATGCCCATGGGCGGCAGGCCGATCCAGCCGCGAATCAACGCGGGGGTCAGCAGCAGCCCCGTCAGGGTCGAGACCATCAGCGCCAGCAGTGGCGACACCGTGTCGCTGACCCCGCGCAGCAACTGCGTATAAAGGATGAACACCAGCAGCAGCGGCATGATCAACATCATTACCTGCGCGTAACCCACCGCATCGTCGAGCACGTCCAGCGGTGTACCCAGCGCCTGCAACGCCGGCCGCGCAAACAGGCTGCCCAGCACGGCCGCGATGAGCCCCACCAGCGCGCCGAGGGTCAGCGTGGCACCGGTGATGACCTTGACCATGCCCGTCTCGCCAGCCCCCCACGCCTGGCCGATCAATACCGAAGCGCCCGCCCCCAGGCCGATCACCAGGGCAATGAAAAAGAACACGATGGGAAACATCCCCGACACCGCCGCCAGCGCCTGGGTGCCGAGCATTTGCCCGACATAAATACCGTTTAACGTGCCGGAAAAGCTCTGCAGGAAGTTGGACAGCACCATCGGTGCGAGAAAGAACAGGTAGGTCTGCCACAGCGGGCGTTGCACAAGGTTTTGCATGAAAAAACGGTGCCTCGAAGAACTAACGCATCCACAAGTTATACCGTATGTGGATCCAATGTTCCCGCGCTTGATCAATTTGCTCAATGACAAGTGCGCGAATTACTGATTGGACGCGCCGGTTGCGGGTGAGTAGATTCCATGCCGGGAATAGCTATTAGCCATCATCTCTCATCCCTCTGGAATCGAGCCTCACATGAAAAAACCTGTCTCGCTGGCGATGCGTATCGGCCTGGGCTTTGCTTCCACCCTGTCACTGTTGGTGCTGATCACCGCCGTGGGTATCCAGCGCGTGGGCTTTATCGACAGCACGCTCAAGGACGTCGCCGAAAAAGCCGCCGTGGCCCAGCGCTACGCCATCAATTTTCGAGGCAGCGTGCACAACCGCGCCATCGCTATTCGCGATGCGGTACTGGTCACGGATGAGACCGCGCTCAATCGGCACCTGGCCGAGATCGACCAGCTCAAGCGAGACTATCAGGACGCCGCCCTGCCACTCGACCGCCTGTTCGGCAACGGCGGCGCCAGCGCCGAGGAAACCCGCCTGCTGAACGATATCAAGGCTATCGAGACGCAGACCCTGGCGTCTTCGGAGCGCGTCATCAGCCTGCGCCGCAATAACGACATCGCCGGCGCACAGGCGCTGTTGCTGGCCCAGAGTTCAGACCTCTATTCCGAGTGGCTCAAACGCGTCAACGCATTGATTGACTTTGAAGAGGCGCGGATCCGGCACCAGCTTGGCTCGGTGCAAACCGCAGCGAGCAACTTCGCGATATTGATGCTGCTGGCCAGCGCCGTGGCGATTGTGTTGAGCGTACTGGTGTCGCTGCTGATCATCCGCAAGGTCAAGGCCACCCTCGGTGCCGAGCCGGAAGAAGTGGCCGAGGCGATCCGGCGCCTGGCTCAGGGTGACTTGAACCAGCGTATCGAGACGCGTCACCCCGACAGCGTAATGGGCATTCTCAAAAATGCCCTGATTCGCCTGGGCGACACCATCACCGAAGTGCGCGCATCGGCCCAGGCCTTGCGGGATTCATCGGTGACCCTGTTGTCTGCGGCTGGCGACAACCGCCAGCAGATCACCCTGCAAACCAGCGAAGCCCAGCATGTGGCCGCCGCCATTACGCAAATGGCCGCGTCGGTCAATGAGGTATCGGGCTACGCCTCGGCCGCCGCCAGGGCCACCCTGCAGGCCGATGCCGAAGTCAACAGCGGCCACCGTCTGGTGGGTGAAGTGAGCGTGGCGATTGAAGAACTGGCGGAAATTCTCGAACAGGCCACTACCCGCGTGAATCAGGTGTCCAGCGACAGCGAAAGCATCGAAACGGTGATTGAGGTGATCAACTCGATTGCCGCGCAGACCAACCTGCTCGCCCTGAACGCCGCGATTGAAGCCGCACGCGCCGGTGAACATGGCCGCGGCTTTGCGGTGGTGGCCGACGAAGTGCGCTCGCTTGCAACTCGCACTCAGGAGTCCACCCAGGAGATCCGCGACATGATCGGCAAACTGCAAAGCGGCACTCAGAGCGCCGCCGACATCATGCAGCGCAGCCGCGCCCTGGCCCAGACCACGGTCGGCCAGACCCGCGATTCGCAAGTGTCATTGGGCAAGATCAGCGAGGAAGTCGGCGCGATCAACACCATGAACGCGCAGATCGCCAGCGCCTCGGTGCAGCAGAGCGCCGCCGCCGAAGAGGTCGCGCAGAACGTCACGCGTATCCACAGTTCCACCGTGCAATCGGCAGTTGGCTCCGAAGTGGTGGAAAACGCCAACCAGGAACTGGCGGAACTGGCGGACAGGTTGAGCACCAAGGTAGCCTTTTTCAGCGTGGCGACCCGCTGACCGCCATAGGTCCCGTTATCTTTTTTTGGCCGTCTGATCAATCGCAGGAATGGGAACGTACGAGCGTCGCGGCCAGTTCTTCACGGGTCCGGCTGATGACGGCGCCTGCCGTGAGCAACTGATCGACGGCATCCAGGCCGCCCTCCGGCGTGATCGCGCGGCAGGCCGGCAGGTGCAGCACCACCGCCAGACCCGCCTTGAGCAGTTGCAGGGCGGTGATCTTGACGCAGTAGTCCAGAGCCAGGCCGCCGACGATAACCCGCTGCACGCTGTGAGCCTTGAGGTACTCGATGACGCCCGTGGAGAGCTTGTCATGCAGATCGTGGTAACAGGCACCGTAGGGATGCAGGTCGGGTTCGACGCCTTTCCAGACGAAGTAATCGTAGTCGTAGGGCGTGGGCAGTTCATCCAGCAGGGTGAAGCCCTCGGTGCCAGGCACACAGTGGTTGACCCAGGTGACATCGGCATGCGCCAGGCCCGTGGGCTGCAGCATTTCGCTGTGCCGAGAGACTACCCAGGGTGCGTGCGGGGTGTGCGCGTCCTTGCTGCCAATACGATGACCGGCAAGGCTGGCCATGTAGTTGAGCTCGGCGCCGATCTGGTCACCACCGGCCACCGGCAACTCATTGGGGCACAGTGGCGTGAAGCTTTTCTGGGCGTCGACATCGAATGAGGCGATGGCGATTTTTGCGAGGGGCATGGCGGTTCTCCCGTGGCCAGGCAGGAAGTGTATAGAGGTCCGTTTTTTGATTACAGTTTTGCGATTGAAAGCCTGACGGTCAGGTAAGATAGCGCCGTTTGTCACAGCCACCCCGTTGTGCCCGCCAACCCAAGTCGACTGCCCATGCCCTTCGAACTCAGCGTAGACCTCACCACCCTGGCCATCCTCGCCGTGGTTGCCTTTGTCGCCGGTTTTATCGACGCCATCGCCGGCGGTGGCGGCTTGCTCACCACGCCTGCCCTGCTCACGGCCGGCATGCCGCCGCACCTGGTGCTGGGCACCAATAAGCTCAGCTCGACCTTCGGCTCGGCCACCGCCAGTTTCACCTTCTACCGGCGCAAGCTGTTCCATCCGCGCCAGTGGGTGCACGCCATCGTCGGCACCCTGATTGGTGCACTGACCGGCGCCGTGGTCGCGCATTACCTGCCCGCCGAAACGCTGAACAAGATGCTCCCGGTGATTGTTTTCGCCTGTGGTGTGTATCTGCTGTTCGGCGGAACGCCCAAGGCGCCGCTGGATGCCGATGCGCCGATCAGGAAGAAATGGCAGGCCACCCAGGGCTTCGGTCTGGGTTTCTACGACGGCGTGGCCGGGCCCGGCACGGGCGCGTTCTGGACCGTCAGCACGATGCTGTTGCACCCCATCGACCTGGTGAAAGCCAGCGGCGTGGCGCGCAGCATGAACTTCGTCAGCAACGCGGCGGCGCTGACGGTGTTCATCATCAACGGATCGGTGGACTGGATCGTCGGCCTGGCCATGGGCCTGTCGGTGATGTGCGGTGCATTCTTTGGCGCACGCAGCGCAATCAGCGGCGGCGCCAAATTCATTCGCCCGGTGTTCATCACCGTGGTGCTCGGTCTGACCGTACGCCTAGCCTGGCAACACTGGTTCAGCGTGGCCTAGGCGACGGGCCAGGTACAGGTCGATGAGATAGCGCGCAATCGAGCGCGACGCGGGCAACGGCGGCAACGCGTGGATATTGAACCACTGCGCGTCCTCTATCTCGTCGGCCTGGGGCACGATCTCGCCGCCGGCGTATTCGGCATGAAAGCCCAGCATCATCGAGTGGGGAAACGGCCAGCATTGGCTGCCCCTGTACTGAATGTTCTTCACCTCCACCTGCACTTCTTCACGCACCTCACGAATCAGGCACTCCTCGGCCGACTCGCCCGGCTCGGCAAACCCCGCCAGCGTGCTGTACACCCCCGTGACAAAGCGCGGTGAACGCGCCAGCAGAATCTCGTCGCCGCGGGTCACCAGCACGATCATGCTCGGCGAAATGCGCGGGTAACTGCGCAAATCGCAGGGCGGGCAGAACATCGCGCGCTCGCGCGGCACCTGGACCATGGGCTGACCGCAACTGCCGCAGAAACGGTGCTCACGCGCCCAGGTGCCGATTTGCGCCGCATAACCCAGCACCTTGTACAGGGTGTGATCGCCCTGCAGCATGAAGCCGCGCAGGCCCTGCCAACTGCAGCCTGGCACGTCGGCGGCACTGTTGAGCTCCAGCAGGTACACCGGCTCGCCATCGAGGTGGCCGATACCGTGCTCGGCGAACACCGACAGGTCCTGGCGCTTGAGCCATTCACGCGGAAACAGCGGGCCATTGGCGTCCTGTAAAAAGCCCTCGCGGCTGCGCGCAACGGCCCAGCCACCGGGAGTCTCGTTGTCCAGCAGCGTTGTGGTAATCCAGCCTGGAGTCATGTCGGTCAATCCACAAAGTCGGGTTTCTGTTTACTCATATGGGCCGCGATGGCCACGCGCAAATCGTTGGATTGCAACATAGCCGCGTTCCAGGTGGCAACGTATTCCAGACCGTCATTGACGCTGTGGTCCCGCATGTAGCTGAGCATGGCCTTGGTGCCAGTCACGGCAATTGGCGATTTGGCGGCAACCTCGCGGGCAATCTCCAGGACCCCGGCCAACAGGCTGGCGTGATCGGGGTACACACGGTTCACCAGGCCAATGCTGCGCGCTTCTTCGGCGCCGAACTGACGGCCGGTGTAGGCCAGTTCGCGCAGCATGCCGTCACCGACGATGCGCGGCAGGCGTTGCAGGGTGCCGACATCAGCGGCCATGCCAATGTCGACTTCCTTGATGGAGAATTGCGCATCCTCGGCGGCGTAACGCATGTCGCAGGCGCTGATCAGGTCGATGGCGCCGCCGATGCAGTAGCCCTGGATCGCCGCCAGCACCGGCTTGCGGCAATTGTCCACCGCGTTGAACGAGGCTTGCAGCTCGAGGATCTTGCGCCGCAGCAGCCGTGCGTTACGCCCCACGTCCTTGCCCAGGTCATTGGCCACCTGGGCCAGCAGCATCAAGTCGATACCCGACGAGAAATGCTTGCCCGCACCGCTGAGTACCACGGCGCGCACGGCGTCGGTGTCTTCGACCCATTGAAAGATCTCGACGATTTCACGCCAGAATGCCGCGTTCATCGCGTTGATCTTTTCCGGGCGATTGATCTGCACATGGGCAACGTTGCCGCTGAGTTCGACAACGAAGGCTTGGTATTCGGACATGGCAGTGATCCCTGACTGACGATTGATAAGGGCCAGACTATAACAAGGCTGCGCAAGGGCGCATCGGCCAAAAGCCGGACGCGCCCTTATCGGCGCCATGGGCACCGAGCCGCTGGGAAAATGCTGGATAAAACCCCGCGCACCCGCCATCCTTCGCGCTTTAAGCCGCCCGCTCGCGGCGCTCCATGCTCAAAGGACATGCCCATGCACAGCCACCCTCTCGCCCTGGCCGATTTCGACTTTATCGACGAAACCCTGCTCAAATACGGCGACGACCATTCGGTACTCAACCTGGCAGAACTCGATGGCTACTTCACCGCGCTGGTGTCGAGCCCGGCCCGGGTGGATGTCGGCGAGTGGTTCCCGGCGATCTGGGGCGGACACAACCCGGCCTGGGAAAGCGCGGACGAAGCCCAGGGTTTCCTCGAACTGTGCGTACGCCACATGAATACCCTGGCCGCCCAACTGGCTAACGATGCCCGGGGGTTCAAGGCCCGTTTCGATGACACCGAGCATCAGGGCCACACCCTGACCCTCGCCGAAGAGTGGTGCTTTGGCTACATCCGTGGCGCGGCCATCGCCCACTGGCCTGACCTGCCGCCCGAGCAGGCCGCGCACCTGGAAAAAATCGCCCAGTGCGCCGAGCAGGACAACTTCGAGCTGCCGGCCGACCTCGATGTACAGGCGCACCAGCAGCGCGTCAGCGAGATCGAACCGGCCGCGCGCGCCCTGCACGATTACTGGTTGGCCTTGCGCTAAGCCTCGACAAGCACCGCTGCTTTGGCCGATTATTCGAGTCCGCCCGTCGGCCACTCCGTGCCACCTTGCCCTGATCAGGAGCCTTGCACCTTGAGTTCGCAGAAAACCGTGACCGTTACCCCGCCCAATTTCCCCCTGAACGGCAAGGTCGCGCCCCCCGGCTCCAAATCCATCACCAACCGCGCCCTGTTGCTGGCCGCCCTGGCCACCGGCACCAGTCGCCTGACCGGCGCGCTGAAAAGCGATGACACCCGGCATATGTCGGTGGCCTTGCGCGAGATGGGCGTGACCATCGATGAGCCGGATGACACCACCTTTGTGGTGACCGGTTCCGGCAAGCTGCAACGGCCCCTGCAACCGCTATTTCTCGGCAATGCCGGCACGGCGATGCGCTTTCTCACCGCCGCTGTGGCCACCGTGCAAGGCAGCGTCGTGCTGGACGGCGACACCTACATGCAAAAACGCCCGATCGGCCCGCTGCTGACCGCCCTCGGGCAGAACGGCATTCAGGTCGACAGCCCCACCGGCTGCCCGCCGGTGACCGTACACGGCGTGGGCAAGGTGCAGGCCAAGCGCTTCGAGATCGACGGCGGCTTGTCCAGCCAGTACGTCTCGGCGCTGCTGATGCTGGCGGCGTGCGGCGAAGCACCGATTGAAGTGGCACTGACCGGCAAGGACATTGGCGCTCGTGGCTATGTGGACCTGACGCTGGACTGCATGCGCGCATTCGGCGCGCAGGTGGAGGTAGTCGACGACAGCACCTGGCGCGTCGCCGCGACCGGCTACCGTGCCCATGACTACCTGATCGAGCCGGATGCGTCCGCCGCCACCTACCTGTGGGCGGCCGAAGTGTTAACCGGCGGCCGTATCGATATCGGCGTGGCCGCGCAGGATTTCACCCAGCCGGACGCCAGGGCCCAGGCGGTGATCGCGCAGTTTCCGAACATGCCGGCCACCGTGGTGGGCTCGCAGATGCAGGACGCGATCCCGACCCTGGCGGTATTGGCCGCCTTCAACAACACCCCGGTACGCTTCACTGAACTGGCCAACCTGCGCGTGAAGGAATGTGACCGCGTGCAGGCCCTGCACGACGGCCTCAACGAAATCCGCCCGGGCCTGGCGACCATTGAGGGCGATGACTTGCTGGTAGCCGCCGACCCGGCGCTGGCCGGCACTTCCTGCAATGCGCTGATCGACACCCACGCCGACCACCGCATCGCCATGTGCTTTGCGCTGGCGGGGCTGAAGGTCGCGGGCATTCGCATCCAGGACCCGGACTGCGTGGCCAAGACCTATCCTGATTACTGGAAAGCCCTGGGCAGCCTGGGCGTTGCGCTGACCTATTAAGTCGGTGGCGCCGCAATGGGGAGGGAATGCACATGACAATTCGCCAACCCTGCCCACCCGGCGCCTGTATTTGCGCCCGTGAACAGCTGCTGCAGGCGCCGGGTGCGGACCTGCGGGTGCTTGGCCTGACGCGTCAGGAAGAAAAAAAGCTGCTTGCCCGGCTGGAAGATCTCAAGAGTCTGCAGGACCTGGAGCACATGCAGCAGCGCATGTATGAGCTGCTGGGGATTCGCGTGCAGGTGGCGCCCGGGCATACCGAGGTCAGGAGCATGCGGGGAATTCAGATTGTCATCGATGAACTGCAGGGAATGTGCCGCAAGACACGGCAGGCGATTCCGGCGGCGATTCGCCGGGGCCTGGAGAAACGGCCGGAGATTGCTTATCGGTTGCTTGATGCTTATGACTTGTTTGGCCAGGGGTGATGAGACGGCATATCCATTGCTGAGGTAACGGATAGGTACCCAGGCCCAAGCCAGCATCCCCCCTCCTGCTTATATCATTCCGAATGATAGTCACCTTCGCCTCATTCGATTCGTGACATACCCCTACCCCGCGCATGATCCGCCCATCTCAAATACATTGGCGGATGCACCTCATGGAACAGTCACTCAAACACTTGCGCTTCCCCCTGGCGATATTGGCCGTGGTGGTGATGAGCGCCTGCGGCAAGACCCCCGATCAGGCCGCCGCCATGCCACCGGCGAAAGTCAGCGTGGCCAAGGTGCTGGAACAACCGGTCAACGAGTGGGACGAATTCACCGGCCGTCTCGAAGCCCCGGAAACTGTGCAGATTCGTCCTCGGGTCTCTGGCCAGATTGATCAAGTCGCTTTTACCGAAGGCGCTTTGGTCAAGAAAGGCGACCTGCTGTTTCAGATCGACCCGCGCCCGTTCCAGGCGCAAGTGCGCCAGCTTGAAGCCCAGTTGCAACAGACCAAGGCCGCCGCCAACCGCAGTGACAACGAAGCCCAGCGCGGTGACCGTCTGCGCCAGAGCAATGCGATTTCCGCCGAACTGGCCGACTCGCGCACCACCGCCGCCCAGGAAGCCCGCGCTGCCGTCGCCGGGATCCAGGCGCAGCTGGACCTGGCCAAACTGAACCTGAGCTTTACCCGCGTGACCTCGCCGATCAGCGGCCGGGTCAGCCGCGCGGAGATCACCGCCGGCAACCTGGTAACGGCCGATACCACCGCGCTGACCAGCGTGGTTTCCACCGACAAGGTGTATGCCTACTTCGACGCCGACGAGCGCGTGTACCTCAAGTACACCGAGCTGGCGCGCCAGGGCCGCCGTGGCGCGACCACCCCGGTGTACCTGGGCCTGTCCAATGAGGCCGGCAACCCGCACCTGGGCCAGATGAACTTCGTCGACAACCAGGTCAACCCGGCCACCGGCACCATTCGCGGGCGCGCCGTGTTCGATAACAGCAAGGGCGAATACACCCCTGGCCTGTATGCCCGCCTCAAGCTGGTGGGCAGCGGCACCTATTCTGCCGTGCTGATCAACGACGAGGCCGTGGGCACCGACCTTGGCAAGAAGTTCGTGCTGGTGATGGAAGGCGACAAGCCGGCCTATCGCGCCGTGGAGCTGGGGCCGAAGATCGAAGGCTTGCGCATCGTGCGCAGCGGCCTGGGCAGGGACGACACCATTGTGGTCAAAGGCCTGCAGCGCGTGCGCCCGGGTACGCCGGTTTCCCCGGAGACCATCCCGATGGCCAGCCAGGAAACCCTCGCCGCCCTCGCCCAACAACGACAAGCGCTTGAAGCCAGCAACCTCGAACAGGTGGCGCCGGAAAAAACCGCGCCCAAGCTCGCTGCTGTCGCGACTCCACGCGGTTAAGGGATACGACTCAAGATGAATTTTTCCAAGTTCTTCATTTCGCGGCCGATCTTCGCAGCGGTGCTGTCGCTGTTGATCCTGATCGCGGGTGCAATCTCGCTGTTTCAATTGCCGATCAGCGAATACCCGGAAGTGGTGCCACCCACCGTGGTGGTACGCGCCAACTTCCCCGGCGCCAACCCCAAGGTCATCGGCGAAACCGTGGCCGCGCCGCTGGAGCAAGCAATCACCGGCGTCGAGAACATGCTGTACATGTCCTCGCAATCCACCGCTGACGGCAAGCTGACCCTGACCATCACCTTCGCCCTGGGCACCGACCTGGACAACGCGCAGGTGCAGGTGCAAAACCGCGTGACACGCACTCAGCCAAAACTGCCCGAGGAAGTGACACGCATCGGCATCACCGTGGACAAGGCCTCCCCGGACCTGACCATGGTGGTGCACGTTACCTCGCCCGATCAGCGCTACGACATGCTCTACCTGTCCAACTACGCGATCCTCAATATCAAGGACGAACTGGCCCGCCTCGGCGGCGTCGGCGACGTGCAGTTGTTCGGCATGGGCGACTACTCCCTGCGCGTATGGCTGGACCCGAACAAGACCGCCTCGCGCAACCTGACCGCCACCGATGTGGTGACGGCGATTCGCGAACAGAACCGCCAGGTAGCGGCCGGTGCCCTGGGCGCGCAGCCTGCGCCCAACGACACCAGCTTCCAGCTGTCGGTGAACACCCAGGGTCGTCTGGTCACTGAAGAAGAGTTCGAGAACATCGTGATCCGCGCCGGTGACAACGGCGAGATCACCCGTCTCAAGGACGTCGCACGGGTTGAGCTGGGCTCCAGCCAATACGCCCTGCGCTCGCTGATCGACAACCAGCCGGCCGTGGCGATCCCGATCTTCCAGCGCCCTGGCTCCAACGCCATCGACATCTCCAACGAAGTGCGCGCCAAGATGGCGGAGCTGAAGAAGAGCTTCCCCGAAGGCATGGATTACCGCATCGCCTACGACCCGACGGTGTTCGTGCGCGGCTCCATCGAAGCGGTGGTGCATACCCTGTTCGAAGCGTTGATCCTGGTTGTGCTGGTGGTGATCCTGTTCCTGCAGACCTGGCGCGCGTCGATCATTCCGCTGGTGGCGGTGCCGGTCTCGTTGATCGGGACCTTTGCGGTGATGCACCTGTTCGGCTTTTCGCTCAATGCGCTGTCGCTGTTCGGCCTGGTGTTGGCCATTGGTATCGTGGTGGACGACGCCATCGTGGTGGTGGAGAACGTCGAGCGCAATATCGAGCTGGGGCTGGACCCCTACCCGGCCACGGAAAAGGCCATGAGCGAAGTGACCGGCCCGATCATCGCCACGGCGCTGGTGCTGTGTGCAGTGTTCATTCCGGCGGCGTTCATCAGCGGCCTGACCGGGCAGTTCTACAAACAGTTCGCCCTGACCATTGCGATTTCCACGGTGATCTCGGCGTTCAACTCGCTGACCCTGTCCCCTGCCCTGGCCGCCGTGTTGCTGCGCAGCCATGACGCACCGAAGGACCGCTTCTCCAAAGTGCTCGACAAACTGTTCGGCGGCTGGCTGTTCCGTCCGTTCAACCGCTTCTTCGAGAAAGCCAGCCACGGTTACGTCGGCACCGTGCGCCGGGTGATTCGCGGCAGCGGTATCGCGTTGTTCCTGTACGCAGGGTTGATGGTACTGACCTGGTTCGGCTTTGCCCACACCCCCACCGGTTTCGTGCCGGCCCAGGACAAGCAATATCTGGTGGCCTTCGCGCAATTGCCGGACGCCGCCAGCCTGGACCGTACTGAAGCGGTGATCAAGCGCATGTCCGACATCGCCTTGAAACAGCCGGGCGTGGAAAGTGCCATCGCCTTCCCGGGCCTGTCGATCAACGGTTTTACCAACAGCCCGAACAACGGCATCGTGTTCGTGACCTTGAAGCCGTTCGATGAGCGCAAGGACGCGAGCCTGTCCGCCGGTGCGATTGCCGGTGCCTTGAACGGCCAGTACGCCGGCATCCAGGAAGCCTATATGGCGATCTTCCCACCGCCGCCGGTACAGGGCCTGGGCACCATCGGCGGCTTCCGCCTGCAGGTCGAAGACCGTGGCAACCTGGGCTACGACGAGCTGTACAAGGAAGTGCAGAACATCATCACCAAGAGCCGTGGCGTGCCGGAGCTGTTCGGCCTGTTCACCAGCTACACGGTCAACGTGCCCCAGGTCGATGCCGCCATCGACCGTGAGAAGGCCAAGACCCACGGCGTGGCGATCAGCGACATCTTCGACACCCTGCAGATCTACCTGGGCTCGTTGTACGCCAACGACTTCAACCGCTTTGGCCGCACCTACCAGGTCAACGTGCAGGCTGAACAGCAGTTCCGCCAGGACGAAGACCAGATCGGCCAGTTGAAAGTGCGCAACAACAAGGGCGAGATGATCCCGCTGGCGACCTTCATCAAGGTCAGCGACACCTCGGGGCCCGACCGCGTGATGCACTACAACGGCTTTATCACCGCAGAGATCAACGGCAACGCCGCACCGGGCTACAGCTCCGGCCAGGCTCAAGCGGCGATTGAAAAACTGTTGAAGGATGAACTGCCCAATGGCATGACCTACGAGTGGACCGACCTGACCTATCAGCAGATCCTCTCGGGCAACACCGCGCTGTTCGTGTTCCCGCTCTGCGTGCTGCTGGCGTTCCTGGTGCTGGCCGCGCAGTACGAAAGCTGGAGCCTGCCACTGGCGGTGATCCTGATCGTGCCGATGACCCTGCTGTCGGCGATCACCGGGGTGATCATCTCGGGCAGCGACAACAACATCTTCACCCAGATCGGTCTGATCGTACTGGTGGGCCTGGCGTGCAAGAACGCGATTCTGATCGTCGAGTTCGCCAAGGACAAACAGGCCGAGGGCCTTGACCCGCTGGCTGCGGTGCTCGAAGCCTGCCGCCTGCGTCTGCGGCCGATCCTGATGACCTCGTTCGCCTTCATCATGGGTGTGGTGCCACTGGTGCTGTCCAGCGGTGCCGGTGCCGAGATGCGCCATGCCATGGGCGTGGCGGTGTTCTCCGGGATGATCGGGGTGACCTTCTTCGGCCTGTTGCTGACGCCGGTGTTCTACGTACTCATTCGTCGCTATGTGGAGCGCAGCCAGGCGCGCAAAGCGGCCAAGGCCTTGAAGCTGGAGACACAGCCATGAGCGTGAAACTATTCCTGCCGAGCCTGCTGGTACTGGCGCTCGCCGCCTGCGCCGTCGGCCCGGACTACAAAACCCAGACGCCGGAGGCGGCGAACATCACCGCCGCTGCAGACGCAAAGCAATACGATCACGCCAAGTTCGAAGGTATCTGGTGGCAGCAGTTCGAGGACCCGACCCTCAATCAGTTGGTGACTCAGTCGCTGCAAGGCAACCGTGACCTGCGCGTGGCGTTTGCCCGTCTGCGTGCGGCCCGGGCGATTCGTGATGACGCCAGCAATGACGCCATGCCGACCATCACCAGCCGCGCCAGCAGTGACTTGGCCAAGGGGCAGATCCCTGGCCAGACCACTCGGCGCGTCAACAGCGAGCGTTATGACCTGGGGCTGGACATGGCCTGGGAGCTGGACCTGTTCGGCCGCATCCAGCGCAATCTGGAAGCCAGCGACGCCGACCAGCAGGCAGCCGAGGCCGACCTGTACCAGTTGCAAGTGAGCATGATTGCCGAACTGGTGGATGCCTACGGCCAGTTGCGCGGTGCGCAACTGCGCGAACGCATTGCCCTGGACAATCTGAAGAACCAGCAGGACTCACGCAGCATCACGGTGAGCCTGCGTGATGCCGGCGTGGGCGACCAGCTCGATGTGGAGCGCGCCGATGCACGCCTGGCCTCGGTGGAAGCCAGCGTGCCGCAGCTGCAGGCCGAACAGGTGCGCGAGCGCAACCGCATCGCCACCCTGCTCGGCCAGCGCCCGGACAAGCTCAGCGTCGACCTGAGCCCCAAAGACCTGCCGGCGATTGCCAAGGCGCTGCCGATCGGCGACCCGGGGCAACTGCTGCAACGGCGTCCGGACATCCTCAGCGCCGAACGCAAGCTGGCCGCCGCCACCGCCCGCATTGGCGTGGCCAAGGCCGATCTGTTCCCACGGGTCAGCCTCAGCGGCTTCCTCGGCTTCACCGCCGGGCGCGGTTCGCAGATTGGCTCATCGGCAGCCAATGCCTGGGCGCTCGGCCCAAGCATTACCTGGGCGGCGTTCGACCTGGGCAGCGTGCGTGCGCGCTTGCGCGGCGCGGACGCCGAGGCCGATGGCGCGCTGGCGACCTATGAGCAACAGGTGCTGCTGGCATTGGAAGAATCGGAAAATGCTTTCAGTGATTACGGCAAACGCCAACAGCGGTTGCTGTCGTTGATCCGTCAGAGTGAGTCCAGCCGCGCCGCCGCCGACCTCGCGGCCATTCGTTATCGCGAAGGCACGGTGGACTTTTTGGTGTTGCTTGATGCCCAACGGGAACGTCTGGCCGCCGAAGACGCCCAGGCTCAGGCCGAAGTGGACCTGTATCGCGGGATTGTCGCGATCTACAAGGCGCTGGGCGGTGGCTGGCAGCCGGATACGGTCATCGCGAACGCGAAGTAATGTAAAGAGCTCCTTTGGTTGGTCGCATCCAGCCAATTTTTAGCCCCGCGCCCCATTCGGTCGCGGGGCTTTTTTTGGGTCTTGGGAAAGGAGCTACGTGGCAAATTCCTAAAAGAATGACGCTGTCAGCGACGTTCTGGTCCCACACTGGCACTACTTGCCAGGCATTATTTCGTTCAGGATCAAACTGCGATAATGGCCCGGATTTGATCCGGACCATTTGCGAAAGGCTTTATAAAACGAACTGGTGTCTGCAAATCCCAACCGCGCGGCAATCTCGGCAAAGCTGATCTGCGGTTCGGCCAACCATACGATGGCCAACTCTTTACGCACGTTGTCCTTGAGACCCAGGTAGGTCTGCCCTTCTTCAGCCAGACGGCGTCGCAGGGTCGAGGCGGACACGCACAGCGACGCCGCGAGGCCGTCGGTTTTCGGCCAGGTGTCGGGCGGCAGTTGGCGCAGGTCGTGTTTGATGCGCGTGGCCAGGCTTTGCGGATCGCGGTATTTGACCAGAATGTTGGCTGGCGCATGCGCGAGGAAGCGCTTGAGCTCTTCGGGGCTGCGCTTGATCGGCAGGTCCAGGCAATCGGCGGAGAAGATCATGCGCGTGCGCGGCCGGTCGAAGCGCAAGTTGTCGGAGAACATCACCCGGTAATCGTCATAAAAGGCCGGTTGCGGACACCGCAGCTCAATGGCCAGGATCGGGATACGCCGGCCCGCCAGCCAACAGGCGACGCCGTGCACGATCATCCAATAGGTGAAATAGGTAAACGCGCGTTTAGGAGCGGGTTCGAGCAACACGATTTCGGCCAGGCTTTGTTGGCGCACCAGTTGAGCGGGCATCTGCTCCAGCATCAAGGACAGAAAACCCAGGCCGGTTTCCAGGCTCGCGCCCAGGTTCGGTTGCGCCATTGCGGCGCGACACAGGAACGCCAGGCTGCCGGACTTGAGCTTGCGCGGGTCCATGCCGAAGAACTCATCGTCGCTGCGCCGTGCGAGCAGACGCCACAGGCGCGCATAGGCTGTGGCGGGAACGCGGGCGAGCGGCTGCTCCAGCAGCGCCGGGTCGATGCCGACCTTGCTCAGGGCCTCAAGCGTAGCGGCGCCCGGCGCGCAGCTCTGCAACAAAGCCTCGCGCACAAGGTGGACAGAGATGGTGTCTTTTTCCGACATGGGCTACGGGGCAATCCGATCACACTGGAGATGGCGAGCATCATAAGGGCGCTTGCGCTTTGCCACCACCGTTCAGCCAGGGTTCAGCAAACGTCAAGTTTTCCTGTTTAGTAATGAGTATCATTATGTTACAACTTAGCACCCTACCTAATTACCCTGTGGTGCCGAATGCTTGTCCCCTTTCTCATCATGCTGCGCGAGGGCATTGAGGCCGCGTTGATCGTTGGCATCATCGCCAGTTACCTGCAGCAAACCGGCCGTGGCCAGTGGATGCCGGCGGTGTGGATCGGGGTGTTTCTCGCCGCTGCGTTGGCCTTGCTGGTGGGCGGTGGATTGGAACTGGTGAGTGCCGAGTTTCCGCAAAAGCAGCAGGAATTGTTCGAAGGCATTGTCGGACTGGTGGCCGTGGGCATCCTCAGCTCGATGGTGTTCTGGATGCGCAAGGTGGCCCGCTCGATCAAGCACTCGCTGCACGCCTCCCTCGATCACGCCCTGACCGGTTCCCGGCACCAGGTCACGGCCTTGATCCTGATGGTGTTTTTCGCCGTGGCCCGCGAAGGCCTGGAAACCGTGTTTTTCCTGCTGGCGGTGTTCCAGCAGAGCGAAGGCCCTGGCGCGCCGATCGGTGCGCTGCTCGGCCTGATCCTGGCGATCATCGTCGGTTTCCTGATCTACAGCGGCAGCATGCGCCTGAACCTCGGCGCGTTCTTCCGCTGGACCGGCCTGTTCATCCTGGTGGTGGCCGCCGGCATCCTCGCCAACTCGGTGCAGGCCCTGCATGAAGCCGGTGTGTGGAACCACCTGCAAACCGTGCTGTTCGATTTCAGCAGCGCGCTGCCAATGGACAGCCCGCTGGGCTCGGTACTGGCCGGGATGTTCGGCTACCAGGAAGCGCCGACCGTGAGCACCCTTGGCGCCTATCTGATTTACCTGGTGGTGGCACTGGTGATGTTTTTCCTGCCCGCATCGCCTGCTACGCCCGTCGTCCAATCCTCTTCCGCTTCCAGTCAGTAAGGACCGTCTCTTGTCCAGCCCAACGCCTCAACCCGCCCCGCCGTCCCGCGCCCTGCGCTGGGCCGTGGCGGGCTCGGTGGTCGTGATGATCGCCGCCGGTGGTTTGTTCTACTACGCCTCGCAATTGGCCGCAGGCAAACGCCAGGCCAACCACAATGAAATCACCGTGACCCTCCACGGCCATGCCTGCGAGCCCAATGCGCTCACCGTGCCGGCCGGCCGCGCGAGCTTTCGCATCGTCAACCGTTCGGACCGCGCCGTGGAGTGGGAAATCCTCGATGGCGTGCTGGTGGTCGAGGAGCGCGAGAACATTGCGCCGGGCCTGAGCCAGGTGATCAACGCCAACCTGCAGCCCGGCGACTACGCAATCACCTGCGGGCTGCTGAGCAACCCGCGCGGCACCTTGCGGGTAACGCCGACTGCGCAGTCCGACGCCCAGGCCAAGGCCAAACCGTCGATGGTGGCTTTTATCGGACCACTGTCGGAATTTCGCGTGTACCTGAGCGGCCAGGGCAGCGCGCTGGTCAAGACGACAACGGCGCTGCAACAAGCCATCGACGCCGGCGACCTGGCCCAAGCCCAGGCGCTGTATGTGCCGGCGCGTGAGGCCTACCAGCGCCTGGCGCCGGCTGCTCAGCGCCTGGCCGAACTGGACAACGCGATCAACGCGCGCGCCGATTACTTTGAAAAACGCGAGCAAGACCCGGCCTTCAGTGGCTTCCACCGCCTGGAATACAGCCTGTTCCAGCAGCGCAGCCTCGATGGCCTGGCGCCGATTGCGCAGCGCCTAGTGGCCGACGTCACCACGCTCAAGCAGCAGTTGCTGGCCCAGTCCCTGCCGCCGGAGCAACTGGTGAGCATTGTGGTGCGCAACCTCAACAGCCTGGCCGATGTACGTGCGGCCAGCGGTGAAGAGGAACGCTACAGCCATATCGACCTCAACGGGTTTGCCGCCAACCTCCAGGTCGCGCACAAAGTGGTGGAGCTGATGCGACCACTGCTGAGCAAGTCCGCCGCCGACCTGTTGCCCACTATCGACAGCGCCCTCGCCGCCTTCGACAGCGAACTCCAGGGGTTCAAGGTGGATAACGGTTACGCCCGCTACGACAGCATCACCGTTGATCAGCGCAAGCAGATCGCCGACAAGGCCAAGGCACTGGCCGCCGCACTCGATGGAATCGACCCCGCCCTTGGCCTTTCCGGCCTGCAGTGAGACGAACGCATACATGAGTGATTCAGAGCAGTTTTCCGCACAACGCCGCCGTGTCCTGCTGGGCATGGCCGCCACCGGCGCTGCGATTGCCGGCAGCAGCCTGAGCTGCCCGGCGATGGCCGCCGCGGCCGAACAGGTCACCACCGCACCGCGCAGTGACAAGACCCAGGACCACCACGATTTTTTCGGCACGCACCAGAGCGGCATCGTTACCCCCCGCCCGGCCTGCGGCATGCTGGTGGCATTCGACGTATTGGCCAGCGACCGCGAAGACCTGGAGCGGCTGTTTCATACCCTCAACGAGCGCATCCGTTTTCTGATGACCGGCGGCACCGTGCCCCAGGTCGACCCGAAACTGCCGCCCACCGATTCCGGCATCCTTGGGCCGGTGGTCACGCCGGACAACCTGACCATCACCGTGTCGGTCGGCGAGTCGCTGTTTGATGAGCGCTTCGGCCTTGCAGCGGTCAAGCCCAAGCGGCTGAGCCGCATGGTCGGTTTCCCCAATGATGCGCTGGAGCCGGCGCAGTGCCACGGCGACCTGAGCCTGCAGTTCTGCTCCAACACGACCGACACCAATATCCATGCCCTGCGCGACATCGTGAAAAATCTGCCCGACCTGCTGCTGGTGCGCTGGAAACAGGAAGGCAGTGTGCCGCCCCAGGCACCGACCAAACCCGGCGAGCCGGCGCAGAGCGCGCGTAACTTCCTCGGCTTTCGCGATGGTTCGGCCAATCCGGATTCCAACAATGCCAAGACCATGGACCAGATCGTCTGGGTCCAGCCCGGCAGCGATGAACCGGCCTGGGCCGCCCATGGCAGCTACCAGGCGGTGCGCATCATTCGCAACTTCGTCGAACGCTGGGATCGCACGCCGTTGCAGGAACAGGAAAGCATCATCGGCCGCGTCAAACCCACCGGTGCACCCATGGGGGGCCACAGCGAATCCCAGGTGCCGGACTACAGCAAGGACCCGGAAGGCAAGCTGACCAAGCTCGATGCGCACATCCGCCTGGCCAACCCGCGCACGCCGCAGACCCAGGCCAACCTGATCCTGCGCCGGCCGTTCAACTACTCCAACGGTGTCAACAAGAACGGTCAGTTGGACATGGGATTGCTGTTCATCTGCTACCAGGCCGACCTCGAGAAAGGCTTTATCAGCGTGCAGACCCGGCTCAATGGCGAGCCTCTGGAGGAGTACCTCAAGCCGGTGGGCGGCGGGTATTTCTTCACCTTGCCCGGCGTTACCGGGCCCAGGGACTTTATCGGGCGCACGCTGCTGGCGGCCACGCCCCCTCAAACCACTGCCAATACCTAAAAAACCGGAGCGTCCCATGAAGAAGTCGACTATTGCGTTGTCGTTGCTAATGACCCTCTCGCCGCTGAGCGCATTTGCCGCCACCGCGCCCCTGGACCTGGTCGGTCCGGTGTCGGACTACAAGATCTACGTCACCGAAGAGATCGCCGAGCTGGTCACCCAGACCCAGGCGTTCACCGCTGCGATCAACAAGGGCGACCTGGCCACGGCGAAAAAGCTCTACGCGCCGACCCGTGTGCACTACGAGTCCATCGAGCCGATTGCCGAACTGTTCAGCGACCTGGACGCGTCCATCGACTCACGTGTCGACGACCACGAAAAAGGTGTGACCGCCGAAGACTTCACCGGCTTTCACCGCATCGAATACGCGCTGTTCTCGCAGAACAGCACCCAGGGCCTGGAAGCGCTGACCGCCAAGCTCAACACCGATGTCAATGACCTGAAAACCCGCGTCGACGGCCTGACCTTCCCGCCGGAAAAAGTCGTCGGCGGCGCCGCCGCACTGCTGGAAGAAGTCGCCGCGACCAAGATCTCCGGTGAGGAAGACCGCTACAGCCACACCGACCTGTACGACTTCCAGGGCAACATCGACGGCGCGAAGAAAATCGTTGACCTGTTCCGCGGCCAGATCGACAAACAGGACAAGGCGTTCCTGACCAAGGTCGACAAGAACTTCGCAACGGTGGACAAGATCCTCGCCAAATACAAAACCCCGGACGGTGGTTTCCAGACCTACGACAAGGTCAAGGAAAACGACCGCAAGGCCCTGGTGGGTCCGGTTAATACCCTGGCCGAAGACCTGTCGACCCTGCGGGGCAAGTTGGGTTTGAACTGATATGCCACGGAGTGTTCGGACCGCCTGTATGGGCGCCCGAACGCTTTTGGCGTGTTTGCCGGGCTACACATGGAAGTCAGATAACGGTGTTCCATCCGGCTTACCCGTTTGCGGGTTGAGCGCATACCAGACACCGTTGACCCTGGACGCTACGACGGCGACACCCTGACTGGTACCGGCCTGGCCTGATTGGCGAGGCGCTGGTGCCGAATCCAATCCACCGGCCAACCAATAAGCCCTCAATTTCTCTTCAATCGTGATCAGGTGGGGCGAGGCCTTGCCGAGCAACGATGCACTTGGCACCAGCCGCGATAGCTTGAACACGCCCTTGACGGCGGCTGCTGTCAACTGCGCGTAACCATCCGCCGGATTCATGACCCCGTTTGCCAATAATGCCGACTCCTTGATGAAGTTGAACGCCCTGTCGCTGAAGCTTGCAACCGGCTTTGTCCAGGCCTTACGCGGTGTCAGGGGCGCAACCGCACTTCCCAACCGGCGAAATGCGCTACCCAACGGGTTGGGCGTAAGCGCCTTGGCCGTACGCAACAACGACCGCACCTGGCCTCCGGCTCCAATAAGGAGCCCGCCCACGTCCAATGTCAGGGCGAACAACCCACTGCCGATATTGCCGTCCGAAAACTCCTGATAAGCACCGAGAAAGGGGACGAGGCCCTTCAAAATAGCCTTGTCCCGGGCGAGCGCTTCGCGTTTTTTTTCCAGCGGCAAGGTACCTTCGGCCCTGAGCAGCATCTGCTCATCGCTTTCATACAAATTCTTGTCGGCAATCAGCGTCGCGATGCTGTGGGTCTTCGGCGATGCATACGTGTCAATCATGTCCGAGCTGGGTGCACCACCGGCCGATTTAACGCCGCCAATGGGCTCGCCAATGCGTTCAACGATAACCTTGGACGACACGTTCGGCCTGGGCGTAGCACCTTTCAAGTAAGCGTCCAGGTCCAGGTTGAGTTTGAATCCGCCCGTAAAGGCCTTTACGTAGATACCATTCAAACCTAACGGATTGGGTTTACCTTTAAGCACATCACCCTCTCTCAGTTGTTGAGGAAGGTCAGTGCGTTTGATGATTTCCCCATTGACAAACACCTCGAAATAACACACCTGCCTGCCCAGTTCGACCCTCATCAATGTACCTTGCCGACCTCTCGCGGCTTGCACATCGGCGTCGGTCTGCGTGGCGGGCGGCAGCCCGGTCTCGCCGCGCACGGTAAACACAGTGACGACGCTCTGCGGGTGGTCAAGCAGTTGACGGTCGGCCAGGGGGAGTTTGGCAAACATGAGTTTGAGCTGAGTGGCGTAGGCAGTCTTGAGGGTCGCGCTGTGCGCATCGACGGCTTGTTCAAGCAGCGGCTTCAACGCGGGAAGTCTACGAATTCGTTCATCGAGTTCTGCGCGCTTCTCGGCGGGCGCCTCAACGGCGAGGTTCGTCTGAAAGGGAGTCGATCGATGCCTTGACAGCCTTTCAGGCATGTCATTCCTAAGTATCCATTTGCCTGGCATCAAGTCGCCGGTCATGTAGGTTTCGATGAGCGAACGTGCGCGAGGCTCGGAAATGGGCGTATTGCGTCGAGCATCGGAGTCGGCAAGCAGTACTTTCATCGTTTCCAGCTCGTTGCGCGTGATGCCCGGAAATACCTTGAGCAGTTCCCTGATGGCAATGGCCTTGCGCGCCGGTAGCTCTGCGACGGCGTTCAATGCGTCGTTGACCTCCCGGCGTTGTTTGAAAAAGGCTGCGGTGGCAGTTTTGAGCGCCGATTCGGGATGCTCTCCCGCCACAGCAGCAGGGATGACCCCATTGAGCACTGCCCAGTCGAGCAGGATCCTCATGGCCGGCAGCTGAATCAGGGTAGCCTGCTCTTCGCTGGTGGCGGCCAGCGTGGTCAGATCGCTGATCTGCTGTTCGTTCATCATGCGGCTGGTGCCTGGGCCCTTCAGTTCTGCCATGGCAGCACCCAGCCGCAGCTCCATCCAGCCAGGCGTGCCAATTCTGATTTCCTTGGGCACGTCCCTGATCAGCAATTCGGGCGCCACCTGCGCAAGGCCGACCTGTGCCACCAGTACCGCAAGTTTCGGGTCAAGGCCCCGCTCAAGCTGCAGATGTTTCTCAAGGTCGCGCCTTACTGCGTTGAAGGTGCGCCCCATGTTGCTCGGTTGGTAGAGTGCATAGCCCGCGATATAGCCGGGCCGGGGCGGTACGTTCACTCCTGCGTGCAAGGTGAGCGCAGCGAGCGCCAACTGTTGCCGCACGGCTTTGGGCACTGGTGACGCTTGCCATTTCAACATGTGGGCAAACGCGTCACCGTCGTTGAGAACCTCGCGGCTGTTCAGAAATTTTTCCAGGCACTCCGCCGGGTTCTGTTGCAGCAGTTCCAGCGATGTCTCTTCAAGGTAGTCGAAAACCGGCGGACTCTGCCCACCCAGACGCCTGTCGGCCTCGGCCTTGAGGCTGGCTTTATCGCCTGCCGTCAATCTGCCAGGAGACCACGGTTCTTCCAAAAGGCCGGAGTAATTCCCCAACGGCGGCGCCGGCGGCAACGCACTGCGCAACCATCGCACCACATTGCGCGTCTCGCCAACCGTGCGCGGTGAGCCCAGGCCCTTATAGTCCAGGAGTTGGCGGACGTCGTATGACGGCACCGAATAAAGCGCATGTCCCCGGGCATGGCTCAGATCCATCAACTGGTGCAGCTCCAGTTCCAGCCCGCGATCCGCACTGATGACGCTTGTAAGATCCAGCCAACCCCCGTCCGGGAGCTGATGCTCGAATTTGCCTTCGGACAGCCGAAATGGCTGCCCCTCCCAGAAGAAGCCGGCTTTTTCCAGATGAGTGCGCAGCGCGGGCGATTCAGTCAATCGCTGAAGACTTGCCCGAACCCTATGATCACCCGCGACCAACGATGAGCTGGCGGATGGCTGCACCGCATGTTCGGACCAGTCCCAAGGCGCATCGTCAGGCGCATTGCCGATCTTGCGCTCCAGGTAATCGCCCAGGTAGGCGCGCTCATCCAGGTCACCGATCGTTTGCCGCACGTGCTCCAGACGGCTGCCGAGGCTCTGGTACTGTCTAGCGGGCATCACCAGCGCGCCGGTTTGCAGCTGCGCCATCACCGGGTTTCGGCCTTCGTAAGCGTCAAGCTGCGGCAATCCATACGCCTGCACGACGACCCCGACAGGCAGCCACGACTCCCCCTCTTTCAGGTAATACAGGCCCTCGTCCGCCGGGTCCAGCACCTCTGTGATCAAGCGCAGTTTCTCGCTGACCTGCCACCAGCCGGAATTGTCAGCGGTGCTGAAGGTCACGGCCGTGCGCACGCCGTCAAGGTTGGCATAGCCGCTGATGCTGTCCCGGTGAAACTCCAGCCCGTCCGTTTCCAACCCTTTGCTTTTGATCCACGCCTGCAGGTCGGGCTGGGCCAAGACCTGGCGGTAAATGTCCAGAGCAGGCGCCAGGGACGTATCGTCAGGGATCTTTACAAGTGCATAACCGGTTTGCATCGAGCTGAGCAGGTACTTGCCAAAACCCGCGTCCGCCCATGCACGATTCGGGTTCTCCGGCCGTGTAGACGGCAGGGTCCAGCGCGGTGGGGCTGGAGGAAGATTTTCGCTCAGTCCGCTGATGGCCGCGTAAACCTGCGCCAGTGTGCGGGGGGATCCCAGCCCGGAAAAAACCAGGTACTGACGCGCATCGTATAGAGGCTGCGAGTACACAGTATTGCCGATCGACTTGCACATTTCCTGCAACTGACCGAAGCGCTTGTCCAGGGTCTCTATAGCCTGTTTTTCTTGCGGACTGCCACCGACGCCGACCTTACTGATCTCGTCCTGCAGAAAACTGCCCAGGGGAAACCATTGGCTACGCCGGTCAAGTATTTGCAGATCGCCATCGACTATCCTGTAGACCTGGTCCACGCCGCCGAAGCCAACTTTTTCAATGAATGTCTTGAACGCGGGCAGCGCAAGCCATGCTGCAAAGTGCTCACGCGGTGCCTGGCTTTTTTGCGCCAGCGTGGACTCGGGCCGAACCACTGCCAGTCTGTCGCCAAGGCTGAGGGTATCGGTGTCAACGGCATCTTTAACCAACTGCAAGAGTTGAGTCGCGAGGCTTGATCGAGCATCAATATCGCTGATTTTCTGTAGCAGCTGCGCGTACTGCTGACGCCACAGACTGCGTTTATCGTCGGTTATCGCCGGCCAGCCAGCGGTCTTGAGCAGTTCACCAAGGGACGCTTTTTGCTGATCGCTGTGGGGCGGTTCCACACCGTAGAAATTGAAGACGGTATCCAGATCCACGAAGCGACCTTTCTGCGGCAGCAGTACCCCGGCGGAGTTGGGGGACAATTTGTCCGCTGCCTCAGTCAACCTGGCGCCGACCTCGTTCCATCCTGACCCGTCAGTGGCGGTGAATCTGCATTTGACCTGCTTGCCTTTGATCAACACAGTGCCTTCCACACCATCGCTGAACACGCGCACCGATGAGACATCCATGCCCATGGATTTTAACCAGGCCTGCACCTTTGGCTCCCGTGCGGCCTTGTTGAAGACATCAATGAAGGGCTGGATAGAGGCATTTCGAGGGAAGAGGTGGTCTTTGGACTTGCCGGTAATCAGCCACTCAATCAAGGATTGTTGTAACGTTTCATCAGCCTTTTGCGTAAACCCTGGGGTTCCGAATTCTACCAAAGCCGCAGGGCCAGTATTTGCAGCGCGACTCTCGCGCTTGTGGCGAGCGGCGACAGGCTCAAACCGCGCCTGTCTCAGTTGCCCATCCTGTCGCCGTGGTGCGCCCGGAACCTCAGTCACCGTGCGACCGTCCCCAGGGCTTGATCCTGCCTGAGAATGGTCAGGTTCGTTTTCAGCTCGGCTGACTGTAGATACGAATGAAGATGGGGCAGAACCCACTGATGCAAGTGTCGACATTTCAAGTTCTCTTCACGATTGAACGCAAGAGTTCTCGTCCTTAAGAACCGTCAACAAAAAGCCTATGAGATAACCCATAGGCCGCATGTAGGAGAGTTCTCAATACACCCGATGAAGAAGTGTCACCTTGTGGGGTTGCCCGCTACAGGATGCGATAAAGCAACCGCTCGATCCGCACCCGGCTGACCCGGCGCAGGAACTTGCCGACCGCCGCCGGGTAATCCACCAGCGTCTGCAGATGCTGGTAGCCATCGATACGCGTGGTATGGCGGAAAATCTGCGCCAGCTCCTGCGCGCGCGGCGCCAGCCATTGGCCTTGCGGGTCGTCGATCAGCAGGGCATTTTCCAGGTCGAGGCGAAATGCCCGTGGGTTGAGGTTATTACCGGTGAGCAAGGTGTAGCGCTCGTCCACCCACATGCCCTTGAGGTGGTAGCTATTGTCGCCGTGGTGCCACAGGTGCAGGTTCAACTGGCCGCTGTCGATCATCGGCTGATGGCGCTTGGCGAAACGGCGCAGGCTGATTTCATACAGGTACGGCAGCGCCGCAATCACTTTGAACGGCTCGCTGGGCGGGATGTAGAAGTCGTTGGCGGTCTTGTCGCCGACAATGATGTCGATCTTCACCCCACGCGCCAGGGCCCGGTTGATTTCGCGGGTCACCGGCAGCGGCAGGTTGAAGTACGGCGTGCAGATGGTCAGTTGCTGCTGGGCGCTGGCGATCAACTCGAGAATCACCCGGCTCAGGGGGTTGTTCTTGCCCACCCCCAATAGCGGGCAGACCGACAGGTGACCGTTGGGCAACTGCCCGGCCGTGGTGTCATACGCGGCGTGCTTGAGACGACTGCGCAGGTCGCCGATGTCGTTGCGCAGGCTGCGGGTGGTCGGCGGGTTCGGCAGGTCCAGGCGGTGCACGGCCCTGGAGGCGATCAGGCCGTGTTCCACCAGGTGCTGCATGGAGTCGGCCAGTGGCTGGCTATGAATCAGGTGATAACGGTCGAAGCGGTACTTGTCGAACTTGTGCAGGTACACGTTGTTCAGGCTGGCGCCACTGTAGAGCACGCTGTCATCGATCACGAAACCCTTGAGGTGCAGCACGCCGAACAGCTCGCGGGTCTGCACCGGCACGCCGTACACCGGCACTTCACTGGCATGCGACTGGGTCATCGCCTGATACCAGGCGCTGTTGCCCGGTTGCTTGCCGGCGCCGATCAGGCCGCGCTGGGCACGCAGCGAGTCGACCACCACCACGATCTCAAGCTCGGGCCGCGCAGCCTTGGCGACGTGCAGCGCGTCGTAGATCTCCTGCCCGGCCTCGTCCTGCTGCAAGTACAGCGCGACGATGTAGATGCGTCGGGTGGCCTGGGGGATTTTTTCCAGCAGGCAGTGCCGAAAGGCCGCGGCGCCGGACAGCACCTCGATCGCTTCGGTGGACAGTGGAAAACCGCGCAGTTTGGGCAACAGGGAGCGTTTGAAGAACGACGGCATAAGGCTCGCAATGGGTCGAATCCGAAGAGGCCCCGAGCTTACACCATGAGACTGCCGAGGTCTCGAAAGCCGCGCTATCATCGTTGCCGTCAAACACCCGATAATCCGTCGCCGCAACCAGGGGCGACGTTCGATCCCGAGGAGTCGCCAATGTCATCCACGTCTGAAGCCCGCCCGCCGCTGCCGCCGTTTACCCGTGAGTCGGCCGTCGAAAAAGTCCGCCTGGCCGAAGACGGCTGGAACTCGCGCGACCCGCAGCGGGTATCCCTGGCCTACACCCTGGACACACAGTGGCGCAACCGCACCGAATTCGCCTGCAACCGTGAAGACGCCAGGCAGTTCCTTGCGCGTAAATGGGCCAAGGAACTCGACTACCGACTGATCAAGGAACTGTGGGCGTTCACCGATAACCGCATCGCCGTGCGTTATGCCTACGAGTGGCACGACGATTCGGGCAACTGGTTCCGCTCCTATGGGAATGAGAACTGGGAGTTCGATGACAACGGCCTGATGGCTAATCGGTTCGCCTGCATCAACGACCTGCCGATCAAGGAAAGCGAGCGCAAGTTCCATTGGCCGCTGGGCCGGCGCCCGGATGATCATCCGGGGCTGTCCGAGCTGGGCCTCTAGCGCTCTGTAAAGCGTGGAAGGGGCTGCACCCTTCCACCATTGGATGTCATCGAATCCGTCAGTCCTCGTTCAAACCGACGCGATACAACATGCCATTGGCTTCATCGGTGAGCACATACAGGTAGCCGTCAGGCCCCTGGCGCACATCGCGGATGCGCGCTTTCAATTCCCCGAGCAGGCGCTCCTCATGCACCACCTTGTCGCCGTCGAACTGCAGGCGGATCAGCTCCTGGGTGGCCAGCGCGCCAATGAACACGTTGTGCTGCCACGGCTTGAAACGGTCGGCGTCGTAGAAGGCCATGCCGCTGATGCCCGGGGATTTTTCCCAGACATGGTGCGGCGCCACCGTACCCTCCACCGTCTTGCCCTTGGCCTCGGGGATCGGCGTCAGCGAATAATCGATACCGTGGGTTGCCAGCGGCCAGCCGTAGTTCTTGCCGCGCTCGATAATGTTGATTTCATCGCCGCCACGCGGACCGTGTTCGTTTTCCCAGATCGTGCCACTCCAGGGATTCAGTGCCAGGCCCTGCGGGTTGCGCTGGCCATAGGACCAGATCTCGGGACGCACGCCCGGCTGGCCGACGAACGGGTTATCGTCGGGTACCCGCCCGTCGGGGAAGATGCGCACCACCTTGCCCTGCAACTTGTCGAGGTCCTGGGCGGTGGGCCGGTCGTTGTTCTCGCCAAGGGTGACGAACAGATAACCGTCGCGGTCGAATGCCAGCCGCGAGCCGAAGTGATTGCCGGTGGACAGCTTGGGCTCCTGACGCAGGATCACCTTGAAGTCTTTCAACCCGCTCAAGTCGTCCGCCAGGCGCCCGCGCCCTACCGCAGTGCCGGCTGTGCCACCCTTGCCGCCGCCTTCGGCATAAGACAGGTACACCATGCGGTCCTGCTTGAAGTCCGGCGAGAGCACCACATCAAGCAAACCGCCCTGCCCCTTGGCCCAGACCTCGGGCACGCCGCTCAGTGGCGCCGAAAGCTTGCCCTCGGGGCTGACAAACCGCAGATGGCCGGGACGCTCGGTCACCAGGAAACCTTGCTTGTCCGGCAAGAAGGCCACTGCCCACGGGTGATCGAGGCCCTTGGCGACGGGCGTGACGGTGACACTGCCCTGCTCGCCGGGAAACTGTTGCTGATCGGCGGCGTGTACCGCCGCGACGGGAAGAAAGGTGGTTGCGCACAGCGCAGCGAGCAGCGTTTTGCGTAAAGGCATAAGACACGGTTCCTTAGCGACGATTGCCGTTGGCGTCATAGGTGGGGGCTTTGGTTTCGGTCGAAGGCCGGCTGGGCGCGGCCTCGCGCTGGGGGTAGCGGTTGCCGATGCCACGGTTTTCCAGGGTCGGCGCAGGCGTGGTGGGGCCGGTCTGATTGCCACGGATGGCCGGCGCGTTGGGCTGAGTGCCCTGCATGCTGTTGGGGTTGGCCCGGTGGATCGGCCCCTGATTGGCGTTGCTGTTGCCAGGCAGGTTCTGCGCCTGGGCCATGGAAACACACGTAAGGCCCAACGCGAGCGCTGCAAGGTGACGCACACAAGTGTTCATGACAAAGCCTCTCTGAGCGAGTGGTACCTGCTTTCGATAACACGCTACGCCCCGGGTTCGTATTTCGACACTAAATACTTCCTCATCAGGTGTAACACCATCTGTCCGCACATCCGCGTGGCGAAACTTTTACCGGACCCAGCGAGTCACCAGAAGACCGTCAATTCACTAGGAGCCGCACCCATGCCAAGGTCAATCTGGAAAGGCGCCATCAGTTTCGGCCTGGTCCACATCCCGGTCTCGCTGGTCTCGGCGACCTCTTCCCAAGGCGTCGACTTCGACTGGCTGGACAAGCGCAGCATGGACCCGGTGGGCTACAAGCGCATCAACAAGACCACCGGCAAGGAAGTCACCAAGGAAAATATCGTCAAGGGTGTGGCCTACGAGAAGGGCCGCTATGTGGTATTGAGCGAAGAGGAAATCCGCTCGGCCCACCCCAAATCCACCCAGACCATCGAGATCATCGCGTTTGTCGCCAGCGACCAGATCCCTCTGCAGAATATCGACACCCCCTACTTCCTCGCGCCCGACAAACGCGGCGGCAAGGTCTACGCATTGCTGCGTGAAACCCTGAAGAAAACCGGCAAGGTCGCCCTGGCCAATGTGGTGTTGCACACCAAGCAGCACCTGGCGGCGTTGATGGCGCTCGATTCTGCGCTGGTGCTGGTGATGCTGCGCTGGCCTGCCGAGGTGCGCAGCCTGGACGAGCTGGAACTGGGCAGCGACGTGATCAAGCCCACCCTGGCCAAGGGCGAACTGGACATGGCCAAGCGCTTGGTGGAAGACATGAGCGCGGACTGGAAGCCGGAGGAATACCGCGACAGCTTTCAGGAGAAGATCATGGCGCTGGTGGAGAAGAAGGCCAAGGCGGGCAAGATCGAAGATGTGGAGAGCGCTGAAGGCGTTGAAGAGCGCAAGTCCGCCGATGTGATCGACCTGACCGAGCTGCTCAAGCGCAGCCTGGCGGGCAAGCCTGCGGCAAAAAAACCAGCGGTGAAAAAATCCGCTAAGAACGCTTCCTGAGTCACTGTCCGTGGTCGTTCAGTTAAACCGACGCAATGCTCAAAGCGATGCAGATCAAATGTGGGACTCTGCGTTTAGGCCCGCTCGGCAAGGCGTCGAAGCCTGGCGCCACTTCAGATCAACAGGAAAACAGCCGCCAGCGCGGCGAATATCGCCCATTTTTCCAGGTAGTAGCGCGTACGGTTACGCTTTTTCAGCTCTTTACCGCGCAAGCGGATCTTGTACAAGCGCGTAAACGCGCGGTTCAGCGCGCCGGTCTTGTCGCCGGCATCATTGGGCGAACCCGCCGCCGCCATCACATTGCGACTGAACCAGCGATTGAATGCCGCCGCCCAGCGGTACTTCATCGGCCGCTCGATATCGCAGAACAGGATGATGCGGTTGTGCTGGGTGGTGTTTTGCGCGTAGTGAATGTAGGTCTCGTCGAACATTACCGGCTCGCCATCGCGCCAGTAATAACTCTCGCCATCTACATTGATGTAGCAGCCCGGGTCGTTGGGCGTATCCAGGCCCAAATGGTAGCGATAAGAGCCGGCGTAAGGGTCGCGATGGCGCACCAGCCTGGAGCCGGGCGGCAGCTCGGCAAACATCGCCGCCTTGATCGAACCGATACTCTGTACCAGTTCGGTGGTGCGCGGGCACAGCTTCATTGCCGACGGATGGCTGTCGCCGTACCACTTCAGGTAGAAGCGCTTCCAGCCGGACTTGAAGAATGAGTTGAAACCCACATCGTTGTACTGCTCCGACCGTTTGATCTCACCCGCACGCATCAGGTTCTGGCCTTCCTGGCGGATTTCCTGCCAGTGTTCCTGCAAAGGGCTCAAGTCCGGAAAGTCACTGGGCGACAGATATGGCCGGCTCGGCAGCCTGGAAAACAGATAGAGAAAGCAGTTGATCGGCGCCAGGAACGTGGAGTGGTCGCTCAATTGACGGCCCAACTTGTGCCGCACCCGACCGCGCAGGTGGACATACGCAATGGAGACGACGTAGAGAACAACAATGATGAGTTTCAAGAGATTTCGTCACAAGTCAGTAGAGAACAGGCTGCTCCTGCGCGCCCACGACGGCCGAGGATTGGATAGCAGCACCTGATTTCACAATTCACAGACAGGCGATAATCGGCAGTTTGATGGCAAACCGCTTTACGGCCATTGGCCGTTATTTAGCCACACTTTGTAACCAAAGGTTAACCAAGAATTGTGAAAAACTGTCGACGAAGTGTGCATCGAAGAAGTGAGGCAAAGCAAAGCAAAAGCAGTGTGATATCCATCAGACAAATGGAGATCCACATGTGGGAGGGGGCTTGCTCCCGATGAGGGTGGATCAGCTACACATAAGCTGACTGACACTCAGCCATCGGGAGCAAGCCCCCTCCCACAGTTTGTACAGCGTACGACAGACAACCTCGGTCGGCTCTAAGGCCGCCGCGCTCTTGATCTTGATCTTGATCTGAGGCGCCCCGTCAAACACGCTGGCCGAACGCAGGCGAGGTGCCGAGTGTTGGGGCAAGAGCCCTTTTGGTTACTTTTGGCTGGGCCGGCATTCCGGGCTCTTTTCCAAAAGTGACCCGCCGTAAGGGCGGAACCCTAAGTCGCCGTTACCGCACAAACCGATATGTACACCGAAGAGTCGCACCGCTCATTGCTTCGAGCATCACACTGGCTTAACTGAACGGCATTAGGGCCTGCCCCGCGGCAAGCCCTGCGTGTCACACCAACGGATCGTCGTCCTTGCGTTCACGACGGGCAAAGCGTCCATCCTCAAGCGACGAATAAGGCGCAGGTTGATTGCGCGAGCTGATCAGGTGACGAATCAGTGCAATCAGCATCCCGAGGACCAGACCTGCGATCAGGCTCACCGCCAGGATGATGGCTTTTTTCGGTTTGATCGGTGCCAGAGGCTCCTGGGCGCGGCGGTCAACCGTGACCAGCTTCAGGTTGCTCATGTCGATGTTCAAATTGCGCAAACGAGCGACCTCGGCACGCAATGGCTCGACGTCCTGCAGGAAAATGTCTTCGTTGCCACGCTTGCGCAGCACTTCGACCTCACGATTGGTTTCCAGCAGTTGCAATTCCTTACCAATCTGGGCGATCCGAGGATTGGTAAAGTCGTCACTGGTACGTTGCTGCAATGCCGTGCGCTCAGCCTCAAGGGCCTCGGTGCCGAGGAAGTACAGCGGAATCTGCTGGTTATTGACCTCGGTACGCATCACCTGGCTCGAACCGCTCCGCGTGGCGTCAGCCATGGAAGACGGTGTGGTCGGCGTCTTGATGCCCATGGACTTGGCAATCGAGATCGCCTCCGCCAGTTCGGCGAGGCGGTTGGTACGCTCCATTTTCATCTGCAGGCGCAGGGCGCTCAATTCATCCTGCAACCGGGCGCGCTTGAGGCGGTCATCCTCAAGGAGCTTGGCAATCTTCGATTCTTTCTCGGTGTCATAATTGGCACGCGCCGCGTCGATCTTGCCCTTCAGCTCGTTCAAGCGGTTGTTGACGATCACCTTGAGGTCGGCGCCCACCTGCTCACGCTCGGAGGCGATGGCATAGTCGACGAACCCGTTGAGAATCGACACGCCGTCCACGTCCGAGGGGTATTGCAATTCGAGGCGGATGTAGCTGCTCAAAGAGTCGGATTTCTTGGGGTCCGGCAGGATCAGGTTGACCGAGTTACGGTTGAAGTCCTCGAAACTTTGCTCAAGGCTTTGCCCCGGCTTTTGAAAGGCGGTGAACAACTGCTCATGGGACCGAAAAAATCCAAGCCGCGCTTCATAGGAGTCCAGCTGTGCGCCGACTTTGGCCAGCGCATCCGCCGGCGGTAGTTTGTAAACCTCGGAGCGGTTCAGCGCGTCCAGCTCATTGATCGCTGCCGGGCGCAGTACACTGCTGACTTCGTAGGTTTTAGGCGCCAGAAACGCATAGCCTGCCCCGAGCACGCCCGTCAGCAGCGCACAGCCCAATACCAGTTTTTTCTGTCGCCAAACAGCATGCAGCAATTCAAACAGGTCAATTTCATCCGACGCAGGATAATTACTGGACTGGGAAGTTCGATTCAAAATGTATGCACCTTAAAACCAATATCAAAGAGCTATCACGAAGACCTCGAATACCCAGCAGGGACAACGCCCTGACACCGATAACAAGGCTCGCCAATTCAGGTCTGACCACCGGGTCTAGAAGAAAAATCCCAAGCCGTCGTAGTTTCTTTCCGTCGTATTCACAATAGACGTTAGTAAAGACACACATGACGTAGGATTATTCTAATCACAAGCGTAGTAAAAAGATCGATAAATAGTTGCCGATAAAGGGAAAATTAAAAGGACCTTATATGCAGACCCTCACCGACCCGGATTACCAAGCCCTCCAGGGCACCTGGGAGCAGACGTCGCTCGAAGACAGCGGCGTGCTCAACCCTGCGGATGCCCACAGCGCCCCCGGTGCAATGACTACAATTGCCGCAGATCAGTTTGAAGTGGTCACCGTTGATGGCGAGGTCTTGCTGGCTGGGCGATTCACGCTGGACAGCAGCCAGCGCCCCAAAAGCATTACCTGGGTAGACGCCATCGGCGATGACGCCGGTAAGCCGCTACCCGCCAGCTATCGACTTGATGGCGACACATTCGTGTTTATCGCTGCGGATGCGGGCCAGCCGCGTCCTGCTTCATTCAGCACCGGACCAGGGCAAACCATGCGCACGTTCGTGCGCAGGTCCTGATCACCAGAGCATCCGAATTCACCACAGAATTTTCACGAAGCCTTCACTTTCCGACCTATAGGGTGAGGCCTACCTACTCCAGTGAATCACTTGGCCCGCCTCTCCTCGCGGGCTTTTTTTTGCCTGTGGGAAACACTTCAGGGCACACGCCTGGTGGCTGTCATCGTGAAACACAGCGGCAACTGCGCAGGCTGGTGCTGATACTGGTCGTAAAGTTCCTCGCGATTGGAGTGCGGATACTCCTGCAAATGACCGATCTGCAAGTGCGCAGCCACCGCCGCGCTGATCACGCTGCCCATGGTATGCACATACCAGTAGGATGTCGGCCCCTTCAAGTGCTGTGCACCCTCATAGACAATCGACTCCTGCAACACAAAGGGCTCGCGTTGAAAGTATGAACTGGCAGGCAGCATCGGGTTGGGCGCGCGCGGGTCGAACATCTCCAAAAACGGATGCGTTTCGTACACCACCAGCGTGCCGCCAGGTCTCAAGGTGCTCGCGACATGCCGCATGAACAGCGCCACATCCGGCATCCAGCCCAGTACACCAATGGTCACAAGAGCAATGTCGAAGCCTGCCTGCAAACGTTCGGGCAGTTGGTGGACATCGGATTCGATGAACTCGGGTTCATGAGGCGAGGCGCCAGCCAGTTCCCGCGCCTGCGCCAGGAATGCCGCAGATTGATCGATACCTACTACAGAACGCGCGCCCAAGCCGAATAATGACAGACTTTCGCGGCCGTTATTACAGCACAGTTGCACAACGTCCTTGCCCGCGACGCCAATGTCTTGCAGCACAGCCGTGAGGGTAGTATCAAGGCAGGAAAACCCGGGATTCGTCACCGCATCCATTAACGCCCGCCAGGTGTCGGTATTCTTATGCAGCTTGGCGGATGCATTCCAGGCGTCCTTATTGCTGGCAATTGCCTGTAGAGCTGATGGCATTTCCATGTGTCTCCAGATAACGAATACAACAGAAAATAAGCCAATCACCCGTAAGATGAAACCCTAAGCCTCGCGCGAAACTTATAGCAAGTGCCGCAGGTCATTAGCCCAACGAGTGTCCAGCCCCGTGGACGCCGCTCTCGAAGATCCTGCCGTGGCCCGACACTCCGACCTGCGCACTACCCTGTCCCTGGACAGCCTTAACTTCTTCCTGGCCGATGTGCGTGACGGCCTCGGGCCTTACCTGGCCATCTACCTGCTCGCAGTGCACAAGTGGGACCCGGCCAGTATCGGCGTGGTGATGACCCTGGCGGGCATCGCCGGGCTGCTGACCCAGGGCCCGGCGGGGGCGCTGCTCGATCGAACCCGCAGCAAACGCGCCGTCATCGCCATCGCCGCAATCCTGGTGACAGCCAGTTGCCTGATACTGCCGTTTGTCAGCAATTTCAGCCTGGTGGCACTGACCCAGGCCGCCAGCGCCGTGGCGGCTTCCGTATTTGCCCCGGCGATTTCAGCGATTTCCCTGGGGATTACCGGGCCCAAAGCCTTCACGAGGCGCACCGGGCGCAACGAAACCTTCAACCATGCAGGCAATGCCGTGGCCGCGCTATTGGCTGGCGGCCTGGCGTACCTGTTCGGGCCGGTGGTGGTGTTTTACCTGATGGCCTTCATGGCGGTCGCCAGTCTTGTGGCGGTCAGTTGCGTGCCCGCCGCGGCTATTGACCACGAAGTCGCACGTGGTTTTGACCCTGCCCATCACACCGACGACGAGCAACCCTCCGGAGTGAAGGTGTTGCTGTCGAACCGCCCGCTTCTGCTGTTCGCCATTTGCTGTGCCCTGTTCCACCTGGCCAATGCTGCCATGCTGCCACTGGTCAGCCAGAAGCTCTCTCAGATCAACCTGCAGATGGCTACGCCGCTGACCTCGGCCTGCATCGTCGCTGCGCAGTTGGTGATGGTGCCGGTGGCCTGGCTGGTGGGCGCCAGGGCGGATGTGTGGGGGCGCAAACCGTTGCTGCTGGCCGGTTTCATTATTCTGCCGCTGCGTGGGGTGCTCTATACCCTGTCCGGTGACCCATACTGGCTGGTGACCGTGCAATTGCTGGACGGCATTGGTGCAGGCATTTTCGGCGCGCTGTTCCCGGTGATCGTCAAGGATCTGACCCAGGGGACCGGGCGCTTCAATGTCAGCCTGGGTGCGATCTCGACGGTGTTTGGGCTGGGAGCGGCACTGAGCAGTAGCCTGGCCGGTTTTGTGGTGCAGCAGGCGGGCTACAACGCCGCCTTCCTGACCCTGGCCGGCGTCGCCGCCGTGGCACTGGCGCTGGTGTGGCTGGCCGTGCCTGAGACGTTGGCAAAAAAACCGACGTTTGCGGGGGTTGGAACGGTCGCTTGAATACGCGTGCAAGGTGGTGAGAGCCGGTCAGCTCTCACCCGCTGACTCACTCTGCGGTGCTGGCGAGGAATTCGCCGGCTTTGCGCACAAGCTTCCTCCACTCTCTCCCATCGATGAGGCCGTTGCTCTCCATATCATCGGCCGTCCTCAGCAATTTGAAATATTTGTCCTCAATATTCTGTTCGTTCACCACCTGGGTGTAGATCTGTGCCCAGGTTCTTACCGCAGAGCGCCGCAGTGATCGTTGCATTTTTGCACCTGATTATGTCCGCGGACATAGAGCGCCGGCCTGAGAACATCGTTCAGCGGCGCCACTGCTGACCCGACGAACGGTGGCAGCAGGCCATTATTGATGCTGCTACGCCCTTTCGGCGCAGTGGTTCAGAGCCGACTCACAGCGGTTGCGCCTGCAAACCGCCATACAACTGTCGTCACACCTATGCGACAATGCGCGCCATGTCTGGCATGAACCCCGCCTTCATCTCCCAGCAGCCCGGCCATCACGTCAGGCGCTGCTCTCGACTTATGCGCGTTGGATCAACAAGCTCGGACTGGAGCCAATGGAAAGGCTCCAGATGGCCCCGCCCTGGGTCCAACTCACATAAGCGCACCCCAAGCTATTGATAGGTAAAGTAATTGATCTCCACAGCTAACATCACCATGCAGTTCGGCGCCAAGCCGCTCTTCGAGAACGTCTCGGTCAAGTTCGGCGCCGGCAACCGGTATGGTCTGATCGGTGCCAACGGTTGCGGCAAGTCGACCTTCATGAAAATCCTCGGTGGCGACCTGGAGCCGTCCGGCGGCCAGGTCATGCTGGAGCCGAATGTGCGCCTGGGTAAACTGCGCCAGGATCAGTTCGCCTACGAAGAATTCAACGTGATCGACACCGTGATCATGGGCCACGAAGAGCTGTGGAAGGTCAAGGCCGAGCGCGACCGTATCTATTCGCTGCCGGAAATGAGCGAAGACGACGGTATGGCGGTGGCCGAGCTGGAAACCGAATTCGCCGAGATGGACGGCTACACCGCCGAATCCCGTGCCGGTGAACTGCTGCTGGGCCTGGGCATTCCCCTGGAACAGCACTTCGGCCCGATGAGCGAAGTGTCTCCTGGCTGGAAGCTGCGTGTATTGCTGGCCCAGGCACTGTTCTCCGATCCGGAAGTGCTGCTGCTCGACGAACCGACCAACCACTTGGACATCAACACCATCCGCTGGCTGGAAAACATTCTGACCCAGCGCTCCAGCCTGATGATCATCATCTCTCACGACCGTCACTTCCTGAACAGCGTGTGCACCCACATGGCTGACCTGGACTACGGCGAGCTGCGCCTGTTCCCGGGCAACTACGACGAGTACATGACCGTGGCGACCCAGTCCCGCGAGCAACTGCTGTCGGACAACGCCAAGAAGAAAGCGCAGATCTCCGAGCTGCAATCCTTCGTCAGCCGCTTCTCGGCGAACGCCTCGAAGGCCAAGCAAGCCACCTCCCGTGCCAAGGCGATCGACAAGATCCAGCTGGCCGAGGTCAAGCCATCGAGCCGCGTGAGCCCGTTCATCCGTTTCGAACAGACCAAGAAGCTGCACCGCCAGGCCGTCATGGTCGATCGCATGGCCAAGGGCTTTGACGGCAAAACGCTGTTCAAGGACTTCAACTTCCAGGTTGAAGCCGGCGAACGCGTGGCAATCATCGGCCCGAACGGCATCGGCAAGACCACCCTGCTGCGCACGCTGGTGGGCGAGCTGACCCCGGACGCCGGCTCCGTCAAGTGGACCGACGCCGCTGAGCTGGGCTACTACGCCCAGGACCACGCCCACGACTTTGAAAACGACATGAGCCTGTTCGACTGGATGGGCCAATGGACCCAGGGCGAACAGGTTATCCGCGGCACCCTGGGCCGCATGCTGTTCTCCAACGATGAGATCCTCAAGTCGGTCAAGGTAATCTCCGGTGGTGAACAGGGTCGCATGCTGTTCGGCAAGCTGATCCTGCAGAAACCCAACGTGCTGATCATGGACGAACCGACCAACCACTTGGACATGGAATCCATCGAAGCGCTGAACCTGGCGCTGGAAAACTATCCGGGCACGTTGATTTTCGTCAGCCACGACCGCGAGTTCGTCTCGTCCCTGGCCACCCGCATCATTGAGCTGAGCGCCAGCGGCGTGATCGACTTCAGCGGTACGTACGACGACTACCTGCGCAGCCAGGGCGTGGTGTTCTAACTTGCCGTGATCGTCAGGCTCCATGTGCCTGACAGCCTCCCTGTGGCGAGCAGGCTCCCTGTGGCTGACAGGCTCCCTGTGGCGAGCAGGCTTGCCCTGCGTTGGGCTGCGCAGCAGCCCCAATCAAAAACACCGCGTTCTGTCTGGCAGAATGCGGTGTCTGGTTTTAGGGCTGCTGCGCAGCCCAACGCAGGGCAAGCCTGCTCGCCACATTAAAAGCCCATCCAATGCGACAGGCTTCAGGCGAAGTAGTTAGCCTGCTTTCATTTCCCGCAAGCCCTTGCCATGATGCAGCCACCGCCCGCCCGCGAATGAGTTGCCATGTCCGCCGCCCCTTCCTCCCTGTCGATCACCCTGCAGATCGTCTCCATCGTCTTCTACACCTTCATCGCCTTTATCTGCATCGGCCTGCCGATTGCGGTGATCCCGGGCTATGTGCACGAGCAACTGGGCTTCAGCGCGGTGGTGGCCGGGTTCACCATTGCGGCGCAGTACCTGGCCACCCTGCTCAGCCGGCCCTTTGCCGGGCGAGTATCGGACAACGTGGGCACCAAACGCGCGATTGTGCTGGGCCTGACCGGCATTCTGCTCAGCGGCGTGCTGACGTTTTTTGCCACGCTGGCGCAGAGCCTGCCGACCCTGAGCCTGGGTATCCTGATTGCCTCACGGCTGCTGCTGGGCGTGGCCCAGGGCCTGATCGGGGTGGGCACCATCAGTTGGTGCATGGGCGCCGTCGGTGCCGAACACACCGCGCGCTCGATTTCCTGGAATGGCATTGCCTCCTACGGCGCCATTGCCATTGGCGCACCGTTGGGGGTGGTGATGGTTGCGCACTATGGCTACACGAGCCTGGGCCTGGCGCTGTCAGTGCTGGCGGCACTCGGGCTGGTGTTGATCCGCAATAAACCTTCGGTGCCGGTGGTGCGCGGCGAGCGGCTGCCCTTCCTGGCGGTATTCGGGCGCATCGCGCCGTTTGGCGCCAGCCTGTGCCTCGCCTCGATTGGCTACGGCACGCTGACCACCTTCATTACGCTGTACTACCTTAATCGCGGCTGGGCCGGTGCGGCGTACTGCCTCACCGTATTTGGGGTGTGTTTTATCCTGTCGCGCCTGCTGTTCATTTCCGCCATCAGCCGTTTTGGCGGTTTTCGCGCCGCCATCGTCTGCATGTTCATCGAAACCCTGGGCCTGATTCTGTTATGGCTGGCACCAACGACCGGCGTGGCGTTGCTCGGTGCCGGGCTAACCGGCTTCGGACTGTCGCTGGTGTATCCGGCGCTGGGCGTGGAGGCGATCAGGCAGGTCCCCAACAGCAGTCGCGGCGCGGGCCTGAGTGCGTATGCGGTGTTTTTTGACCTGGCGCTGGCGATTGCCGGCCCGCTGATGGGGGCCATCGCGCTGAACCTGGGTTACGGCTGGATCTTCTTCTGCGCGGCGTTGCTGTCGGTCAGCGCGCTGGGCGTGACCCTGTTGCTCAAGCGTCGCGCTTACTGATCCGCCGTCTGCAAACCGGCACGGCTGGACTGGCCCAGGGTGTGGCTGAAAAAGCGCCCGGCCTCGGAGATCAAGTCGCGGTGAATGCCCTCACGGTCAACCCCGTCGGCATCGGTGCACACCGCCGGCATGGCCGCCAGTTGATCGCTGTCGCACGGCGCCATGAACACAAAGTGCCCGGCGCCGGCCAACAGTTTGAAGTCCGGCGGCTCGGGCAATTTGCGCGCGAGCGCGGCGGCGTTCTTGTCCACGGCCACCAGCTTGTCGCCGTCACCGCTGTAGAGCAGCACCGGCACATGCACATCCGCCAGGGTATGGCGACCGAACATCAGGCTCAGCGGCGCCATCAGCATCAGCGCGTGGATGCGTGCATCGGCATGCGGCTGCAAATCGTCACGGTCCACCACCAGTTCGCCTTTGGTGGTGCAGGCGTCATGGTCTTCGGGGCGTTCCTGGCAATAGCGGCGCAGGCGGTCAAAGTCCGGCTTGGCCCCGGCGAGGATCAACGCGGTCTCGCCGCCCGCCGAATAGCCGATCACGCCCACCTGCTCGACGTTGACGAACGGCGCCAGCATCGGGTCGCCCAGGGTGGCAGTGATCGCTTCGGAAATCTGGATCGGCCGCCCGTACAGGTTGCTTACCGTGCCCAGCCGGCTGTGGTCCTTGTAGTTGTCGCCGGGGTGCAGCACCGCCACCACCACAAAACCCTTGCGCGCCAGCGAAGTGGCCAGATCATGCAGCGCCAGCGGCGTGCCGGTGTTGCCATGGGACAGC
Source organism: Pseudomonas sp. Leaf59 (assembly GCF_920984685.1). NCBI lineage: Bacteria > Pseudomonadati > Pseudomonadota > Gammaproteobacteria > Pseudomonadales > Pseudomonadaceae > Pseudomonas > Pseudomonas sp. Leaf59. Next base: position 67,492 of record NZ_CAKLBR010000019.1, on the reverse strand, counting down.
ATCAGCATCGGGAAACGCCCGATGGCGACTTTGGAATCTTCCGTGGCGCCGACGGTGTAGGCCCCCACCTGCGTGGTGTGCTCCATGCCCGTGGAGGGGTAGAACGCGACGGCTTTCATCGGCTGCTGGTCCACCGGATCGAGAAAACTCATACGATGGAAACCCACACTCCAATGGGGGAGCGACACCGGTGCGGCCTGCACTGAAATCAGGCCGCCGAGGAGGGAAAGAGCCATTACTGCACATAGACGCATCATGGGGATGTCCACCTGTGCCGCGTGAGAACCAACATCGAATGAGAAACCCGGGATCGTGATCCCTTGCCTGCCTACGATCTGCATAACCCGGGCCACATTGAAAGGACCGCGCGCAAACGAAAAAACTCCGTACTCCGCTCGCGTTCAGGCGATCAGAATACAGAGTTTAAGCGCCGTGCTTCAGATTGATACCGGAGCGCGGCGAATTTTACACAAGCCTTACGCAGCGGCGAACAGCTGCTCATTGATTAACAGGTTAGCCTCGCTCATGGCCTTGCTGCGCACGTCATCGCCGTAGGCCAGGCCTTCGGCCCGCACCACTTCGATATCGGTGATGCCCAGAAAGCCGAACAGCAGCTTCAGGTAGCCTTCATGGGCAGCGCCCGACGCCTGGCCCGCATGCAGGCCACCGGCGGTGGAGACGATGATGACTTTCTTGTTGCCGCACAGGCCTTCAGGACCGGCTTCGCTGTAGCGGAACGTCTGGCCGGCCACCGCGATGCGGTCGATCCAGGCCTTCAACTGAGTCGGGATGGTGAAGTTGTACATCGGCGCACCCACCACCACGGCATCGGCGGCGAGGAATTCAGCCAGCGACACGGCACTCAGCTCGGCTTCGTGCTTCTGTGCGGCATCGCGCAGTTCTGCGGCGGTGCCCAGGGCGCCCAGGGTGGCGCCGGAGAAGTGATTGATCGCGTCGCTGGCGAGGTCGCGGTACGTCACTTCCACACCTGGCTGCGCGGTCTGCCAGGCCTTGACTACCTCGGCACTGAGCTGGCGGGAAGCCGAGTTGTCACCGAGGATGCTGGAATCGATATGCAACAGTTTCATGGTGGATCTCCGTGAGTGGGATCGACAGTGGCGATCAGATGGTGGTGATGCTACGCATGAAACCAATAGCCGATAAGCCAGCTAAAATGCGATAGTTTGTCCCACTGACAGGACAATAGGCGCCCCTATGCAAGACCTCAACGACCTCTACTACTTCGCCAAAGTCGTCGAAGCCGGCGGCTTTGCGGCGGCCGGCCGGCTGCTGGGGATACCCAAGTCGCGGCTGTCGCGGCGCATCGCCGAGCTGGAAGAACGCCTGAGCGCACGCCTGCTGCAACGCACCACCCGGCAACTGACGCTGACCGCGGTGGGCGAGCGTTACCTGCGCCACTGCCAGGCGATGCTGTTGGAAGCGGAAATGGCCGACGAGGCCGTGGCCAGTATGTCCAGCGAACCCCGTGGCCGCCTGCGGGTGAGCTGCCCGGTGGGCATGGCCCAGCACATGATGTCGGAACTGGTGGCCGGATTTCTCGCGGCGTACCCGCTGGTGCAGCTGGACATGACCCTGGTCAACCGCCGCGTCGATCTGGTGGCCGAAGGCATCGACGTGGCCCTGCGCGTGCGCGAACTGGGCGATGAAGACCCGTTGCTGGTGACCAAGCGCCTGCGCCAGGCCCAGACCGTGCTGGTGGCCAGCCCGGGCTTCATGCGCGAGCGGCGGGTCAACAGCCTCGAAGACCTGAAACAGCTGCCGATCCTCGGCGCACTGGAGGCCGACCGCATGGTCCATCAGCGCATTCTCGACCCCCGGGGTAATGCCCACGATCTGGTGATGGAGGCGCGCCTGGGCATTGACGACTTTATCGTGCGCAAGGCCAGCGCCGTCATGGGCCTGGGCTTTACCGTGCTGCCGATGATGTATTGCGAAGAGGAGCTGGCCAGCGGGCGTCTGGTGCAACTGCTGCCGCAATGGTCATTGCCGGGCGGCTGGCTGCAGGCCGTGTACCCGCACAGGCGCGGCGTGCTGCCAGCCATTCGCGCGTGGATCGATTACCTGGAAGAAGGCTTCAAAGGCTGTGGAGACCGCTTGCTATGACGATGACCGAAGCGCAAGTTGCGCAGTTCTGCCTGAGCCTGCCCGGCGCGCGGGAAGACTACAAATGGGGCGGCGTGCGCGTATTTTCGATTGCCGGCAACAAGATGTTCGCCCTGCAGAACCTGCGCGGTGACTCGCTGGCGTTCAAGGTCGACAAGGCACTGTTCCTCGGTCACGTCGATCGCCCCGGTATCCAGCCGGCGCCGTACCTGGCTCGGGCGCAGTGGATCATCATGCACGTGCCCTACCCGCTCGGCGCGCAGGAACTGCGGGGTTTGTTGCAGCGCTCCCATCAGTTGGTGGTGAGCAAACTGCCCAGGCGCACTCAGCTCGGTTTATGGCTAGAGCACTGACAACAGCGTGCCGCCAAGGAACAACTGGTCAAGCCAGAACACCTGGTGCAGCAGCACAATCACCCAGAACAGCACCTGGTAAGACACCTTGCGCGTCTTGTGCCGGAACACCTGCTGGGCAATCAGCGCTCCCGGCCATCCGCCTGCCAGTTCCACAGCGTGCAGGATGTTTTCCGGGATGCGCCGGCCTTCGGACTGCGCCTTGCGCTTGTCGCTCCAGTACAAAAAGAACGCCATCACACTGACCACCGCGTAGGCGGCCAATGGCAGCAGGGTTTCACCGCGCTGCCACACCAGCACCGAACCCAGCAGCGGCGCCGCGCACAACAGCGCGAAAATCAGCGCTTTAAGGCGTGGGTGCTGGATACTCATGCGTTGGCTGCCGACCAGTCGATCCAGCCGAACTGCCAGGTCGCCAGGATCAGCAGGCCGAAGCCGATGCGATACCAGGCAAACGCCGCGTAGCTGTGGTTGGCGATGAACTTGAGCAGGCCCTTGACCGCGATCATCGCGAAGATGAACGAGGTGACGAAGCCGATGGCAAACACCGGCAGATCGGCCGGCTGAAACAGGTCGCGGTACTTGTAGCCCGAGTACACCGCTGCGCCGACCATGGTCGGCATCGCCAGGAAGAACGAAAACTCGGTGGCGGTCTTGCGCGACAGGCCGAACAGCAGGCCGCCGATAATGGTCGAGCCGGAACGCGAAGTGCCCGGGATCATTGCCAGGCACTGGGCCAGACCCACCTTGAGCGCATCCTTCCAGGTGATCTCGTCGACGGTTTCGGCGTGCACCTGGTGTTCACGGCGTTCGGCCCACAGCATGATGATGCCGCCGACCACCAGCGCCGTGGCCACGGTAATCGGGTTGAACAGGTAGTGATGGATCAGGTCGGCGAAAATCACCCCGAGCACCACCGCCGGCAGGAACGCAATCAGCAGGTTGACGGTAAAGCGCTGGGCATTGCGCTGGGTCGGCAGGCCGGTGACCACGTCGAGGATCTTGCGCCGGAACGCCCACACCACTGCGAGAATGGCGCCGAGCTGGATGATGATGTTGAACGCCATCGCCCGTTCACCGCCGAAATTGAGCAGGTCGGCGACGATAATCTGGTGGCCGGTGCTGGAGATCGGCAGGAACTCTGTCAGCCCTTCCACAACGCCAAGAATCAATGCCTGAATGGCGGTCCAAAAATCCATACTTCCCCCAAAGGTCATGCGCGACGGCACGCCTCATTTCTATTTTTAAGTGGTTCATTGACGACACGACCCGGCGCAGACACGCACTGCAGGGCTGCAAAAAATCCGTGAAAAATCAGTCAGTACTCAGGTTTTGCGCTGACGGGCCGAAAGCCTATCAGACCCGCCGCAAATGTCGATGCAACACCCACAATTATAAAAAGCCCGGAGTGACAGGACGATGAACAGTTTGCGCACTATGTCGATCAGCCGCCGTCTGTGGCTGATCCTGATCGTCGCGGTACTGATGCTGCTGACCCTCGGCGTATTGATGCTCAAGCAGATCCACGACGACCTCTACCAGGCCAAGCGCCAGCAGACCCAGCACGTGGTGCAGACCGCCAGCGGCATCCTCACCTACTACCACACCCTCGAAACCAGCGGCGTGATGACCCGCGACGCCGCCCAGAAACAGGCCCTGAGCGCCGTGCGCGGCCTGCGTTACGACCATGACGACTACTTCTGGATCAACGACCTCACGCCCGTGATGATCATGCACGCGGCCAACCCCAAACTCGACGGCCAGAACCTCTCGGCGATCCGCGACCCGGACGGCTTTGCGGTGTTCAACGAGTTCGTGGGCCTGGCCAGGGCCAAGGGCGCCGGCATCGTCAATTACCGCTGGCCCAAGCCCGGCGCCGAAGCGCCGGTGCAGAAAACCTCGTACATCCAGCTGTTCGAACCCTGGGGCTGGATCATCGGCTCCGGGGTGTACGTGGACGACGTGCAGGCCGAGTTCAAGGGCCAGGTGTGGAAAGCCTCGCTGATCGGCCTGGGCATCGCGCTGGTGATGGCGCTGCTGGTGCTGTTGATCGCGCGCAGCATCGTGCAGCCGTTACAGGCGGCGGTGAATGCCATGGCCAACATCGCCAGCGGTGAAAGCGACCTGACCCGCAGCCTCGACACCCACGGGCGCGACGAAGTCACCCAGTTGTCCCGACACTTCAATAGCTTTACCGCCAAGCTGCGCCTGGTGGTGGGGCAATTGCAGACCTGCGCCAACGCTCTGGGCCACTCGTCCGTGGAGCTGGGCACCAACGCCAGTCAGGCCCATGACCGCAGCCAGCAGCAGTCGCAGCAGATGGAGTTGGTGGCCACCGCGATCAACGAAGTCACCTACGGCGTGCAGGACGTGGCGAAAAACGCCGAACACGCCGCCAGCGAGATGCGCGACGCCCAGGCCCAGGCGCAACAGGGCCAGGTCAATATCGACAGCAGCTTGCAGCAGATCGACCAGCTTTCCAGCACCATCAGCCAGGCCGTGGACGTGATTCGCACCCTCTCCAGCGAAAGCACGCAGATCGGCAGCGTGCTGGAGGTGATCCGCTCGATTGCCGACCAGACCAATCTGCTGGCGCTCAACGCCGCCATCGAAGCGGCACGCGCCGGCGAGCAAGGCCGTGGCTTTGCCGTGGTTGCCGATGAGGTGCGGCTGCTGGCACAGCGCACGCAGACATCCACCGCCGAAATCCAGGCCATGATCGAACGCCTGCAAGGCCACTCGGAAGCGGCGGTCAAGGTCATCAGCGACAGCCACAGCGCCTCGCAACTGACCATCGAGCAGGCCGGCCGGGCCGGCGCCAGCCTTACCGCCATCGGCCAGGCGCTGCACAACCTCAACGGCCTGAACGCGTCGATCGCCAGCGCGACCCTGCAGCAGGCGCAGGTGGTGGAAGACATCAATCAGAACGTCACCCAGGCAGCGGGGCTCTCCCAGAGCACCGCGCTGGCGGCCCAACAGTCCAGCGTAGCCAGTGCGCAGTTGCGCGGATTGAGTGAACAACTCGACAGCCTGCTGCGCCAATTCAGGATCTAGCGTCACCGTGTAGAGTGGCTGTGTTTTGTAGACCAGCGACCTCTGGGTACAATCACCGCCCTCTTCCACGCTCCCAAGGTACCGCCATGTCCGGGCTTGAATTGTTCGCCGCCGCCCTGGGGGTGATTGCTGTCTGGCTGACGGTCAAGCAGGACCCCTGGTGCTGGCCCATCGGCCTGGTGATGGTGCTGCTCTACACCTGGGTGTTCTACGACGTGAAACTCTATTCCGACATGCTGCTGCAAGTGGTCTACGCCGCGCTGCAAGTGTATGGCTGGTGGCAGTGGACCCGCGCCGGCGAAGTCAGGCAGGGCCGCCAGGTAACCAGCCTCAAGGCCCCGGCAATCCTCGTCAGCCTCGCGGTTGGCGCGCTTGGCAGCCTGCTGCTCGGCGCCGCCATGGCGCACTGGACCGATGCCGCGCAGCCCTGGCTGGATGCCGCCCTCACCGGCTTCAGCCTGGTGGCGCAGATGTGGATGGCGCAGAAACGCGTGCAATGCTGGCCACTGTGGATAGCGGTGGATGTGATCTTCGTCGGGCTGTTTCTCTATAAAGGCCTCTACCTCACGGCCGCGCTCTACGCGCTGTTCACCGTGATCGCTGTGCAAGGCTGGCGTGAATGGCGCGCCGACCCGGCGTTGCGCCCATGAAGGTGGTGGTATTGGCGGGCCCTGAGTCCAGCGGCAAAAGCTGGCTGGCGACGGAGTTGCATCGGCATTTTGGCGGGCTGATGGTGGGTGAATACGTGCGCCACTTTATCGATCACCACCAGCGCGACACTACCTTTGCGGACATACCGACCATCGCCCGTGGCCAACTGGCCTGGGAAGACGCGGCACGCGCGCAGCAGCCGCACCTGTTGATCCTCGACACCCACCTGCTGACCAACCAGCTGTGGAGCCTGACCCTGTTCGGCGACTGCCCCGCCTGGCTGGACGAAGAACTGCTGGCCCGTCACTACGACCTGCACCTGCTGCTGTCCCCCGAAGACGTCGACTGGACTGCCGACGGCCAGCGCTGTCAACCGGCACTGGCGGACCGTCGCGCGTTTTTCCAGAGCAGCCTGGACTGGATCGAACGGCACCGCCAGCCTGCCCTGGTGATTCGCGGCCAATGGGCAGCACGCCGCGCCGAGGCATTCGCCGCCGTCCATCAATTGCTGGATCAGCCACCTCGCCCCTAGGCGCTCGTTGCTTCGCCTACCGACTATCGGGCCGACGCAGTCCGCCTGCCGCACCGCCAGTCAACCTTCTAAAGGAGACTGGCCCATGAACCTGCGTATCGTTGCCCGCCTGATCAATTTGCCCGAAAACCGTGCCGTCCGGGTGCAAACGGCGGCGCACCCGCTGTTGCTGCTGCGTATTGGCGACCAGGTGCGTGCGTTCCAGGCCGATTGCCCCCACGCCGGCGCGCCATTGGAAGACGGCGTGATCTGCAACGGGCACCTGATCTGCCCCTGGCACAAAGCCGCCTTTGCCGTGGACAGCGGCGCCGTCATGGAACCGCCGGCACTGGTCGGACTCAGGCAATACCCGGTGCAGGTGCATGCCGGCGTGGTCAGCGTCGGCGACCAGCCCATTGCGGCTGAACCGCCGGTTCCACGCCTCGACGCGCGCTGCTTCGCAGTCATTGGCGCGGGCGCTGCGGGCACGGCGGCCGTGGCCACGCTGAGACGCGAAGGGTTCGCCGGACGCCTGCTGTGGATCGACCGCGAAGCGAATCCCGCCTACGACCGCACGGCCTTGAGCAAATTCGTGATCAGCGGGGAAATGGCCGCTGAAGATACCCCGCTGCTGCTGGAACACAGCTTCGCCGACTTCGGCATTCACGGCGAGGTCAAACGCCTGGACGCCGCCGCCAAATGCATCGAACTGGTGGACGGGCGCCGCTTCGACTATGACGCTGCGCTGGTTGCCAGCGGCGGCGCAGCACAGCCTTTGGACATCCCTGGCGCGGTACTGAGTAACGTGTTCGTACTGCGTAGCCGCGACGACGCCGCGCGCATCGCCAACGCCGCGCAGTCAGGCGCATGCGCAGTGATTATCGGCGACAGTTTCATCGGTCTCGAAGCGGCCTCGGCGCTGCGCCAGCGCGGGCTGGTGGTGCAAGTAGTCAGTCGTCACGAGATACCGCTGGCGGCGCAGTTGGGCCGGCGTATCGGCGCGGCCCTGCGCCAACTGCACGAAGACAACGGGGTGATCTTCCACAGCAACACCGAGCCCGAGCGCTTCGACGGTCATGGCGCCGTCAGCACCGTGCTGCTCAAAAACGGCAAGCGACTGGCCGCCGACCTGGTGCTGATGGGCGTCGGCGTCAAGCCTGCCACCGCCTTCGTTCACGGCGTCAGGCATGCGGATGACGATTCACTGAGCGCCGACGCTCACCTGCAACTGGCACCGGGTTTGTGGGCCGCCGGCGACAATGTCACCTTCGCCTGGCAACAGCTGCCGGTGCGCATCGAACACTGGCGCCTGGCTCAGCAACTGGGCGTGCTGGCCGCGCGCAACATGCTCGGCGATACGCAGGCGTTCAGTGACGTGCCGTTCTTCTGGACCTACCACTTCGGCAACACCTTCGAGGTGCTCGGGCGTGCGCAACACTGGAACCGCCTGCACCTGGAAGGCGACCTGCAACGCCACACCTTCATCGCCCTGCTCTGCCGCGACGATCAGGTCGAGGCGGTGATCGCCTGCCAGTATCAGCAGGCCATGGCGCGTCTTTCCCGGCGCATGCGGCAACCGCTGGGCAAGGCCGAAGCGCTTGAGCTGATCCGTCAGACCCAGCACTGACCTGTGGGAGCGGGCAAGCCCTAATGCCGTTCAGTTAAGCGCAGATTCCCTGTGGCGAGCAGGCTTGTCCTGCGTTGGGCTGCGCAGCAGCCCCAAAACCAGACGCTGAGCCATATCAGGTACACCGCGTTTTGCTTGATTGGGGGCGCTTCGCACCCCAACGCGGGGCAAGCCCGCTCGCCACAATAAGCCCACAAGCGCAGATTCCCTGTGGCGAGCAGGCTTGTCCTGCGTTGGGCTGCGCAGCAGCCCCAAAACCAGACGCTGAGCCATATCAGGTACACCGCGTTTTGCTTGATTGGGGGCGCTTCGCGCCCCAACGCGGGGCAAGCCCGCTCGCCACAGAGGCTCCAGTTTGCTGCGCGACAGCGCTAAGTCGAAGACTTGGCGGAGCCTCCCACATTTGATCGTGTTTACACGCCCCTATTCCGGTCGGCTCTCAGGCCGCCGCGATTTTGCTTTTGATCTGGAGCGCCCCGTCAAACACGCTGGCCAAGGGGCTCCCGTCAGTAACCCAGCGACAGCCCGGTATTGCGGCGCGGGTCATTGGCGCCATAGAAGCGGTTTTTCCCCACCGGCTTGCCATCCAGTGACGGCGCGCCCACCAGGATCGCGGCGAGGTGGTTGGCGTCCTGCGGGCCGGCAAACGTATGACCCCAGCTTTCAAGGATCTTGCGCGTGTCCGGGCTGACCGCGAAAGTCTCGAGGTTGGTGGCCGGCGGCATCCACTGCTGGTGGAAACGCGGTGCGTCCACGGCTTCCTGAATGTTCATCTTGTAGTCGATCACGTTGAGGATGGTCAGCAAGGTCGCAGTAATGATGCGGCTGCCACCCGGCGTGCCCACCACCATCACGGCCTTGCCATCTTTGGTCACGATGGTCGGGCTCATCGACGACAGCGGCGCCTTGCCAGGTGCAATGGCATTCGCTTCACCCTGCACCAGGCCGTACATGTTCGGTACACCCACCTTGACGGTGAAGTCGTCCATTTCATCGTTGAGAATCACCCCGGTAGTGCTGGCCATCACGCCGGCCCCGAACCAGTCGTTGAGGGTGTAGGTAACGGACACCGCATTGCCCCACTGATCAACGATGGAATAGTGGGTGGTGTTATTGCCTTCGTGGGGCGACACGCCTGGTTTGATCGCCTGGGAGTCTGCGGCCTTTTGCGGCTCAATGGCGGCACGCAGCTTGGCGGCGTAGTCCTTGTCCAGCAGGTGGGCGATAGGGTTTTTGACGAAATCCGGATCGCCCAGGTAGCTGTTGCGGTCCACGTACGCGTGGCGCATCGCTTCGATCTGGTAGTGCAGGCCCTGGGCCGAGTGATAGCCCAGCTCGGCCATCGGATAGCCTTCGAGGATGTTCATGATCTGGCAGATCACCACGCCACCCGAGCTTGGCGGCGGCGCCGAGACCACATGGTAGCCGCGGTAATCGCACTCGATGGGCGCCAGTTCGCGGGTTTTGTAATTGTCCAGATCGGCCTGGGTGATGATGCCCTTGCCGGCCTGGCTGGACGCCACCAGAGCCTTGGCCACCCAGCCCTTGTAGAAACCGTCGCTGCCCTTGGCGGAAATCTCCTTGAGGGTCCTGGCCAGGTCCTTCTGTACCAGCTTCTGCCCGACCTGCAGCGGTTGACCGTTGTGCAGGAAGATGCCGCGCAGGTCCTTGTCCTTTTCGAACTCGCCGGTGGCGGTGTGCAGCAGGTCGATATCACCCTGCTCCAGGGCAAAGCCGTTTTCCGCCAGGTTTATCGCCGGGGCGATCACCTGGGCGCGCTTGAGGGTGCCGTACTTGCTCAACGCCAGTTCCATGCCGGACACGGTGCCGGGCACGCCCACAGCCAGATGGCCCTTGGCGCTGAGGCCGTCAATGACGTTGCCGTCCTTGTCGAGGTACATGTTGGCGGTGGCCGCCAGCGGTGCTTTTTCGCGAAAATCGAGGAAGGTCCTGCGGCCGTCGGCCAGTTGCACGGTCATGAAGCCGCCGCCGCCGAGGTTGCCTGCGGCCGGGTACACCACCGCCAGCGCATAACCGACGGCCACGGCCGCGTCCACCGCGTTGCCGCCGGCCTTGAGTACATCCACGCCCACGTGTGTGGCCAGATGCTGGGCCGTGACCACCATGCCGTTTTCACCGCCGACCGGGGCCTGGGAGGCGGCCTGCACTGCGCTGACGGTGAAGACGAGGGCGGTAGCGATCAAGGTGCGGCTGAAGGGTTGGTAATTCATCCATGGATACTCGGCTGATTGAGATGCACCAAATTAGCCCTTCCCGGCGCCGATCCCCAGCGCGGTGCCGTTTTTAGTACAGAACCTGTCGGGGATAGAACCTGCGTGCTCGCGCCTGCGCTAGAATCGCCGCCATTGTTTGTCCGCCCCCCTGATACGAGCCCGCCCATGAGCTTTGATTTCGATACGATCCACTCCCGCCTCGGCACCGGCAGCACCAAGTGGAACCGCTACCCGCACGACGTTTTGCCGATGTGGATCGCCGACATGGACATCGCCGCACCACCGGCCGTGCTGCAAGCCCTGCACGCGCGGCTCGACCAGCAGGTGCTCGGCTACAGCGTGGCCGGCCCGGACGTGCGCGAGGCGATCATCGCCGACCTGTGGGCCAAGTACGCCTGGCGCGTCCAGCCTGAAGAGCTGCTGTTTTTGCCCGGCGTCGAACCCGGCTTCAATATGGCGCTGCGCGGCTTTGTGCAACCGGGCCAGCCGGTGGTGCTGCAAACCCCCAATTATCGGCCGATCCGCCTGGCGCCCGGCCACTGGAACCTGCCGCGCATCGAAGTGCCATTCGTGCTGGTCGACGGCGAATACGTCACGCCCATGCCCGCCATGCGCGAGGCGCTGAAGGGTGCCGGCGCCTTGCTGCTGAGCAACCCGCACAACCCGATCGGCAAGGTGTTCCCCCGCGAAGAACTGCTGGCACTGGCCAACGCCTGCCTGGAAAACGGCGCGTTGATCATCTCCGATGAAATCCACGCCGAGCTGTGCTTCGACGGCCGCCGCCACATTCCCACCGCCAGCCTCAGCCCCGAGATTGCCCAGCGCACCATTACCCTGATGTCGGCCAGCAAGGCCTACAACGTGGCCGGTTTGAAGACCTGTTTCGCCGTGGTGCAGAACGCCCAGGTACGTGAACACTTCAACAACGCCCGTTGCGGCATGGTCGACAGCGTCAGCCCCCTGGGCCTGGAAGCCACCCGCGCCGCCTACAGCCAATGCGGCGAGTGGCTTGACGCACTCAAGCAGTACCTGCAAGCCAACCGCGACTACCTGCTGGACGCGGTGAACACGCGCTTGCCCGGCGTCAAGATGCACGCGCCACAAGGCACTTACCTGGCCTGGCTGGATTGCAGCGCCCTCGGCCTGGAAGACCCGCAGCGCTTCTTTCTGGAACAGGCCAGGGTAGGCTTGAGCGCCGGTATTGAGTTCGGCGATGACAGCCAGCAGTTCGTGCGGCTGAACTTCGGCTGCCCACGGTCGATGCTCGAGGAAGGCCTGCAGCGTATGGAACGGGCCTTGCGCTAAAACCCGTGAACCTCTGTGAGCTCCTGTTGCGGTGAGCGCCTGCATCAATGGGTGCAGGCCCTCACAATTTGGCGATGGACACTTCCGTCGATTTCACGAATGCAATCACTTCGCTGCCCACCTTCAATTCCAGGTCACGCACCGAACGGGTGGTGATCACTGACGTGACGATGCCGGACGCGGTCTGCACGTCGATTTCAGACACCACTTCGCCCAGCAGAATCTCTTTGATAACGCCCTTGAACTGGTTGCGCACGTTGATCGCTTTAATGGTCATGTCGGCTTTCCTGTTGGCTGTTGGGTCAATCCGCACGAATGCGCAGGCCCTCAAAATGCGCTATCAACCAATAAATCAAAAGGAATATATAACTCTTTATTTATTCGATATGGATATATATGAACTATTCGCCTGCCAACCCCTGATCAACAAATTGCCTTGTTTTGCCCGCCGAGGCAGGAACTGGCGGTGCAGTTGCCACACCCCAGGGACCGCCGTGACCCGCTGCTGGCCCGGCTCAAGGCGCAGGCCCTGACCGAGTTGCAGCAGGCCCATGTGATCTAGACGGCGGTCAATGTCACCCAGAACCGCGTGCGTGCCTGCACCTCGAACCCCAGGGTTTGCGCCAGCAGGTTGAGGATACGGTCGGTATCTTCCAGGCGAAAACTGCCGGTGACCCGCAAGGCTTCCAGGCGCGGGTCCCAGCGCAGCACGCCTGGGCGGTAACGCTCAAGCTCACGCAGGAAGTCGCCCAAGGGCTGGTTCTGCGCGGTCAGCACACCGTCGCGCCAGTCCGGCTGCGTCACATCGAACGGGGCTGTGCGCCCGAGGCCAACCGCGCTCAACGGGGCCTGCTCACCCTTGTGCAACGTCGTCATCTGCCCCGTCAGGTCACGCACCTGCACCGCGCCCTGCAGCACCGACACCCGGCAACCACTCGCCAGTTGCCGCACACACACCTCGGCCTGGCTGACCCTCAACTGCCCGTAGCGCGTCTGCACCTGCAGGGCTGACGGCCCCGGCACCTTCAACGCCAGCTCGCCCTCGACGAGGGTGAGATGCCGCCGCGCCAGGTCCACATCCACCGCCGTGGCGGTATTGAGTTGCAGGCTGGCGCCCTCGGCCAGGGGCAGGCGCCTGCGTTCGCCGGTGGCGGTATGCAGGTCGGCGCGCCAGGCCTTGATGGGCAGCTGTCGGCTGATCAGCCAGGCGGTCGGCACCAGCACCGCCACCCCCAGGGCGCGCTTGAGCACGGCGCGCCGACCTGGCTGCGCACGGTCGAGGCTGGCCAGCGCCAGCGCCTGGGGCAACTCGCTGAAACGCTGACGCAGGGACTGCGCTTTCTGCCAGGTCTGTTCGTGTTGCGGATGGCTGTCGCGCCATTGCTGCAAGGCGGCATGATCACCCTCGGTGGCCGCGCCCGACTCCACCAGCGCCAACCAGTGCGCCGCTGCCCGCGCGACCTCGCGACTCATTCGTCCACCAGCAGGCAATGCTCATAGGCCTGGGCCATGTAGCGCTTCACCGTGCGCTCGGACACCTGCAGCCGCTCGGCGATCTCGCGATAGCCCACGCCCTCGAGCTGGCTCCACAGGAAGGCACGACGCACCGGCGCAGGCAGCCCGTCGAGCAGTTCATCGAGGGCCTGCAGGGTTTCCAGCAGCAGCCAGCGCTGCTCGGGCGACGGTACGCAGGCTGGCGGCAAACTGGCGAGGGCATTCAGATACGCCTGTTCCAGGCTGCGCCGCTGATGAAAGTTGACCAGCAGCCGCTTGCCGACCGTCACCAGGTACGCGCGCGGCTCCTGCATCTGCGCAATCGGCTGCGCGCTGGCCAATACCCGCAGGAACGTATCCTGGCTCAGGTCCGCGGCATCCCAGGCATTGCCCAGGCGCCGCCGCAGCCAGCCTTCCAGCCAACTGCGATGATCGCGATAAAGGCTCGACAAGGTCGGTTCGGGGGCGTGCGTGGGGACAACGGCATCATTCATGGCAAACCACCTGCACGGCGCGATTGAGTCTCAAATGAGATTCATTCTATTTAATATCGTGCTGGCACACCACGATCTTTTAAACAGGTCGTTTAGAAACCGGCCTGGAAAAGTTGTCTTTACTATTTGTCTTGTTATGGATATTTTATCCAAACGCTGGATAACCACCTTGATCGGCGAGGCCCCATGAAGACTGTCCACACCCGAGACGCCGCTGCGCCCGCAGGTCATTATGCTCAGGCAGTGGGCCACAACGGCACGCTGTATATCTCCGGACAATTGCCGGTCAGCCCGGACGGCGGCCATAACTTCTCGGCGTCATTTGCCGAACAGGCGCAGATTGCGCTGGGCAATCTGCTGGCCATCTTGCACGCCAGCGGCGGCACCCCGGCGGATTTGCTCAAGGTCACGGTGTATGTCACCGGCATCGCGCATTGGCCAGAGTTCGACCGCCTCTACGCCGCCGCGCTGGGCGAGCACCGCCCTGCCCGCGCGGTGGTGCCGGTGCCGGAGTTGCACCATGGTTATCTGATCGAAATCGAAGCGGTGGCGCGCTATTTGGCGTAGGTGTAGACCGCCGCGCGCGACACGCCCAGGTGTGACGCGACCGTCTCCATGGCCCGGCGCACGTCCATGCAGCCCGAGTCCTTGAGCTCCTGCATCAGCACGCGGCGATCAGCAGCCTTGAGCGCGCGGGGGGTGGTGGCCAGGCGGGCGGCGAATTGATCGATGCGCGCACGGATGACATCTGCGCCGGAGGGGTCGAGGGATTCGCCCGGTGTGTCATCGCCGACGCTGCTGAACTGTTCGAGCATGCCCTGCAAGCCGCGGAACAGCGACAGGTCGACATTCATGCACAAGGCGGCGACGTACTGGCCGCTGGTGTCCTTGATGCCGATCGAGGTGCTTTTGACCTGACGCCCGTCGCGAAACTGGTTCTGGTAGTTGGCAATGACTTGCGGGTAATCGGGGTCGGCAATCCGCGCCAGCCCAAGCTCGGTGGCCGGGTCATCGGGCTGGCGCCCGGAGAGGTTGTTATGGATGGCCAGGATCGCGTGCTGTGGGTCGCGCAAGTCGTGCAGCACCACTTCGCAGAAGGGGCTGAAGGTCTTGCTCAAGCCTTCGGCAATCTGTTCGAGCTGGCTGATCAGGTGAGTGTGTTCGATAGAGAGGTTTTTCATGCAAGACAACATATCCAGTCCTGGACAGGCCGTCAATTTGGCCGCCGTCCCCCTTTGTGGAGCTGCAACCATGGACACCCCTGCCGCACTGCTCGACACGGTCAAACTGCAGCGCAATATCCAGCGCATGCAGCAGCGCGCCGACAGCCTGGGCGTGCACCTGCGCCCCCATGTCAAAACCCATAAATGCGCGCAAGTCGTGGCCGCGCAGCTTGCCGCCGGCGCTCGCGGCATCACCGTGTCGACGCTCAAGGAAGCCGAGTACTTTTTCGCGCTGGGCATCGAGGACATTCTCTACGCCGTGTGCATTGCCCCGCACAAACTGCCCCAGGCGCTGGCATTGTGGCGCCGTGGTTGCGCGCTGACGCTGATCACCGACAGCCTTGCCGGCGCCCGCGCCATCGTCGATTTCGGCAAAGAACACGGCGCGACCTTCGCGGTCATGATCGAGATCGACTGCGACGGCCACCGCTCCGGGGTCAAGCCGCAGGCCCCGCTCTTGCTGGAGATTGCCGCCGTGCTCGGCGACAGGCTCGCCGGGGTCATCACCCATGCCGGGGAAAGCTACGGCCTGGACACGCCCGACGCGTTGCAGGCCATCGCCGAACAGGAACGCGCCCGCTGCGTTGAGGCCGCCGAGCGCATTCGCGCCAGCGGTCAGCCCTGCCCCCAGGTCAGCGTCGGCTCCACGCCCACTGCGCTGTCGGCGGCGCACCTGGACGGCGTCACCGAGCTGCGCGCCGGCGTGTACGCGTTTTTCGACCTGGTAATGCACAACATCGGCGTATGCCGCCTCGACGAACTGGCCTTGAGCGTGCTCACCACGGTCATCGGCCATCAGCCGGAAAAGGGCTGGATCATCACCGATGGCGGCTGGATGGCCATGAGCCGCGACCGTGGCACTCAATCCCAACAGCACGATTTCGGCTATGGCCAGGTCTGTGATGAGCACGGCGAGCCCATCACCGGATTACTGCTGGGCAGCGCCAACCAGGAACATGGCGTAGCGCACTTCGCGCACCACGACCTCGACGTGGTCACCCGCTTTCCGCTCGGCACACGCCTGCGCATCCTGCCCAATCACGCCTGCGCGACAGGCGCCCAGTTCGGCAGCTACAGCGCACTGCTGAAAAACGGCCAACGCCAGGACTGGCCCCGCCTGCGAGGCTGGTAGAACGACAACCCCATCAATCTGACTCGATGTTTGTGGAAGCTGGCTTGCCTTAATGCCAGTCAGTCAAGCCCGCTCCCACATTTGATCCAATCCCATTACCCCAAAAACAACCGAACCTTGTGCTCCAACTGATCCAAATGCCGGTCGCGCTGCTTCTCCGCATCCACCATCGCCCGCTTGCCATGCTTCTGAAGCAGATACGCATGAATCTGCCGCACCTCCAGCGAGCCATAGATGGACGCCACATCCAGCACCCCCATCAACCCATCCGAGCGGTAATCGCGGGTATTCATCACCACCTGCGTTCCGCGCCCGCCCAGCACCTGAAACCCCATGGCGGCAAACACCGCAACCTTCTCAACCGCACACCCCAGCTCCACGTGCGGATAACGCGCCAGCACCTCACCCATCATCGCGCGCGCCACGCCCTGGCGTCGGCAGCCGGCCTGCACGGCCATAAAGGCCACGCCGCAGGCCTCGGGGTCATTCTTCACCGGCAGGTACAGCAGAAAGCCGATGACCTTTTCCGGCTCGCTATCGTCGGTGGCCACGATCAACTCGACCGCAATGCCCTTCTCCCCCGACAAGGCCTCAAGATACAGGTGCACCTCAAAACCGATGGCGTACTGATAGAGGTTGTAGAGCAGATTGCTCGGCGGCAACGCAACGCTGCTGATGTCGGTGAGGTTGTCCACCACCATCTGCAGAATCTGGCTGTTGACCGGCTCGGGGCACGGCGTGGTGTAGCGGGTAAGGCTGAACATGCACATTCCTGGGGCTTCGCTTCAAGACTGGCGCGATTGTACCCGTAGCCGCCCGGTCAGTGCCCGCACGCCGTGCGCAAACAACCGCTGACGCAAAAAAACAAAAAAGGCGTTGCACCAGACCGGGTTACATCGCGCATCATGGGCACTTTCAAGTTCAAGGGTTAACGTCCATGCGCGTTCTGTCATTGATGATGGGTCTCACGACGCTGGCCGCCAGTACGGTGTTCTGCGCCAGCGCGATGGCGAATGAAGAAAGTCAGCTGGTGCAACAGATCAACGAGTACCGCAGCCAGGTGCAGCGCTGCGGCGACCAGGGTTCCCAGGAACTGCCGCCGCTGGCCAGCGATACGCGACTGGTGCTGCCGGCCAACAATGTCGGCGATCTGCAGCAGGCCCTGGCCCGCGCAGCCTACCCGATGGTGAATGTGCAGGCCATCAGCCTGTCCGGCCCCAGGGATGCCCAGGCGGCGATGAAGGCGGTGCGTGAGAGTTTCTGCCGGGTGGTGCTGGACCCGCAATTTGTCGATATCGGCGTGAGCAACAGTGGCCAGGACTGGCGCATCGTGCTCGCCCGCCCGCTGCTCACCAGCGGCCTGGGCGACTGGCAGACCGAAGGCCGGCAAGTGCTCAACCTGATCAACGCCGCGCGCGAACAGTCGCGCCAGTGCGGCACCCAGGCATTTGCCGCCACCACGCCACTGTCGTGGAACGACACCCTGGCCAGCGCCGCCAACAGCCATACACGCAACATGGCCAACGGCAACTTCTTCGATCACCTGGACCACGACGGGCGCACGCCTGGCGACCGCGCCGAACTGGCCGGGTATATCGCAAAGAACATCGGCGAAAACATCGCCGCTGGCCTGGATACGCCGCGCAAGGTGGTCGACGGCTGGCTCGCCAGCCCCGGCCATTGCGCCAACCTGATGAACCCGCAATTTCGTGAACTGGGCGCCGCCTACGCGATGGACCCGAAAAGCGACGCGGGCATTTACTGGACCGCCGTATTTGCCGCCCAGTGACCCTTGGGCGGCGGCCCAAAAAACCTGATGTTTCTCTATCCGATTGGATAGAGCATCAAAGTGCCACCTAGTAGACAATTGCGCTGAACTGGCGACGATCGTTCAGGTCTGTAACTGGCGACCTGACATTTCAGGCAATACTCGAACCGTGGCAGATAAGGTGTTGACCCGATGATGAATTGGCTGCAGGGCAGCAGCGGCATGGCTGAGCGGGTACGCCAGCATGATTGGGCCAGTACGCCGTTGGGGCCGCCTGATCAATGGCCGGACGTGCTCAAGACCACCGTCGCGCTGTGCTTTGCCTCCAGCTTTCCCCAGGCGATTATCTGGGGCCCCCGGCTGATCACGCTCTACAACGATGCGTTTGCGCCTATTCTCGGCAACAAGCCCGAGGCCCTGGGCCGGCCATTCAACGAGATCTGGCATGAAGTCTGGGACGATATCAGCCCCATCGTCGCCGACGCGTTCGAAGGGCATGCCACCTATATCGAAAACTTTCCCCTGGTGATTGAACGTGAAGCCATGCCGGAGCAGGCGTACTTCACGTTCTGCTACAGCCCGATCCGCGACCCCCAGGGCCGCGTGGTCGGCATGCTCGACACCGTGACTGAAACCACCCCCACGGTATTCCTCGCCCGCCGTCTGACGGTGCTCGAAGCCATCGGCCGCAGCGTCACCAGCGCAACCGATGCCCAGACGATCATGACGTCCACTACGCAGCTGCTGGCCGAACACCTGCAGGTGTCCATCTGCGCCTATGCCGACATGGATGCGGACGAAGACGGCTTCACCCTCCGTGGCGAATGGTCGGCGCAGGGTATGCCAAGTATCCTCGGCCGCTACCGCCTGGCCGACTTCGGTGAACGGGCCGTCACCTGCCTGCGCGCCGGCCAGCCGCTGGTGATCCGCAACAACCTGGAAGAACTGCCGCCCCACGAGTCCGTCAACTTCCAGGCCCTGGGCGTGACCGCCACCATCTGCATGCCGCTGATCAAGGATGGCCGACTCACTGCGTTGATGGCCGTACACGACAGGCAGGCGCGCTTCTGGTCGACCTATGACCTGGCCCTGCTGGGCGAAGTCACCGAACGCTCATGGGCCATATCGAGCGCGTGCGCGCCGACGTCGCCGTGCGTGAAGGCCTGGCTGCCTACACCGAGCTGAACGCGACGCTGGAGCAGCGCGTGGAAGAACGCACCCTGGCGCTGGCCCAGGCCGAAGCCGCGCTGCGCCAATCGCAAAAGCTGGAGGCCATCGGCCAGTTGACCGGCGGCGTGGCCCACGACTTCAACAACCTGCTGACAATCATCCGCTCATCGGTGGATTTTCTGCGCCAGCCCGGCCTGTCGCAAGAGCGTCGCCAGCGCTACATGGGTGCGGTATCCGACACCGTGGAACGCGCCAGCAAGCTGACCAGCCAGTTACTCGCCTTTGCCCGGCGCCAACCGCTCAACCCGGAAGTCTTCGACGTGAGCCAGCGGGTGCGCAGCATCGGCGAGATGCTCAAAAGCGTCACCGGCGCACGCATTCATGTGCGCGTCGAGCTGCCTGACCAGCCCTGCTACGCGCGCATCGACCCCAGCCAGTTCGAAACGGCGCTGATCAACATCGCCCTCAACGCCCGCGATGCCATGGACGGCCAGGGCACGCTGAGCCTCAAGGTCGCCTGCGATCAGCCTCTGCCGCGCATCCGTGGGGAGGCCTCATCGAGCCAGCCGCACATCAGCCTGTCCCTGGCCGACACCGGCGCGGGTATTGCCGACGACAACTGCGAGCGCATCTTCGAGCCCTTCTTCACCACCAAGGCGGTGGGCAAAGGCACTGGCCTGGGGCTGTCGCAAGTGTTCGGCTTTGCCAAGCAGTCGGGCGGCAATATCGATGTGGCCAGCACGCCGGGCCAAGGCACGGTGTTTACCCTGCACCTGCCGCAGGTGGAAGGCGAAGCGCGAGCGCAGCCGCCTGCCGAAGAACAGCCGCTCACGCTCATTCAGAACAACGCCCTGCGCCATGTGCTGATCGTGGAGGACAACCTGGAGGTGGGCCGCTTCGCCAACCAGATCCTCCAGGACCTGGGCTATCAAACCACCTGGGCCACCGACGCTGAACAGGCACTGGCGCTGGTGGGCGCCGACGCCATGGTGTTCGACGCGATCTTCTCGGACGTGGTGATGCCGGGCATCACCGGCGTGGCCATGGCGAAGATGCTGCGCCAGCAGCGACCGGAGTTGCCGGTGGTACTCACCTCGGGTTACAGCGACGAGCTGGCGGACAGCGGCTACGAAGGCTTCGAATTCCTGCCCAAGCCCTACTCCGCCGACCAGGTCGCGCGGATATTGGCCAGGGCCTTGGCCCAGGAATGAGCTATTCCGCCACGGCCACCTGATTGCGGCCCATGGCCTTGGCGCGATACAGCGCCTTGTCGGCGGTGTTCATCAAACCGTGCAGGTCGAGGTCCTGGGCCTGGGTCGAGGCCAGGCCCAGGCTGGCGGTAAGGCCATGCACCGGCTCGGACGCCAGTCCCGCAACCGCCTTCACCAGTTGTTCGGCGATGGCCCGAGCGGTTTCCAGTGACGTGTTGGGCAACAGCACCGCAAATTCCTCGCCGCCCAGACGGCCATACACATCGGCCTGGCGAAACGAAGTGCTGATCACCCCGCCGATCTGGCGCAACACCTGGTCGCCGGCCTGATGGCCGTAGGTGTCATTGATCGCCTTGAAGTGGTCCATGTCCATCATCAGTGCACACAACGGCTGCTGCTGATGACGGCATTGCGCGTACAGCACATGGGCATGTTCAAAAAACGCGCGGCGATTCATCAGGCCGGTGAGTTCGTCGGTCTGTGCGGCGCGCGTGGAGATGCTGTGGGCCCGCTCCATCTGGCGGGTCAGGCGGAAGGCTTTTTCCAGCGCATCGGACAACTTGCGCGTGGCGCTGACTACAAAGGAGGAGAACACCAGTACGGCGATGCCCACGCCCACCTGCATGGGCGACGGCTGCAGCAGCAGCCACAGTGTGCAAGGCAGTAACACCAGGCCGATGGACACCAGCGTCATGGAGCGGTACACCGAGTAACAGGACACTGCGCTTACCGACATGCCCACGGTAAAGAGCATGATCAGCACTTGTGACAGACGGTCGTCGGTGGGCATCAGCGCAAAGGCACCAGCGCCCCATACGGCGGCCGAGAGAATGAGGGTGATCCAGTAACGGCGCTCCCAGCGTTGCGGGGTGCGCTCGCTGTTGGGGCAACGGAACCAGTCGGTGAACATCTTGACCCGCAGCAGCGACGTCAGCGCCAGCGCCACCAGCCATAAGAGCATGACGCGATGATCAAAACGGTCCCAACACAGCCAGCAGAGCATGACGGCAGCCATGTAGCTGCCGAAAATCGCGGAAAAGGATTGGCGAAAAAGCTGATGCAAACGGTCGGTTCGCACCTGCTCTTCGATAAAACCATCCTGGTCCTGCCCACGCCCTAGGCCATTCATGAAAGCTGCCCGCTCCGCCTGCCATGACAAAGGCGCCATTGTGGCACCCTGCCACTAGCCTGGACAACTGAATCCAGCACGGTAGAGCCTTTTAACTCAACTCAGGGCGCAAAATCAGTACGCCCAGCGGTGGCAGATTCAACGACAGCGACACCGGTTGCCCATGGCGTGGCTCATCGTGGGTGAAGACGCCACCGCCGTTGCCAAAATTGGAACCTGCGTAGGTGTCCGCATCACTGTTGATCACCTCGCTCCAGCGCCCGGCAAACGGCACGCCCACGGTGTAGCCCTCACGGGGCACCGGGGTAAAGTTGGCCACCACCAGCACCGGTTTGCCGTCCTTGCTCCAGCGCAGCCAGGCAAAAACGCTGTTGATGGCGTCGTCGCCGATCAGCCACTGGAAGCCCTGCGGCGCATCGTCCTGCTCGTGCAGCGCCGGTTCCTCGCGGTACAGGCGGTTCAAATCGCCCACCAGCTTCTGCACGCCCCGGTGTTCCGGGTACTGCAGCAGGTACCAGTCCAGCTGCTGATCGTGATTCCACTCGCGCCACTGGCCAAACTCGCAGCCCATGAACAGCAGTTTCTTGCCCGGGTGCATCCACATGAAACTCAGGTAGGCCCGCAGGTTGGCGAATTTCTGCCAGCGGTCGCCGGGCATCTTGTCGATCAGCGAGTGCTTGCCGTGCACCACTTCATCGTGAGAGATCGGCAAAATGAAGCGCTCGGACCAGGCATACACCAGGCCGAAGCTCAGCTCATTGTGATGATGGGCGCGGTACACCGGGTCCTGCTGGATGTAATGCAGCGAATCGTGCATCCAGCCCATGTTCCACTTGTAATTGAAGCCCAGACCGCCCTGCTGGGTCGGCTGGCTGACGCCGGGCCAGGCCGTGGACTCTTCGGCAATCACCAGCGCGCCAGGCGCTTCGAGGGCGACCACGTCGTTCAAGTGGCGCAAAAAGTCGATGGCCTCGAGGTTTTCCCGCCCGCCGTGGCGGTTGGGCACCCATTCACCGGCCTTGCGCGAATAGTCGCGGTAGAGCATCGATGCCACCGCATCCACGCGCAGACCGTCGATGTGGAAATGCTTGAGCCAATGCAGCGCCGACGCCAACATGAAGCCGTGCACTTCGGTGCGGCCCAGGTTATAGATCAGCGTGTCCCAGTCCTGATGGAAGCCTTCCAGCGGGTTGGCGTATTCGTACAGCGCGGTGCCGTCGAATTGCGCCAGGCCATGGGTGTCGGTCGGGAAATGCGCCGGTACCCAGTCGAGAATCACGCCGATATCGGCCTGGTGCAAGGCGTTGACGAAGTACGCAAAATCTTCCGGCGAGCCAAACCGCGCGCTCGGTGCAAACTGCGACAACGCCTGATAACCCCACGAACCGCCAAACGGGTGCTCCATAATCGGCATCAGCTCGATATGGGTGAAGCCCAACTCCTGCACATAAGGAATCAACCGCTCGGCCAGTTCACGCCAGCCGTACTGGCGCGAAACCTCACCCGCCTCGTCCAGCTCGCATTGCCAGGAGCCCACGTGCAGCTCGTAGATCGACAGCGGCGCCGAGGGTTTCTGCTTGTCGGGGCGCGCCTGCATCCAGTCGTGGTCCTGCCAATCCACCTGCAGCGGTGGCGCCACTTTGGACGCGGTGTCGGGCGGCAGCTGAGTGGCCAGGGCCATGGGGTCGGCCTTGAGCGGCAGGATACCGTGGGCGCCGAGAATCTCGTATTTGTAAGCCGCACCCGGCTGCAGGCGCGGGATAAAGAGTTCCCACACGCCCGACGGGTGCCGCAGGCGCATCGGATGACGGCGACCGTCCCAGATATTGAAATCGCCCACCACCGACACGCGCCGGGCGTTTGGCGCCCACACGGCAAACCGTACGCCGTGCACACCGTCGACACTGGTCACCTGGGCGCCCAGGCAACTGCCAAGGTCGCGGTGATTGCCTTCGGCAAACAGGTACAGGTCCATTTCACCGAGCAGCAGCTGGCTGAAGCTGTAGGGGTCTTCGGTGATCTGCTCACCGCCGGCCCACTGGATTTTCAACAGGTAATCCTGACGCGTGGCAAAGTGCCCGATGAACAGGCCCGGCACCTGAGTCGCCTCCAGGCTGCCGATCGATTCGCCGCCGTCGCGTGTCAAGACCTGCACACTCAGGGCTTCGGGCAGGAACGCGCGGATGAATTGCCCGCCCTGCTCATCATCATGTGGGCCCAGAATCGAGAACGGGTCCGGGTGCTCGGCGCGCACCAGCGCTTCAACGTCTCTGGACGCCGGCATTGCAGTCAACTTGGGCTGCAGCGGTTCTTTATTGATATAACTCATGACGTCTCCCCACCGCGTGCAGTTTTCGATATAGGGGCAAGCCCGCTCAACAATGCGTGCAAGCCTTGTAATGGCACCGCCAACCAGGTCGGGCGATTTTCCGCTTCGTAAGCCACTTCGTACGCAGCTTTCTCCAGGCTGAACAGTGTCAGCGCGGCGTCCTGGCCTTTGGCGTCCTGCCAGTCATGCGCCAGTGTAGACGCAGCGGCCTCATAGGCCTGGATAAATGCCTGGCGCGCCTCCTTGAGGTAGCGATCGGTCACGCGTTTGCGCGCAAGGTCCGCTTCGGGGGAGTGATCCACCCCCTGCACGTTCAGCGCCATGGCGGCCGCGTAATCAAACGAACGCAACACACCGCTCACATCCTTGTAGGGGCTGTGCTTGCCGCGCCGCTCATGCAGCGGCCTTGCCGGCTCGCCCTCGAAGTCGATCAGGTAGGCATCGCCCTTCACCACCAGCACCTGGCCCAGGTGCAAGTCACCGTGCACGCGAATGCGCAGCCCGCCCAGCGTGGCTTTCGCCAATGCCTGGACCTGGCTGCCGATGGCTTTTTTCTGCGCCAGTAGTTCACTGACCAGCGTCTGATCAGCGGGGTTCAACTGATGTTGGTTGAGCTTGAGCAATTGCAGGGCGCGTTCGATCTGCGCGCCCACGTCCTTGGCCCAGGCCTGGGTGTCCTTGGTCGAGGTGGTTTCTGGCCTGAAGTCCTTGTTTTCAGTGGGCGCACCCAGCACGCCGTGCATTTCGCCCAGACGCTGGCCGAGCAGGCCGGCAAAGTCCGCCAGCTCGCCCAGAGCGTTGTAATGCTGCTCTTGATCGGACATGGCCTCGGCCAGTTCGTCGCGGATCGCTCGCTCCAGGTTGTTCTGGGTCCAGCTCCACGCATCGCCCTGGTTGCTCAGGTAACCCTGGGCGATCATCAGCAGGTTGTCCTCGCCCTCAGCGTCACGCCGAATCATCGACCCCATCAGCGGCGAGATATTCGGGTAGCCGGCCTCGGTGAGGTAAGCGCTCATTTCAAGCTCGGGGTGCACCCCGGCGCTGACTTTGCGGATCAGCTTGAGCACCAGGCGTTCACCCACCACCACCGAGCTGTTGGACTGCTCGGCAGAGAGGTAACGAACCGATACGTCGCTGCTCAGTTGCAGCGCGTCCAGGTGCGGGGTCGCTGCAAAGCGCAGGGCACCGTCGCTGCTGTCAAGCACGCTGCCGGCCTGCAGGGCCTGGATCACCGCACGAATGAAATGCTCGAGGCTGAACGCATCGGTTACCAAACCTACCTCGCGGGTGCGCCGTACGCGGGCCAGGGCCAATTGCTGGGGCAAGGCGCTGGTGAACTGGTCTTCGCGCAGCAAACCGAACGGCAACTGATAACGGCTCACCTGCCCGCCGCTGCTCACCTCGATTTCGCTGAGCAACACCGGATGCTCCGGGTCGCCAAACCGCACGCCGTAAGCGATGTGCACGCTGTCGATGGTGGCGTCCTTGCCGGCAAACCAGCGGCGCTTGGGCAGCCACAGCGGCAGTGAGTCGTGTTCGAGGGTGTTGCGGCAAGGTTCTTCGAGCAATTCTTCCATGCGTTTTTTCAGTACCAAAGTGGTGAAGTCGGGAATGCTCTGCGCCGGCTCGACATGCCAGCTGGGCATCTGATTCTCGGCGGCCAGCACAAACCAGTAGAAGCCGTACGGCGCCAGGGTCAGCAGGAAGTTGAGTTGGCCAATCGGTGGGAACGCATTGCCGCCGAGCATCTCCACCGGGACCATGCCGGCGAATGCCGACAGGTCCAGCTCCGCCGCCTGGGCGCTGCGTGACACGTTGGCCACGCACAATATGATTTCCGTGCGCCCGTCCTCGCCGGTGAACTCGCGGGTATAGGCGAGGATGCGACGGTTGCTCGGCGAGAGCATTTTCAGGCTGCCGCGACCGAACGCCTTGGACTGCTTGCGCACTGCGAGCATGCGCCGCGTCCAGTTGAGCAGCGAGTGCGGGTCCTGGGCCTGGGTCTCGACGTTGACCGACTGGTAGCCGTATTGCGGGTCCATGATCGGCGGCAGCACCAGACTCGCCGGGTCGGCGCGGGAGAAGCCGCCATTACGGTCGATGGACCACTGCATGGGCGTACGCACACCGTCGCGGTCGCCCAGGTAGATGTTGTCGCCCATGCCGATTTCATCGCCGTAATACAGGGTCGGCGTGCCGGGCATCGACAGCAGCAGGCTGTTGAGCAGCTCGACGCGGCGGCGGTCGCGCTCCATCAACGGCGCCAGGCGCCGACGAATACCTAGGTTGATACGCGCGCGGCGGTCGGCGGCGTAGTAGTTCCACAGGTAGTCGCGTTCCTTGTCGGTGACCATCTCCAGGGTCAGCTCGTCGTGGTTGCGCAGGAAAATTGCCCATTGGCAATTGGCCGGGATCTCCGGGGTCTGGCGCAAAATATCGGTGATCGGAAAGCGATCTTCCTGGGCCAGCGCCATGTACATGCGCGGCATCAGCGGGAAGTGAAAGGCCATGTGGCATTCGTCGCCGTCGTCGCCCTTTTTGTCACCAAAGTACAGCTGTGTATCTTCAGGCCACTGGTTGGCTTCGGCCAGCAGCATGCGGTCGGGGTAATGCGCGTCGATCTCGGCGCGGATCTGCTTGAGCACGCCGTGGGTTTCCGGCAGGTTCTCGTTGTTGGTGCCATCGCGCTCGATCAGGTAGGGAATCGCGTCCAGACGCAGGCCGTCGATGCCCATGTCCAGCCAGTAGCGCATCACCGACAGCACGGCTTTCATGACTTGCGGGTTGTCAAAGTTGAGGTCCGGCTGGTGCGAATAGAAGCGGTGCCAGAAGTATTGACCGGCCACCGGGTCCCAGGTCCAGTTGGACTTTTCGGTGTCGAGGAAAATGATGCGGGTGCCGTCGTACTTCTGGTCGTCATCGGACCAGACATAGAAATCCCGCGCGGCCGAACCGGGCTTGGCCTTGCGCGCACGCTGGAACCAGGGGTGCTGGTCGGAGGTGTGGTTGATCACCAGCTCGGTGATGACCCGCAACCCGCGCTTGTGCGCCTCGGCAATGAAGCGCCGGGCATCGGCCATGGTTCCGTAGTCGCTGTGCACGCCACGGTATTCGGCAATGTCGTAACCGTCGTCGCGGCGTGGCGAGGGGTAAAACGGCAACAGCCAGATGGTGTTGACGCCCAGATCGGCGATGTAATCAAGTTTGGCGATCAGCCCGGGAAAGTCGCCGATCCCGTCATTGTTGGAGTCGAAATAGGATTTGACGTGAACCTGGTAGATCACCGCGTCCTTGTACCAGAGCGGATCCTTGATGAACGTGGCTGCCTTGGGTTTCTTCGCCATTGGACACTCCTGAAAACTCGAAAAAACGTGCTGACGCAATCCGGTCAATGTGGGAGGGAGCAAGCTCCTTCCCACCTTTGACCTCGGCAGGCTTAAGACGCGGTAATGCGCCAGATCCCAAACGGCATCTGCGGATCGAGACGGGTCCACTGGCTCTTGCCGTACCAGGTCCAGCGATGGCCGTTCATCAGGTCCTCGCCCTGGGTCTGCGCATCGTCCGGCAGGCCCATTTCCCATAGCGGCAATTCGAAGTGAGCTTCCTGGGCATTGAACGGATCGAGGTTGACCGCCACCAGGATGAAGTTGCTGCCATCTTCGCTGCGCTTGCCGAAATACAGGATGTTGTCGTTCCAGGCGTTGTAGAGCTTGAGCCCCAGGTGTGTCTGCAGGGCCGGGTTCTGGCGGCGGATGCGGTTGAGTTGGGCGATTTCGGCAATGATGTTGCCCGGCGCGGTGAAGTCGCGCGGGCGAATCTCGTACTTCTCCGAGTCCAGGTACTCTTCCTTGCCGGGCACGGGTGCCGCTTCGCACAACTCAAAGCCCGAATACATCCCCCACAGGCCCGAGCCCATGGTGGCCAGCGCGGCGCGGATCAGGAAGCCCGGACGGCCGGATTCGTGCAGAAAGCCAGGGTTGATGTCCGGCGTGTTGACGAAGAAGTTCGGCCGGTAGCACTCACGCCACGGCGACTGGTTGAGCTGGGTGAAATACTCGCTCAACTCGGCCTTGGTGTTGCGCCAGGTGAAGTAGGTGTAGCTCTGGGAATAGCCGACCTTGCCCAGGCGCGCCATCATCGCCGGCGTGGTAAAGGCTTCCGCAAGGAAGATCACCTCGGGGTATTTGGCGCGCACATCGCTGATCAGCCATTGCCAGAACGGCAACGGCTTGGTGTGCGGGTTGTCGACGCGAAAAGTCTTCACGCCCTCTTCCACCCAGCCCACCACAACGTCGCGCAGCTCTGTCCACAAGCCGGGAATGGCGTCGGCAGCGTAGAAATCGACGTTGACGATATCCTGGTACTTTTTCGGCGGGTTTTCCGCATATTTGATCGTGCCGTCCGGGCGCCAGTTGAACCAGCCCGGGTGCTGCTTGAGCCATGGGTGGTCCTGGGAACACTGGATAGCGAAGTCGAGGGCGATTTCCAGGCCATGGTCGGCGGCGGCCTTCACCAGGCGGCGGAAATCATCACGGCTGCCCAGTTGCGGGTGAATCGCCTCGTGACCGCCGTCCTCGCTGCCGATGGCATACGGGCTGCCGGGGTCATCGGGGCCGGCATGCAGTGAATTGTTGGGCCCCTTGCGGTGGCTGCGGCCAATGGGATGGATGGGCGGAAAGTAGAGCACGTCGAAGCCCATGTCATGGATCATCGACAAACGAGAGTGCACATCGTTGAAGGTGCCATGGCGCGCCGGATCATCGGTGATCGAGCGCGGAAACAGCTCGTACCAACTGGCGAACTGCGCACGTTCACGTTCCACATCAATCGGGTAGACGGTGCTGATGCTCAGATAGGCGCGGTGGTCGGCCTGGGTCATCAGGTGTGCACTGTCTTCGTGCAGGAACTGCGCAACCTGCTCGGTTTCCAGCAGGCCGGAGAGTTGGTGGTGCAGCAGCATCAGACGGTCGCGCAGCTCGTTGTCACTGCGCTCGGCAGCCTGCAGCACCAGGCTGCGGCCCTCCTGCAGCTCGAGGCTGACCGGTACACCGGCTTCGTGCTTCTTGCGCAGTTCATAGCAGAAACTGGCGAAGGTATCGATCCAGGCTTCGATGCAGAACTCATGCGGGCCTTGCTCGGTAACGGTAAACGCGCCCTCCCAGCCGTTGTTGCCAACATCGGCCATCACCACGCTGTGCCAGGTTTCTTCGTGCAACGGGCGCCAGCGAATCAATACAGCCAGCTTGTCGTGGCCGTCGGCAAACACCTTGCTGGTGACGTTCACGCGCTGGTTCACCACGGCTTTTACGGCAAATTCGCCGCCGTCGATCACGGGCGTGGTGTCTTCAATGGCGATCCTGGGCAGCAGCAAGGCCTGGGACAATGGTAATGCGCAGTTATCTGAAGCCAGTGTTTCAGCAGTCATCGAGCATCTTCCCCTTACGCCCTGTGGACGCTCTTTTGCTTGATCCGAATTCTGATACGGCGGCGCTCTCCCTGAGCGGGGCCGTCTTAGGTCCGAGCCTGTGTGCGAGAGAAAAGTTCAGGCGGATATGCCGCCACCGGGCGGGAATCAAATCCGCCACGCGGTTGTCCACCGCTGGAGCAAAGCACAAAGGAGGCCACACCATGACTATTCCGATTCCGGCTGAGACACCCGACCCCAATATTGACGACCCAACGTTACCGCCTGTTGAACCGCCGCCGGTTCCTGAACAGGAACCGCCGGAAAACCAGCCGCCACCGGTGCAGGAGCCGCCTGGAGGTGAACCGCCAGTGGTTCTTTGAGGCTTTCCACGCGGTGTTCCGCATTCGCTTGCGCAGACTACGCAACCGGGTTGCGCAAGCGGACCTTGATCGTGGCAATTTCCCACTCGATAAAAAGCTCTAGTCCTAACTCCAACGAACGTGCGGGTTCTCATACTGATTTTTCGCTCGCCTGAACGTCACGCATCAGGCAAGACGTAATCCAATCTGTTTATGAGGAATCAGCATGACGACCATCAGCGCACCGCCGGCCTTTGCGTTCAACGCACCTCACACCGCCCCGACCAGCCCCCACCCGCTCAAGCAACCCGAGGTATCCACGCCTGCGCTCTACCTGGAGCGACACCTTGAGGATATAAGCGCCCGTGTGGACCGTAATACCATTGACCACATGATGCGTAACCTGGATTCGAAAGAGTCAAAGGATTACTTCGAGAAAATCGACGCATTGCTGACCCCGGACAACATCAAGCGCCTGGCAACCGGCCCCAAGGCGAAATCTCACATCAAGGCGCTTGCCCATATCGAAACCCGTTTTAATAGCGGCTCGATCGATAAGGTATCAACCCCCGTCGAGTGGAAGCATGTCGAGGACTATCGCAAAGCCGTGGAGGCAGAACTGTTCGAGTTGACGATCAGCATGCTTAAAGCCCCGTGGGAGAAGGGCTCTGATTTGGCTCGCGGTTTCTTCCATAATGAAATCGCCCCGCATATCCTGCACGGGATGCATGACCTTCAGTCCAAATGCACGCACCTCAGTGAAATAGCCAAGTTGGTGAAAAACATACTCGAGTCGTTGCAGGATGCGCACCTTACAGAGCGCGCGCAGGATTTGTCGCGAGGGTATGCGGTCAGGTGAAAGAACCGGACCCGTTGACCCGAATCGGTAGTCACTCGTCCTTCTCGAACGCACGCACGATCCGCGGCATCACGCTGAACACCGCCAGGGCCAGCAAGGTACTCAACAATGCTGTGGATTCCCGGCCCAGGCCGGCCGCGACGCCAATCGCGGCGGTCATCCAAAGCCCTGCTGCGGTGGTCAGCCCTTTGACGTGGCCCGCGTCCTCATCCTTGCCCTTGATGATGGTGCCCGCGCCCAAAAAGCCGATGCCGGCGATCACGCCCTGCACCACGCGGCTCATGGCATCGGCCTGGTTACCGGACATCTGCGGCACCAGCACGAACAGCGCCGCGCCCAGCGCCACCAGCATGTGCGTGCGTATCCCGGCCGCCTTGCCCTTGCTCTCGCGCTCAAAACCGAGGATGCCGCCGAGAATGGCCGCCATCAACAGCCGCACGGTCATCTGGGTGACCTGTTTTGCATCGCCGATATCGGCGAATTCGGCCTGCAGGGTCAGCCACGCTTCTTGCCACCATGCGTCCATGGATGCGCTCCTTTGTGATTGTTGGTAAAAGATGGACAGCGGCGACCGCCAGTCAGTTGCCTGTAACGCCTGGACATCGGCGAGCCTGCTGCTACCTTCCGGTCCGATTACCCACTGAACCTGTTTTAAGGCCCGATGAAACGCTACGAAAAATTTGCCGATGCCATTGCAGAACTGATCCGCTCCGGCGTGCTCGGGCCTGGTCAGCGTGTGCCTTCCGTGCGCTACGCCAGCCAGACCTACGGCGTCAGCCCCTCCACGGTGTTCCAGGCTTATTACCTGCTCGAGCGCCGTGGCCTGATCCGCGCGCGGCCGCGCTCGGGTTATTTCGTCAACACCCATGCGCCCAGCCCGCTGGCCGAGCCGATGCCGAGCGAGCCGGTGCGCGACTCCACCGAGGTGGATGTGAGTGAGCTGGTGTTTTCGGTGCTTGACTCCATCAAAGACCCTAATACGGTGCCGTTCGGCTCAGCCTTTCCCAGCCCGCTGCTGTTCCCGTTGCCGCGCCTGGCCCGTTCCCTGGCCCGCGCCGCTCGCGAAATGGACCCGCGCCTGGTGGTCACCGACATGTCGCCGGGCAACCCGCAACTGCGCCGGCAAATCGCGCTGCGCTACAGCGTCGGCGGGCTGGTGGTGCCGATGGAAGAACTGCTGATCACCAACGGCGCCCTGGAAGCGCTCAACCTGTGCCTGCAGGCCGTGACCGAGCCGGGCGATCTGGTTGCCATCGAAGCGCCAGCGTTCTACGCCTGCCTGCAAGTACTCGAGCGGCTGAAGCTCAAGGCCGTGGAAATTCCCGTGCACCCGCGCGATGGCATCGACCTGGACGCCCTCGCCCAAGCCCTGGCGCGCTACCCGATCAAGGCCTGCTGGACCATGACCAGCTTTCAGAACCCCATGGGCGCCACCTTGCCGCAGGCCAAAAAGCAGGCGTTGGTGGAACTGCTGCGCAGCCACCAGGTGCCGTTGATCGAAGACGATGTGTACGCCGAGTTGTATTACGGGCAACACGCGCCGAAACCGGCCAAGGCCTTCGACACAGACGGGTTGGTGATGCATTGCGGCTCGTTTGCCAAGAGCCTGGCGCCGGGTTATCGGGTGGGCTGGGTCGCGGCCGGGCGCTATGCGCAGAAGGTCGAGCGTCTCAAGCTGATGACCTCGTTGTGCCCGTCGATGCCGGCCCAGGCGGCCATCGCCGATTACCTGCAACACGGCGGTTATGACCGCCACCTGCGCAGACTGCGCTATGCCCTGGAAGAACAGCAACACGCCATGCTGGCCGCCATTGCCCGCCACTTTCCGGCACAGACCCGCGTCAGCCAGCCCACCGGCGGCTATTTCCTGTGGCTGGAACTGCCGGAGCAGACCGACTCGCTGAAACTCTTCCAACGGGCCCTGGCCCAAGGCATCAGCCTGGCGCCTGGGCCGATCTTCTCGGCGACCCGGCGCTTTCGCCACTGTATCCGCTTGAATTACGGCAGCCCCTGGACCGCGGCGTCCGAGACAGCGATGCAGACCCTGGGGCGGCTTGTGCAGTCGCTCTAGCGGCCGCCGCCCAGGTCGATAAAGGTGCCGGTTGCATACGAAGCCTTGTCCGACAGCAACCAGATAATCGCCTCGGCCACTTCATCCGGCCGCCCGCCACGGGCCATGGGAATGCCGGGCTCGAGCTTGCTGACGCGGTCCGGGTCGCCGCTCAGGGCGTGGAAGTCGGTGAAGATGTAGCCGGGGCGCACCGCGTTGACCCGGATACCCTCGCCCGCCACTTCCCGGGACAGGCCCAGGGTGAAGGTGTCGAGCGCGCCCTTGGAGGCGGCGTAGTCGAAATACTCGCCGGGCGACCCCAGACGCGCCGCTACCGACGACACATTGACGATACTGCCGCCCTGCCCGCCATGGCGTGGCGACATGCGCAGCAGCGCCTGTTTGGCGCAGAGGATCGGCCCCAACACGTTGGTCTTGAGGACCTTGAGGATGCGGAACTCGGACATGTCCTCCACCCGCGACTTGTGCCCCACCGTGCCGGCGTTGTTCACCAGCGCGGTGACACGGCCCAGCTCGGCGTCGACCCGGCTGAACAGCGCGATCACTTCATCTTCGATACTGACATCGGCGCGCACCGCAATCGCCTCGGCGCCCAGGGCGCGCACCTGTTCCAGCACCGCCTGGGCGGCGGTTTCGTCAGACTGGTAATTGATGCAGATGCGATAGCCTTCGCGGGCGGCGAGCAAGGCCGTCTCGGCGCCGATTCCGCGGCTGCCTCCGGTAATGATGACGACTTTGTCCATGCCAGCGATCTCCTGAAATACCCTGATGTTTGCGGTTGGATCCAAGAGTAACCGTCACGCCCGGTATTTGTCAGGCTCGAGGAATGCTTGCGCGCGCTGGATATCGGCCATGAAGCCTGCCGCCGGTAACGGATGGCCGAGCAGGTAGCCTTGCAGCGCGTTGCAGCCCAGCCGCGTGAGGAAATGCTGCTGCGCATCGGTCTCCACGCCTTCGGCGACAATCCGCAGGCCCAACGCCTGGCCCAGTGCAACGATGGCGGACACAATGGCGGCGTCGTCGCTGTCGTGCTCCAGGTCGCGTACAAAACCGCGGTCGATCTTCAGTTCGTTGGCTGGCAGGCGCTTGAGGTACATGAGACTCGAGTAGCCGGTGCCGAAATCGTCGATGGACAAGTCGACGCCCATCTCCGAGAGCTGCTGCAATACTGTCATGCTCGCATCGGCGTCGCTCATGGCCGTGGTCTCGGTGATTTCCAGGGTCAGGCTGTTGGCCGGCAACTGGTGACGTGCCAGCGCGGCGGCAACGCTCTTGACCAGCCCGGCATGACCGAACTGCAACGCCGACAGATTGACCGCGATGCGCCAGTCTTCATAGCCCTGGGCGTACCACATGCGCATCTGGCGGCAGGCTTCATTGAGCACCCACTCGCCGATCGGGATGATCAGACCGGTCTTTTCCGCCAGTTCGATAAAACTGACGGGCAGCAGCAGGCCCTGTTGCGGGTGCTCCCAACGCAGCAGCGCCTCGGCGCCGACCGGCATGCCACTGACCGCGTCGAACTTGGGCTGGTAATACAGTTGAAATTGCTCGAGCTCCAGGGCGTTGCGCAGGTCCTGCAACAGTTGCAGTTGCTTGCGCGCGTTGGTGTTCATCGAGGCTTCAAAGAAGCTGTAGCCGTTCTTGCCCAGGCCCTTGGCGTGATACATGGCGGCGTCGGCGTTCATCAACAGTTCCTGAGGGCTGTTGCCATTGCCCGGAAACAGGGCGATGCCGACGCTGGCGGAAATTTTCAGGTCATGCTCGGCCACCTGGAATGCGCGATTGATCAACACCACCTGGCGCTCGGCCAGGCCCAACGCGTCGGCCGGCTGTGTCAGTTGCACCAGCAGCACGAACTCATCGCCGCCGATACGCGCCAGGGTGTCCTGGCTGCGCAGGTCCTCGCGCAGGCGCTGGCCGACGTCGCGCAGCAGCAGGTCGCCCAAGTGATGGCCAAAAGCATCGTTGACCGGTTTGAAACCGTCCAGGTCAATGAACATCAGCGCAAAGCAACCGCCCTGCTCCCTTACCGCCTGCATCGCCTGCGCAATGCGGTCGGCGAGCAAGGTCCGGTTGGGCAGCCCGGTGAGCGTGTCATGCAGGGCCAGGTGGGTCAGTTCCTGGTTGGCCAGGGCCAGGGAATGGGCGAGCACGGCGGTACGCGCCTGCAGACGGGCGTCCAGCAGCGAGGTGAGCAGCGCAATGAGCAGCACCGCCAGCGACGTGACCAACTCCAGATTGTCCAGGCCCCTGCCGCTCAGGCCGTTCAAGGCTGCGCCACAGAAACTGTCGTCGGCAAACCGCGCCGCGGCCATGCCGGTGTAGTGCATGCCGACAATCGCGACGCCCATCACCATGGCCGCACCGCCTCGCGCCAGCCGCACATAAGGGGTATTGCGCCGCAGGTTGAACGCAATCCACAACGCCGCGCCGGACGCTATCACCGCGATCAGCAGCGAGGCACCCAACAGCGTGGGGTCGTAATCGATACCGGGCGTCATGCGCATGGCAGCCATGCCGGTGTAGTGCATGCTGGCAATACCGGCGCCCATAATCAGCGCGCCGAATGCCAATTGCCAGACGGGCAGACGCGGCTGGCTGACCAGCCATAACGCAAAGCCGCTGGACAGCACGGCGATCAACAGCGACAGCGCGGTAATGCCCACATCAAAGCCCAGAGCAAACGGCAGGCGCAGGGCCAGCATTCCGATAAAATGCATCGACCATACGCCCACCCCCATTGCCAACGCACCGCCGGCAATCCACAGATAAATGGCGCTGCCCCTGGCCGTGGCAATCCGCCCCGTGAGGTCAAGGGCGGTGTAGGACGCAAGGATGGCAACACACAGGGAAATGGCGATAAGGGCGGGTGAATAACTACCGATCAGCATGGGACTTCTCGCGGGCACTGGTTTGACACGACCGTACCAAGTGGCAAAGCGGCGGATTGTAGCGAGAATAATTCTTGAACAGGCGATTAATTATCAAATCGCCACTATCGGTTTTTTGACGTCAATTGCGCGGCTTTTGCGAAGCACAGCCGGCTCCATCTGATCCACGCAAAACCCACTGTGGGAGCGGGCTTGCTTGCGAAAGCGGTGGATCAGTCACAGATAGAGTGTCTGGGACCGCGCATTCACGAGCAAGCCCGCTGCCACATTTCCCAATCCGCGCAGCTCATTGACCAGCTGGGTTACACACCATATAGTGTGCCCACTAGCAGGCCAGACCACTACATAGTGTGCAGCGTCGGTATTTCTCGACCACACTCTGTGCAGTATTTCAAGCGATCAGGAAGGAATATTTCAATGCTGAGTTGGGATGAAGTCGACAACGAGGACACTGGCGAAGCCGTCATCAGGGGCGCCAACGCCGGCCATGCCAGTGAAGCCAACATGGACCGTCTCGACGGTGCCGGCGCCGCGGCTGCCCTTGAAGCGCGCAACGTGACCGCCAACGACTCGGCGGCGATCATCCGCGCCAAGGCAGCGCTGGACAAACTCGACGTCGCCGAAGGCCTCGCCGAACTCGAAGGCTCCGCCGCCCGCGTCGCCGTCGACGAAAAGCGCATGATCAACTGCCGCGCCGACCTCAACCAGCTCGTGCCTTTCAAATACGACTGGGCCTGGCAAAAGTACCTCGACGGCTGCGCCAACCACTGGATGCCGCAAGAGGTCAACATGACCGCCGACATCGCCCTGTGGAAAACCCCAGAAGGCCTTACTGACGACGAACGCCGCATCGTCATGCGCAACCTCGGCTTCTTCTCCACCGCCGACTCGCTGGTCGCCAACAACCTGGTGCTGGCCGTGTACCGCCTGATCACCAACCCGGAATGCCGCCAGTACATCCTGCGCCAGGCCTTCGAAGAAGCGATCCACACCCACGCCTACCAATACTGCATCGAATCCCTGGCCATGGATGAAGGCGAGATCTTCAACATGTACCACGAGATTCCATCGGTCGCTAAAAAAGCAGCCTGGGGCCTCAAGTACACCCGCTCGATCTCCGATCCGAAGTTCGAAACCGGCACCGTCGACACCGACAAAGAGCTGCTGCGCAACCTGGTCGCCTACTACTGCGTATTGGAAGGCATCTTCTTCTACTGCGGCTTCACCCAGATCCTGTCCATGGGCCGCCGCAACAAAATGACCGGCGTGGCCGAGCAGTTCCAGTACATCCTGCGCGATGAGTCGATGCACCTGAACTTCGGTATCGACGTGATCAACCAGATCAAAATCGAAAACCCGCACCTGTGGGATGCCGAGATGAAGGAAGAAGCGACCCAGATGATTCTGCAGGGGACGCAACTGGAGATTGAATACGCGCGGGATACCATGCCGCGCGGCGTTCTCGGCATGAATGCCGCGATGATGGAGGATTACCTCAAGTTCATCGCTAACCGCCGGTTGTCGCAGATTGGGTTGAAGGAAGAGTACCCAGGGACTACTAACCCGTTTCCGTGGATGAGCGAGATTATGGATTTGAAGAAAGAGAAAAACTTCTTCGAAACCCGCGTGATCGAGTACCAGACCGGCGGCGCGCTGAGCTGGGACTGAATCAACATAGCGCCGGAAAAATGTGGGAGGGGTATGCTCCCTCCCGCATGAGCCTGTGTTCTTTAAACGTGTGTACACCCTTTTATGCCCAATCAAACCATCAAAACCCCCTGCGTAGGCCTGTGTTCCACCGTTTACGGTGACCTGGTGTGCCGGGGCTGCAAGCGCTATCACCACGAAGTCATCCAGTGGAATGGCTACAACGCCGATGAAAAACAGGCGGTGTGGCTGCGCCTTGAGCAACTGCTGGTGCAGGTGATGACCAGCAAGCTTGAAGTGTTCGACCCCCAGCGCCTGCGCCAGCAGCTGGAAGACCGCAAGATTCGCTATGTGCCGCACCAGTCGCCGTATTGCTGGGCCTATCAGTTGATTGCCCGGGGCGCGCGGGTGATTTCACGTTTGGACGCCTATGGCCTGGCGTTGTTGCCGGAGTTTCGCGAACGCAGCCTCAGCGAGCTGCGCGATGCGATCGACCGCGAGTTTTTCCTGCTATCGGAGGCCCATTACGAGCGCTACATCGCGCCGGGGTTTCTGCAGGAGGCATTCGGGCCGGCACTGATCGCCAGCACCTGAACCGCCCCACTCCCCTCGTCATTGTGTTTAAAATGCGGCCCGCTCAAACACCGACGCTCACCGATGACCCCAGACGCACTCGCCACCCTGCACGCCCATTTGCTGACCGCCCTGGCCGACGCGCCCGCTGAAACCCGGCGCCTGTTCCACGGCCGTGGCCGCTGCTGGCCGGGGCTTGAGCAGTTGACGGTGGACTGGCTGCAAGGCGTGGTGCTGGTGGCGCTGTTCAAGCAGACCGAGCAGCTGGACGCCTTGAAACAGCAACTGTTGCAGATCGACTGGGCAACCCTGGGTGTGCGCGCCGTCGCCCTGCAACACCGCTACCTGCCGCAAAGCACCACCGAGTGGCTGGTGGGCGAGCCCATCGACGAGTTGACCATCACCGAAGGCGGCCTGCGCTACCTGATCGACCTCGGTAAAAAGCAGAACAGCGGCCTGTTCCTCGACATGCGCTATGGGCGCAACTGGGTGCGCGAACAGGCCCGGGATCAACGGGTGCTCAACCTGTTTGCCTACACCTGCGGGTTTTCGGTGGCGGCTATCGAAGGCGGCGCGGCCCATGTGGTCAACCTGGACATGGCCCGTGGCGCCCTGAGCCGAGGTCGCGACAACCATCGCCTGAACGGTCACGACCTGGGCAAGGTCACCTTTCTGGGCCACGACCTGTTCAAATCCTGGGCCAAGGTCACTCATAGCGGCCCGTACGACCTGGTGATCATCGACCCGCCGTCCTTCCAGAAAGGCAGCTTCCTGCTGACCAAGGACTACCAGCGCGTGCTGCGCCGCCTGCCGGATTTGCTCACGGCGCAGGGTACGGTGCTGGCCTGCATGAACGATCCGGCGTTTGGCGAAGACTTCCTGATCGACGGCGTCACCCGCGAAGCACCGGGCCTGCGCTTTGTAGAACGCCTGGAAAACCCGCCGGAATTCCCCGATATCGACCCACAGAGCGGGTTGAAGGCCCTGGTGTTTCGCCAAGGCTGATGCCGAAACGTCCTACGCTTGCTAACCTAAGCGGTAGATCGGGGTGGTGAACCTTATCCCCCCATTCCCGGTCGATACCTGCATTCCCCCGGCCAGACTCGACGGCGTCACGTTGTCGGCTGCCCTGTTACACCTTTTGGAGAAACGCCCGTGATCTCGACCCTGCATGTAGCCAGACTCAAAGCCTGGGGCGCCCATGGCTTTACCGCCACCGGCGTGGTCCTGGCCTTCCTGGCCACCCTGGCGCTCCTGGAAAACTCGCCCAAGGCCTGCCTGCTGTGGCTGGGTCTGGCGCTGGTGGTGGACGGCGTCGACGGCTCTCTGGCGCGCAAACTCAACGTCAGCACGGTATTGCCCAGCTTTGACGGCTCGGTGCTGGACCTGGTCATCGACTACCTCACCTACGTGTTCATTCCCGCGCTGTTTATCTATCGCTACATCGACCTGCCGGAATTTACCCACCTGTTCACCGTGTCGGTGATCCTGGTGTCGTCGCTGTTCTGCTTCTGCAACGTCAACATGAAGAGCAAGGACAACTACTTCGTCGGTTTCCCGGCTGCCTGGAACGTGGTCGCGTTGTGCGTCTACATCATCCAGCCGGACGCCTGGGTGACCCTGACCACCGTGATCGGCCTGGCCCTGCTGACCGTCACCCCGATGAAGTTCCTGCACCCGTTCCGTGTGAAGCGCTTCATGCCGATCAACATTGCGGTCACCACTATCTGGCTGCTGTGCAGTTTCCTGATGGTCGTGGACCACCCCAACACCAACCCGTGGACGTTCGGGCTGTGGTCGCTGATGTCGGCGTACTTCCTCGGGATCTGCGTGTGGCGCACCGGGCTTGAGTGGCTCGAAGCGCGGCGTTGAGCCGTTATTGCGCAACGAAGCACGCCCGTACAAGCCCGGTGCCGGATTTAACGCAATAGTGATGCAGTTTTTCACTCTGGCTTTAATGCACAAGGGAGTTTCAGATGAGCGCATTCGTTGCCAAAGACGGCACCCGGATCTACTTCAAGGACTGGGGCAGCGGCAAGCCCGTGTTGTTCAGCCACGGCTGGCCACTGGATGCCGACATGTGGGAATACCAGATGGAGTACCTGAGCAGCCGTGGCTACCGCACGATTGCCTTTGACCGTCGCGGTTTCGGGCGCTCCGACCAGCCCTGGACCGGCAATGACTACGACACCTTCGCCGACGATATCGCCCAACTGATCGAGCACCTGGACCTTGCGGACGTGACCCTGGTCGGCTTCTCCATGGGTGGCGGCGACGTGGCGCGCTACATCGCGCGCCATGGCAACGCCCGGGTCGCAGGCCTGGTGCTGCTGGGTGCGGTGACGCCGATCTTCGGCCAGCAGCCGGACTATCCAACAGGCGTGCCGGCTGAGGTGTTCGACGGTATCAAGGCCGGCCTGCTGAAGGACCGTGCGCAATTTATCAGCGACTTCAGCAGCGCATTCTTCGGGATCAACAAGGGCCAGCAGGTTTCCCAGGGCGTGCTGGCGCAAACCCTGCAGATCGCCCTGCTGGCGTCGCTCAAGTCCACCGTCGACTGCGTCACTGCGTTCGCGCAAACCGACTTCCGCCCGGACATGGCGACAATCGAGGTGCCGACCCTGGTGATCCATGGCGACGGCGACCAGATCGTGCCGTTCGAAACCACCGGCAAAGTGGCGGCGCAGATGATCAAAGGTGCTGAATTGAAGGTGTACAAGGACGCCCCCCACGGGTTTGCCGCGACCCATACCCAGCAGCTCAATGAAGACCTGTTGGCGTTTCTGCAGCGCTGATCAACCGTTTGCACGCAACGCACAGCCACTGTGGGAGCCTCTCTCCCACAGTGGCCTGCGGATCCCTGGCTGACGCGCACTGCCCGTTGCTGGACAATGGTTGGAATCAACCGCCGCAGGCTGCGGTCCCAGTACACACGCTCACTGCAACAGGTATCCCTCCATGACACTGCCCCACACCATGACCCTGATTGAAATCACCGAATTCGGCGGACCTGACGTGCTCAAGCCACGCCAGGAAGCCGTGCCGACCCCAGACCCGGGTGACCTCCTGATTCGCGTGCACGCCGCCGGCGTCAACCGCCCCGACGCCTTGCAACGCGCCGGCAAATACCCGATGAAACCCGGCATGAGCCCGATCCCGGGCCTGGAAGTGGCCGGTGAAGTGGTGGCGCTGGGCGACGGTGTCACCCAATACAGCCTGGGCGACCGGGTATGCGCCCTGACCAACGGCGGCGGTTACGCACAGTTCTGCACGGTGCCGGCTGGCCAGGCGTTGCCGATCCCCGAGGGCATGGACTGGATTCAGGCCGCAGCCGTCCCGGAAACCTTCTTTACCGTCTGGGCCAACCTGTTCGGCCTGGGCAATGCCCACACCGGCGAACGCGTGCTGATCCATGGCGGCACCAGCGGCATCGGCACTACCGCGCTGATGCTGTGCCGCGAGTTCGGCATCCAGGCCTTCGCCACCGCCGGCAGTGCCGACAAGTGCGCGGCCATCGCCAAACTGGGCGCCGAACCGATCAATTACCGCGAGCAGGACTTCGCCGACGTGATCGCCAAGAAAACCGATAATCAGGGCGTGGACGTGATTCTCGACATCATGGGCGCCTCCTACCTCAACAATAACCTCAAGGCCCTGGGCATGGACGGCCACCTGGTGATGCTGGGCTTCCTCGGCGGCGGCAAGGCCAACGACGTCGACCTGCTGACCATCCTCAGCAAGCGCGCAGTGATCACCGGCTCGCTGCTGCGGGCACGCACCGCCGATGAAAAGGCCGCGATTGCCGACCAGCTGCGCGAATACGTGTGGCCGGTGCTGGCGCAAGGACGCTGCCTGCCGATCATCGACCAGGTGTTCGACTACACCCAGGCCGACCAGGCCCATGCCCGCATGGAAGGTGGCGACCACATCGGCAAGATCGTGCTGCGAGTGATTTAAAACCAGTAAGGAAATCCCGCTGCCTCTGTGGGAGCGGGCTCAGTGGAGAGCGGGCTCCTGTGGCATGCCGTTCAGTTAAGCGCAGATTCCCTGTGGCGAGCAGGCTTGTCCTGCGTTGGGGGGCGCAGCAGCACCAAAACCAGACGCTGAGCCGTATCAGGTACACCGCGCTTTGCTTGATTGGGGGCGCTTCGCACCCCAACGCGGGGCAAGCCCGCTCGCCACAGGAGCCCGCTCGCCACGGGAGCCCGCTCGCCACAGGGGCGCGTGATTATCTGGGATGGATCACAGCACAGTGAGTTGTGCTACTCGGCGTACGTCGGGTAATCCACATAGCCCAATTCAGAACCGCCATACATCCCTTCAGCACGCAACGGGTTCAACGGCCAACCGTTGAACAATCGCTGCGGCAGGTCCGGGTTGGCGATGAATGGCCGGCCGAATGCAATCAGGTCCGCCAGCCCCGCTTCGACCAACCGCGCGCCACGCTCGGCGGTGTAGCGGCCGGCGTAGATGATGCGGCCGCTGAACGCACTGCGCACGGCCTGGCGGAAGGTGTCGGGCAGGTCGGGGGCGTTGTCCCAGTCGGCTTCGGCAATGGACACGTAAGCGATACCTGACTGTTCCAGCACTTTGATCGCTTCGATATAGGTGTGGTGCGGGTCTTCTTCCACCAGGCCGATGTAGACACGGTCCTGATCGGTGCCGCTGAACAGCGGTGAAAAACGCACGCCCAGCCGCTCGGGCCCGACCACCTGGCTCACCGCCTCGACCACCTCGCGCAGGAACCGCAGGCGATTGTCCAGCGAGCCGCCGTACTGGTCATCGCGCTGGTTGGAATGTGCCGAGATGAACTGGTTGACCAGGTAACCATTGGCCGAGTGAATCTCCACCCCATCGAAGCCCGCGTCCAGCGCATTGCGGGCGGCCTGGGCGTACTGTCCGACCAACTCGTCGATCTCCAGCAGGTTCAACGCGCGCGGCACCGGTGGCTGCACCAGGTCGCCGGTCCCCGGGCCGGTGGCGATAAACGCCTTGGCCTGCTGCGCCTGAATCGCCGACGGCGCCACCGGCGCCGCACCCTCGGGCTGCAAGGCATTGTGGGACACCCGGCCGACGTGCCACAGCTGGGCAAAAATCACCCCGCCCTCGGCGTGTACGGCGTTGGTGACCTTGCGCCATCCTTCGATTTGCGCAGGGCTGTAGATGCCCGGCGTCCAGGCATAACCCTGGCCACGGGGTTCGATCTGCGTGCCTTCGCTGACCATGAAACCGGCGGTGGCGCGCTGACGGTAATACTCCGCCATCAAGTCAGTGGCGATATCATCCGGCTGGGCGCTGCGCTGGCGGGTCAGCGGCGGTAATACCACGCGGTTGTTCAAGAGGTGATGGCCCAGCTTTACCGGGGTGCTTAAAACGTTGGCAGTCATTGCGATATTCCAAATTCGGGACGAACGAAAACGTTGGCGACTCGTGCGAGTCGCCAGCGATAAAACGGTTAATTGAATTAAGCGGTGAGGTTGAGCAGGGCCTGGGCCACTTCGCTCGAACTGCCGGGGTTCTGCCCGGTAACCAGGAGGCCGTCGACAATCACGAAGGACTGCCAGTCAGCGCCCTTCTCATACTTGCCGCCCAGCTTCTTGAACTCGTCCTCGACCAGGAACGGCACCACGTCGGTCAATTGCACCGCCGCTTCTTCGGAGTTGGAGAAGCCGGTCACGCGGCGACCCTTGATCAACGGCTCGCCATTGACCGCCTTGACGTGACGCAGAGCACCCGGTGCATGGCAGACGAAACCGATAGGCTTGCCGGCACGCTCGAACGCTTCGATCAGCGCAATCGAGGTGGGCGACTCGGCCAGGTCCCACAGCGGTCCGTGGCCACCTGGGTAGAACACGGTGTCGAAATGGTCCGCGTTGAGTGTGTCCAGCTTCACGGTGTTGGCCAGGGCCTGTTGCGCGGCCGGGTCCGCGGCGAAGCGGCGGGTCTGCTCGGTCTGGGCGTCCGGTTGATCACTGACCGGGTCCAGTGGCGGCTGGCCACCGGCCGGGGATGCCAGCACTACCTCAACGCCAGCGTCCTTGAACACGTAATACGGGGCTGCAAACTCTTCGAGCCAGAAGCCGGTCTTGCGGCCGGTGTCGCCAAGCTGGTCGTGAGAGGTGAGTACCATTAATACTTTCATTTTCCAGTGCCTCGATCGATGTGGATGTCAGGGTGTGCAGGGCTGCCCAACAACTGCTGGGTCAGCGACAGCGCTTCGGCAAACGGCTCGGCGCTGCGGGTGATCTTGCTCATGACGCTGGTTCCCAGCCACAGCGCATACAGGCGCCGGGCCAGGCCTTC
The DNA here is from genome assembly GCF_920984685.1 of Pseudomonas sp. Leaf59. Lineage (NCBI taxonomy): Bacteria > Pseudomonadati > Pseudomonadota > Gammaproteobacteria > Pseudomonadales > Pseudomonadaceae > Pseudomonas > Pseudomonas sp. Leaf59. Next base: position 23,570 of record NZ_CAKLBR010000019.1, on the reverse strand, counting down.
GGGGGATTGCTCGATAGTCAGCGAACCCTCTTCGACCCCGCCGCGTATCCCCTCGGCGAGTACTTCGATGGTGCGCGAAGTGCCACGTTGCAGGGCCAGGCGCATCGGCTCTGAAAGGTCTGACACCTCGGCACCGAGTTTGACAGCCAGGCATTTGCCGGAATCGGTGCAGCCGGTCTGGTTGTCGATCCAGGCCTGCCAGTAGCGCATCAACATGTTGTGCCGGGACAGGTCGGGCTGGCTGAACAACTGCTGCATGCCGTGCACGTAGTTGTCGAAGTAGGTGTCGAGCAACACCACACCGAATGCGTCCTTGGAGTTGAAGTAGTGATAAAACGAACCTTTGGGCACCGCAGCGGCCTGCAGTATTTCGTTCAGGCCCACCGCAGAAAATCCCCTGGCGCCGATCAGCGGCTGCGCGCTGTCGAGAATCACTTGCCGGGCACTTCTGCTGTCGTTGCTCATGCTTGCCTTCCTCCGATTAGACCAGTCGTCTAGTTCGTGAAGCCATGGTAGGCAGCGTGGCAGAACCTCACAATGTCAGATCCGCAAGGATTTCGGACATGGGTCGAAGTCGGTTGCCGTTTACCCGGCGCCCGCCGACAATTCACTCCCCGCGCCCCTTGGAGAATAACGATGCACAGCGTTGCGCTGATGGTTTACCCGAACTTCCAGTCCTTGAGCCTCAGCCTGGGCTCGGTGTTCGAGTGCGCGAACCTGCTGCGCGGCGAGCCGGCCTATGCGTTTCATCTGGTGTCGGAGAGCGGCGGCGCGGTGATGACGTCCCAGGGCTTTTCGGTGAACACATCGCCCCTTCGGCCAGAGGGTTATGACACGTTGATTGTCAGCGGCTACCTGGAGTTTCGCCTGCCGGAAGCGAACCTGCTGGAGCTGGTCAAGGCCGCGTCCGCGCAGTCACGCCGGGTGGCGTCGCTGTGCATGGGGATTTTCGTGCTGGCCGAAGCCGGGTTGCTGGAGGGCAAGCGCACCACCACCCACTGGATTCACGCGCCAGCGTTTCGCAAACGCTATCCGCACATCCGCCTGGAAGAAGACAAGCTGTTTGTGGTGGACGGCCAGGTATGGACCGGCGCCGGCATGAGCGCCGGGGTCGACCTGGCCCTGGCCATGGTGGAGAACGACCTGGGCAGCGACCTCGCCCGGCGCATCGCGCGCAAGCTGGTGATCGCCCAGCGCCGCGGCAGCGAGCAATCGCAGTTGTCGGCCCTGCTGGAGCTGGACCCCAAGTCTGACCGCGTGCAACTGGCCCTGGCCTACGCCCGCGAGAACCTCACCCATGACCTGTCGGTGGACGCCCTGGCTGAGGTCGCCCGGCTCAGCCCGCGCCAGTTCAGCCGGGTATTTCGCGAAGAAACCGGGCAGACGCCGGCCAAGGCCATCGAATCACTGCGGGTGGAAGCCGCGCGGGCGATGATGGAAACCAGCCGGCACCCGGTTGAGGTGGTGGCCCGCGAAACCGGATTCGGCGACCGCGAGCGCATGCGCCAGGCGTTTCTGCGGGCCTTCGGGCAACCGCCTCAAGCGATGCAGCAGGCCTTCAATGCAGCGCCGCCCGCGTAATCAGGTAAGTCACCAGGTGCGGGTCATCGTCCAGCTCAAGGGTCTGCACCGGGCGCGGCAGGTAATCGAGCACCGTGCGCCAGAACGCCTGTGACACTTCATCCTGGTCATAAAAGCGCACCAGCCAGTTGGCCTCGCCGCTGCACAGCACCTGGGTGGCGATGGCGCGGCCGATGCCCCTGCGGCGGTAGCGCTTGAGGATGAACAGGTCGGCCAGCTCCAGGGCATCCAGGCCCAACTCGCTGCCTTCTATCAGCATGAAGCCGGCAATGCAGCCATCCACCAGCAGCAGGTTGGCGCTCCATTGCGGGTCTTGCCAGTAGCGGGACAGGTGTTCGTCATGGATATAGAAACGGCCATCCGCTTCGACATCCTCCTGCTCCCAGTCCGAGGACTCGTAGGCATAGTACTGGTACAGATTGCGGATCAACTCGGCTTCTTCGGGGCCGGTCTGGATCAATTCGACGGTGGTTTCAGGCATGGGGCTCTCAGTGAAATAACGCAGGGCGCCATTGTTCACAAAACCTCGCATCAAGCCAATGCCGAGTGAATCCTTTCTGTTGGCTGAACGGAATGCAGATAGCGAGGGCGCCGGCCACCATCCTGAAACATTTGGAATAAACTTCGCCGATTCCCGCGCTTCTCAAGGACATGCCTCGTGACCAACGTTTGTACCGCCGGCCTGGATGTCGGCTTTGCCTCCCTGGATTACCTGCAGATTTTCTTTTTGGGCGTGATTCAGGGCATCACCGAACTGCTGCCGGTGTCGTCCACCGCCCACATGCGCGTGGTCCCCGCCCTGCTCGGCTGGCAGGATCCGGGCTCGGCGTTTTCGGCGGCCATGCAATTGGCGGCGCTGGCGGCCGTGGTCAGTTACTTCTGGCGCGATGTGCGCCAAGTCACCACCGGCAGCATCGACGCGGTGCGCCGGGGCGACTACAACGACCGCTGGTTCAAGCTGGCGGTGGCGATTGTGCTGGCGACCATCCCGATCTGCATTGCCGGGCTGGTGCTGTCTTCGACCCTGAATGCGTGCAACTCGCCGTTGCGCGGGCTGATGGTGATCGGTTTTTCCTGCGTGGTGATGGCGGTATTGATGGCGGTGGCCGAGCTGCGCGCCCGGCATACCCGTGACGTCAGCCAGATGCGCCTGCGTGATGCGCTGATTGTAGGGGTTGCACAGATTGGCGCGCTGATTCCCGGGGTATCGCGCTCGGGCTCCACGCTGACGGCGGCGCTGTTTCTCAACTTCAAGCGCGAGGAAGCCGCACGTTTCTCCTTCCTGCTGGGCCTGCCCGCCATCGCCCTGGCCGGGTTGAAAGAGCTGTGGGTGTTGCTGCACGCCGACCTGCCCGCGCACGCCTGGCCGCACCTGCTGTTCGGGCTGGTGGTGGCGAGCATTTCGGCATTTTTTGCGATCTGGGGGCTGATGAAGTTTCTGGAGCGCTTTTCAACCTGGCCATTTGTGGTCTACCGGGCGCTGCTGGGCGTGTTTTTAATTGTAGCGGTCAGTACCGGCCTGTTGAGCTGAGCCGCCTTGCACTGAAAAACCCTTAAAGCCTGCGACATTCGACGTTCAGTCCGCCAGCCTCAAGTAGCTGGCTCTCGATCACTACTGGCAGGCAACGCTGAATGACGGCGATATTGCTGCGCAAGTGGTCGCTCATCTGCGGCGTGGTGAAGCTGCCACCGCCTGCCAATGCCATCGGCAACAGCAGTTGATCAGCCAAGTGTTCGCCCACCGCCGAGTCAGAGCCTTGCCAGCGCAACGCCTGCTCAATCGCCTGGTCGGCGACGGTTTCGGCGCGTACCCGGGCCAGGCCAAAGGCGCTGAACAAATCGGTAACGTGCTCGTGGGCGTATTCCAACATCAACACATTGCCCGGGCCTTGCGCTGGATCGACCTCCATCGGGAACCATTGCGAGGCAACAAACCCCAACCGCTGGCGCACGCGCTTGAATTCCCGCGCACTCACTTGGGCCGGTAAGCCAGCGCTCAGCGTGATGACCCGAGCCTCAAGAAGCTTGCCACGCTGCATCAAGTGCAACGGCGTCAGTTCACCGGGCCGAATCAGCGCCTCCAATTCGCCACCGCCCGCCGGAACAAACCCGTGTCGGATCAGGTTCAACTCGACGCTCGCGCCCATGCGCCGCAACAGCGGCAGCCACGCACGCTGCAGGAAGTCCACAGGGGGGGCCAGTGGATTGTGCGTGCCACCGCTGATCGTCACACGACTGATCGTCGGCGCCCGCAATAACGCCGGTATTAAAGTCTGCAACACCAGCGTGCAACTGCCGGCGGTGCCAATAGCAAAGCGGTACTCGCCGCCTCGAATCGGTCCGGGCTCAAACACCAATACCTGCGAGCCGAGTTCAGCCCCCTCTACCCGCGCACCGCATACCTCGACAGCCGCCAGCACCGCCGTCAAGTGTTGGCGCATCAACCCCGGACGACTGCGCCGGGCGCGGATATTACGAATACGAACGAAACAACTGAAGCCCTAGCGGACGGTGTGGGAGCTTGCTCCCACATTCGGGTGTTGGATTACCAGCCTTCCTTCAACATGCGCAGCTCCAGATGCTGCAACAGCATGATGGTCTTGCCATCGACAATCTCGCCACTGTGCACCATCGCCAGCGCCTGCTCGAAGCCCAGCTCCAGCACCTCGATGTCTTCGCCCTCTTCTTCCAGGCCGCCGCCCGCGCCGACTTGATCGGCCGGCTGATATTCGCCAAGGAAAAAGTGAATGCGCTCGGTGACCGAACCCGGGCTCATGAACGCCGCGTAGATTTTCTCCACATGGCCGACGCGGTAGCCGGTCTCCTCTTCGGCTTCCAGGCGGATGCGTTCTTCGGGGCTGGCGTTGTCCAGCAAACCGGCGGCAGCTTCTATCAGAAAACCTGGGTAATCATTGACGAAGGTGGGCATGCGAAACTGGCGCACCAGCAGCACGCTGCGCTGCTCGCGGTTGTACAGCAGGATGGTCGCGCCGTTGCCGCGGTCGTACACCTCACGGGTCTGGGCTTGCCAGCTGCCGTCCCGGCGGCGCAGGTCGAACGTGTATTTTTTCAGCAGATACCAATTGTCCGAGAGGGTTTCTTCGGCAGTGATCCGTACGGGGCTGTTGTCCATGGTCGGGCCTTAGTGCGTGGGAGGTGGAGCATGTCGCGGCTGTCTTGCCAGCGTCAAGTTGAAGCAGCTTGCAACACCTTGCAAGCAACCGGTCGCTACGGCTGTCGCATTAATCCCTGCCGTTGCAGGCCATCTGGTAAAACCCGTGCTTCATCTCATTTCAGGAATGTTCATGCCTTCACGTTTATTGTCCCGCCTGGGCCTGCGCTGGTTTGCGCTGCTGTGCATGACTCTGCTGATCGTCGGCCTGCCGGTGGGATGCGCCGTGCTGCAACACAAGGAGCGCGAGTTGGTGTTCCGCATCGAACCGGGCACCGCCGGCTGGTACAGCGGTTTACCCAAAACCGTGCAGGAATTCGAGCTCAAGCCTGCCAGTTTCAAGGCGGGACAGAATATCCATGGCTGGTGGTACCCGGCAGACCGTCAGGACGCACCCTCGATCCTTTACCTGCACGGCGTGCGCTGGAACCTGACCGGCCAGCTGTTTCGCATCGAACAGTTGCACGCCCTGGGTTACTCGGTGCTGGCCATCGACTACCGCGGCTTCGGCCAGAGCCACGGCGACCTGCCCTCGGAAACCAGCGTCTACGAAGACGCGCGCATCGCCTGGGAGCGCTTCCAGGTGCTGCAACCGGACCCTGGCAAGCGGCTGATCTACGGGCATTCCCTGGGCGGCGCGGTGGCCATCGACCTGGCGGCGCAACTGGGCAGACAATCCCCTCTGCCCGTGCGCGGTCTGGTGATCGAATCCACCTTTACCTCGCTGGCGGATGTTGCCACGGCCGTGGCCAACACCTCGCTGCCGGTGCGCTGGTTGCTCTCGCAGAAATTCGATTCGATCGACAAGATTGCCGACATTCATATGCCGCTACTGGTGGTGCACGGCCTGGATGACCGCTATGTACCGCCGCGTTTCAGCGAGCAACTGTTTGACGCCGCGCGCGAGCCCAAGCGGCTGTTGCTGGTACCCGGCGCCAGCCACAACAACAGCCTGAGCCTGGCCGGGCGCAATTATCGCGAGGCACTGGATACCTTGATGCGAACCGAGATGCCGGCACAGGTGGTCACACCGTCCACAGGGCGCGGCGGCGACTCCTGATTGCGCTTTTCGGCACTGGCTTCGCGCTTGCGTGTCAAGCGCCAACCCTGCCCATGCTGGCCCGCGCCCGAAGTTGATCAAATAATAACCTGAGCTTAAATCGCCAAGCCTGCCGGGCCTTCGCAAAGTTATCCACAGAGATACCCACGGTTTTCGTGGACAACTCTTTTTATATTTTTACGGTTTTTTTTCCAGCAGACACAGCGCATCGGCCACGGCATGGCCACTTGCGGTGTTATCGAAGATGCACCAGGTGGGCACGCCGGCGTCAGTGGATTGGCGCAACGCTTGCGCCTGGAGCGCAACGCGCTCGGGGCCATAGGCACTGTGATAGATGCGCGGCGAACCATGCAGGCGCCAATAGCGCACGCCCTGCCAGGCGTCGACAGCATCAATGACCACCGGGTCAGCGGTCACCCAGCCGATCTGGTACGCCTGCAACAACGCCCCGGCCGCCGCCCAACTGGCATGCCGCGGCTCCAGCACCACATCGCCGGCAAAGCGTCGGCGCAGTGCCTCGAAAAAATCGCCGGCCACTTCGGCCTCGTAGCTCAGCGACGGCGGCAACTGCACCTGCAGGCAGCCGAGTTTCTCGCCCAGGTGCAGGCATTGTGCGAAAAATTCATCGAGTGCCGTTTCGCAGCGCTGCAGGAGCAACTCATGGGTAATGTGCTTGGGCACCTTCACCGAGAAGCGAAATGCCGACGGCACCGATTGCGCCCAGCGCTCATAGGTGTTGGGCAGGTGCGGTCGGTAAAACGAACTGTTGATCTCTACTGCGTTGAAACGCGACGCATAGCGCTGCAAGTGGCTGCCCTCGTCGGCAAACGCCGGCCAGTGCTCACGCGGCAGACTCCAGCCCGCGCAGCCCACAAACAGCGCTCCGGTCAAAACAGCACCATCACGTCATCGGCTGGCTCAGGCTCGATGCCCGGTTCAGACGCCGTGATGGCGCTGGCCATTTCAGTGACCCTTGGCGAGCTGTTCATTGATCGCATCGGTCTGGCGCTCGAGGTCCTTGATCTCGGTAGGCGTCAGCACTTTATCGACGGTTTTGGTCTTCGCGTTCGGGCGCTCCAGGGTCTGCCCTTTGGCGGGGCCGGCCGTGCCTTTTTGCGCGTCTTCAGAGCTGATCGGGTCCGGGGTTTTATCGGCGGTGGTGTGGTCGGTCATGGTGATAGTTCCTGGCAATTGAAGGCCGCCAAATCGGCGGGTGCTTATGCAGCAGAGCCCATCGAAATTCGATGGTTCAAGAAAATTGCCAGGGCCGACCGTTGGGAAAATCGCTTTAAAAAAATTTAAACCTTTTGCCCTGGCACCGGTTCAACAAACAGGTACGGCATCACCCCACTCAAGGAGATTCACCATGACTAATTTGCTGATGAAACAAATGGGCCTGACCTTTGTGCTGGTTGCAGGCTCGATATCCGCCGCGATGGCCGCCACGTCCAATGACTTTGTCGACCATGCCGCGCAAGGGGGTATCACCGAAGTCGAGGCCGGCAAACTCGCGCTGGAAAAAAGCAGCTCGGCTGACGTGAAGACCTTCGCCCAGCACATGGTTACCGACCACACCAAGGCCAATCAGGAACTGATGGCCCTGGCGAAAAAACTCGACATCGAAGTACCGGATGACGCAGCGCTGACCGACAAGACCAAGAAAGCCATCCTGGAAATGCGTGATGAATCGTTCGACAAGGCCTACGCCAACAACCAGGTAGACGCCCATGAAAAAACCGTCGAACTGTTCAGGAAAGAAGCCGCTTCCTCGGACAACGCCGAACTGAAAGCCTTCGCCACCAAGACCCTGCCAACCCTTGAAGCCCACCTGAAAATGGCCAAGGAGCTGCAAGCCAAGCACGCCCATTAATTCATAACTGACTCAAGGAGACACCTGATCATGAGTACGCAACTCAACGGCAAGAAGATCCTTGTCATCACCTCCAACACCGGTATCGAGCGCGACGAATTGCTCAAGCCGCTGCAAGCCCTGCGCGGTTACGGCGCTACGGTTACTCACGGCTCCAGCAAAGGCGGCACCACGCAGACCTTTGTCGGCGACACCGAGAAAGACCAGACCGTGGAATCCGATGTGCAGCTGTCGGATGTGGCCAGCAGCGATTTCGATGCGCTGGTCATCCCTGGCGGCACCGTCAATGCCGACACCCTGCGTCAGGACCGGGCCGCACTGCGCCTGATCAACGACTTTGCCAAGAGCGGCAAGACCATCGCGGCGATCTGCCACGGCCCCTGGGCGCTGATCGATGCCGGCGTGATCGAAGGCAAGACGCTGACCTCGTACAAGAGCGTCCGTATCGACCTGGAAAACGCCGGTGCTGCCGGTTGGGTCGATGCCGAGGTCAAGCAGTGCAAGGCCAATGGCTGGACCTTGATTACCTCGCGTACACCGGATGACCTGCCGGCGTTCAACGAGGCGATTGCCACGGCACTCGCAGGCTGATTGCCCGGTACAACGTAAACAGGCGCCATTCGGCGCCTGTTTTATTCAATCCTCAGCACTTCAGCTTTTGCGATGATCTGCCATCTCACGCTTGGGACCGAACATTGCCCATGCAATCAGTCCAAGCAACGGCACAAAGATCAGGATGATCAGCCACAACCCCTTCGTCTCCCAGCCGCCCGTGCTGCGCAGCACCACATTGATTGCCCACAATTCTGCGAGCAGCAGAATCACCGCCAATATGATCCAGATATATTCCAATTGCATGATTCACCTCCTGAGGTCTATGCATTAGGTCAAGCAGATCGCCCAAGGGTTCCATTGAATTCTTGCGAGCGGCGCTCGCGCCTGCGTGCGCTGCACGCTCATGAAGCGCTGCCGGTGCAGGCGTTGTGCAATCCCCCAGTGATGCAACCATGCAAGGTGCACGACGGCGCCGCGTTGGATTCAAAATAAATTCTTGATTCCTATAGGTTTTATTTTTAAAGCAAGCTGGTACGCCTGATGCAACCCTTCTACGGACGAGGCGCGCACTTCGACGCGCCCGAACGTTATCCGTGAGGTTCGACCATGAATGCCATTGACCTTCTCAAAGCCGACCACGAACGCGTCAAAGCCCTGCTGACCCAATTGAGCGAGTCCACCGAACGCGGCGTAAAAAAACGCACCGAGTTGCTGGCCAAACTGGAAATGGAGATCAGTCTGCACACCAAGCTGGAGGAAGAAATCCTCTACCCGGCCTTTAGAAAAGCCGGCGGCAAAGAGCAGGACATCATGTACCACGAAGCCAAGGAAGAGCACCGTACCGTCGACTCACTGGTGCTGCCCGACCTCAAGCAGACCGAGCCCTCCACCACCGAGTTCTCCGGTCGCGTAAAAGTGGTCAAGGAACTGCTGGAGCACCACATCGAGGAAGAGGAAAGCGAGATGTTCCCCCAGGCTAAAAAACTGCTGGGCAAGGAAATACTCGAAGAACTCGGCGCCGAGATGGAAGCCATGAAAGCGGCCTACAAGAAAACCATGGGCACCAAGCCAATGGCGGCCTGATGCGCAATCGCCGCTTGAAGTCGAAGGGTTTCACACTACGCTCTCCATGTAGGTGTTCCCAATCAGGCGACAGCATTGTTTGATCTGGTTGAAATACGATCCGGGCGCTGCATTGGCAGCGTTCGGGTTTCAGTCAATGGATCGAGGGGATTACGTCATGAAGACCATCACATCCCGCAACCTGTTTCTGGTCATGGCGTTGTCAGCTGCCCTGGCAACCCCGGCATACGCTGCGTTTGGCGATGATGTCGGACCGGCGGCGACCCCGCTGAACGGCGGTTCTGCCCTGCCACCGGGCGCCGGGCATGGCAGCCGCTCTGACCACGACAAGAAAAAAACCACCCGCGTAAAAACACAGAAGCCTCACGCTACGCAGACCCACACACCCAAATCTTCCGAGCGTTCGCAATCGCCTGACGACGAGAAACCTCGTCCGGCTGATTGAACAGGCAAAATGGTTCCAGATGTTGCCGCACCACGTGCAGCCCAAGCCTGCGCGGGATAATTCTGCCCGTGTGATTTTCCTGTCACACAACGCGCAGGCGCGGTGTAGTGGGCGCGCCCGCGCCGCTGACATCTAAAAAATCACTCGCGCACGCTGCACCTGTGGCAGAACGTCGCAGATTACGCCGGCTGGCCAGGGTTGATAGACTGGGCGTCCTCTACGCTTGTTCTTTCAATGCCTGCTGCTCAAAGCCTGATGTGTCCATTCGGCGCAGGGCGGGCGTTACACAGGATGCACCGTTGATGAGTACGTTATTCAACCGCCGCACAGTGTTGACCGGCATGGGCCTGCTGGGCCTGGGCCTGCTCAGTGGCTGTGACAGCAGCCCCAGGCTGAACTTCAAGTACGGCAAGGACCTGAGCGACAAGATCATGGGCCGTACCTTCAAGCTCAAGAACACCGAGGGTGAGACCGTCACCCTCAGCTCCTACCGTGGCCTGATGCCGGTGGTGTTCTTCGGCTTCACCCAATGCCCGGCCGTGTGCCCGACCACCCTGGCCCGCGCCGCCCAGGCCAAAAAGCTGATGGGCCGCGACGGCGAGATCATGCAGGTGATCTTCATCACCCTTGACCCTGAACGTGACACGCCGGAAATCCTCGACAGATACGTCAAGGCGTTCGACCCCAGCTTCGAAGCGCTGTACGGCACCCCGGAAGAAATCGCCGTGGCGGCCAAGGAGTTCGGGATCTTTTATGAAAAGATTCCCGCCGGCGATACCTATACCCTGTCCCACACCGCCACCAGCTTTGTATTCGATACCCGTGGCAACCTGCGCCTTGGGCTGCAGGCGTCCCTTACCGCTAAAGAGTGCGCAGAAGACCTGCTCACCGTCATGGAGGTCTGCTAATGACTGCCGTTCAACACCTCAAACGCCTGACCGCGGGCCTGGCCCTGCTCGGCCTCGCCGCCCACGCCAGCGCCCAGGTCCAGGTGACCGATGCGTGGGTGCGCGCCACCGTGCCCGGCCAGCCGTCCAGCGGCGCCTTCATGACCCTCACGGCGGACAGCGACAGCACGCTGGTGAGCGTGGCGACGCCAGTGGCCAGGGACGTGCAGATCCATGAAATGAGCATGAAGGATGACGTGATGCGCATGGGCCCGGTGGATTCGGTCGCGCTGCCGGCAGGCAAGGCGGTCAAGCTCGACCCCAACGGTTACCATGTGATGCTGATGGGCCTCACCGGGCAGATCAAGGAAGGCGAGCAGGTGCCGCTGACCGTCACGGTGGAATCGGCCAAGGGCGAGAAACAAGTGATCCAGCTGCAGGCCCCGGTGCGCGGGCTCGATGGCATGGAGCACATGGACCACAGCAAGATGCATTGATCGCCCGGTGGCTGACCGATACCGGACGTGTCGCCACCGCCCAACGATGGAGCCGCTGCCATGATGCTCACGCCCCCTGATGCCCCTGCGCACGCGCCGCGCTTCTGGCGCGATGCGCGCCTGCCATTCATCGAAGCGCGGACCATCGCCGACGGGCGCAAGGTGACGTACGCCCGTCACGCCCACGAACACTTCTCCATCGGCGCGATCATCACCGGGCGCAGCTATTACCACCATGGCGCGCAGACCTTCCAGATCAGCGCCGGCACCGTGGTGTTGATGAACCCCGGTGATGTGCATGCCTGCAACCCCATCGACAACACACCGTGGTCCTACCACATGCTCTACCTCGATACGCCGTGGTTGACCGACCTGCAATATCAATTGGGCTTCAGCACGGATCATGGTTATCGCCCTTTCAGCACGCCCTATTCACGCGACGCCGTGCTCTACAACGGCTTGCTCGCACTCTACCGTCTGCTGGTGGATGAACAGGCCGAACTCCTGCAAAAACAGAGCGCGCTGGTGAGCTACTTCACCGAGGTGCAGCAGCGCCTGAACCCTTCGCGGGCGCCGCTGCGCGAGGCCAATCACAAGCTGGAACGCGCCGCCGATTACATCCGTGCGCACTGCACCGACACCTTGAAGCTGGAGGACATTTGCCTGGCGGCCGAGCTCTCGCCTTCGTACCTGATCCGCGCGTTCAAGCAGTATTGCGGGCTGACGCCGCATGCGTTCCTGGTGAACCAACGCATCCAGTTTGCCCGCAGCCAATTGCGCAATGGCGAGTTGATCGCCGACGTGGCCCTGGCTGCCGGCTTTGCCGATCAGGCGCATTTCCAGCGCGCCTTCAAACAGCACTTCGCGGCCACGCCCGGGCAATACCGCGACGCGCTCAAGTCATCAGCAAATAACCCACACTGGCCACCAGCAACGCGGCCATCACGCGGTTGAACACGCGCACGCCGCGCGGGTTGGCCAGGTAGCGGCGCAAAAAGGTGCCGGCATAGGCCCAGCACGCCACCGACAAGTAGCAGATCACCAGATAGATCGCCGCAAACAGCCATACTTGCGCGGCATCGCCATCCGCCACGAACAACCCCATGCCTGCAACGCAAGCGAGCCAGGCTTTCGGGTTGAGCCACTGCATCACCGCGCCGTAGAGCATCGACGGCGCGCTGGCGCGGCCATCGGCGTCGAGCCGGCCGTCATCCGTCGCGAGTTTCCACGCCATATACAGCAGGAACGCCACGCCGCCCCATTGAATCACCTGAGTCAGCAATGGCCAGCGCACCAGCACCTCATGCAGCCCCAGACCGATCAGCACCAACAGCACGGTAAAACCGCTGGCCGCACCGAGCACATGCTTCTGGCTGGCGGCAAAACCAAAGCGCGCCCCGGAGCTGAGGGCGACCACGTTCACAGGGCCTGGCGTGATGGAAGTGGCCAGAGCGAAGGCAGCCATGGAAATGATCAGGCTCATTGCGGTTCCTTTTTGTGAGCGAAGCTGGAGATAGCTCACGGTAAGGCGCTCAGCGGCTGCGGTATTGAACAAAATGCCCCTGCTGAAGGATTGCCCGAGCCCCCAACATTCCAACGGTGGGAGGGGGCTTGCGCCCGATGGCGGTGTACCAGCCAAAGATATACCGACTGATTCACCGCTATCGGGAGCAAGCCCCCTCCCACATTGCGGTTCATGGTGGTATCCAAACGATTGGCAAGGACTCAGGTAACCATGCAACACGGGCTTTGCATTGCACATCTTTGCTGTGCTTTGCAGCCACGCACCTGGCGAAATTAACAACGATTAACTCGCCAGCCAGGTGACCGGGCACCATCATCAAGCGCGTCTACACTGCATCCATTCACCGGGAACGCTCCCATCGAAAACGGATATTCGTCATGGCCCGACTTGAGTATTGCGCCCCCCGTGCGCCCACCGCCGGCGGCTTGTGCCCGCGACGCGAGCGTATCGCCAAACAGCTGATCCTCGCCCACCTTGGCGAAAGCCTGGCGATTGCCGACCTGGCCCAGGCCTGCGCGCTGTCACGCAGCCATTTTTCCCGCGCGTTCAAATGCACCACCGGGCTCTCGCCCCAGGAATGGATCCGTCGGCAACGCATCCAGCGCGCCAAGGAGCTGATCACCGGGTCGTCCTTGAGCCTCACGCAAATCAGCCTGGAATGCGGTTTTTGCGATCAGGCGCACTTCAGCCACATCTTCACCCGCAGCGAAGGCGTCAACCCCATGACCTGGCGAAATCACCACTCGCGCCCGGTCATCGCCGCCTAGTGGTCGGTGCGGGCCTGGACTATGCTGAGCGTCTCCGTCTCCCCGAGCATGGCCGTCCATGAACGACCTCAGCGACCCGGCCGTGCACTTCGGCCCCTATCAGGTTCACCCGCGCCAGCGCCGGGTGCTCGAGGCAGGCCGGCCGTTGCGCCTGGGCCGGCGTGCGGTGGACATTCTGCTGGTGCTGCTGGAGCACGCAGGCGATGTGGTGAGCAAGCAGGCATTGATCGCGCGGGTCTGGCCCACCAGCGTGGTGGAGGACGGCAACCTGCGTGTGCACATGGCGGCGCTGCGCAAGGCTCTGGGCGACGGCCAGGCCGGGCAGCGCTATATCGTGACGGTGGCCCAGCGCGGCTACAGTTTTGTCGCGCCCCTGAGCATCGAGCCCATGACCTTGCCCCATGACGGCCCACGCCCGTGCCACAACCTGCCGCTGCGCCGCACCCGCATGATCGGGCGCCAGGCGCTGATCGACACACTGGTGCAGCAACTGCCCCGGCAGCGCTTTATCACCCTGACCGGCGCCGGCGGCATCGGCAAGACCACCGTGGCGCTGCGGGTGGCGGAGCTGCTGATTGGGCACTACCGCGACGGCATTCGCCTGCTGGACCTTGCGCCGCTGAGCGCGCCGTCGATGATCCTGCCCAACCTCGCCACCCTGCTCGACCTCACCCCCAGCGCCGATGAGCCGCTGCCGAGCATTGCCCGCAGCCTGCACGAACGCCAGTTGCTGCTGGTGATCGACAACTGCGAGCACCTGCTCGATGACATCGCCCTGATCAGCGAAACCCTGCTACGCCAAGCGCCTGGGCTGCACATCCTCGCCACCAGCCGCGAAGCCCTGCGCGCCGAAGGCGAACAGGTGCAACGCCTCGAGCCGCTGGCCTGCCCGCCCGCCACCGGCAACCGCGCCCAGGCCCTGGGTTACCCGGCCATGCAGTTGCTGATCGAGCGCGCCATCGCCCATCAGGACAGCTTCACCTTGAGCGAGGCCGAACTGCCGCTGGCGATTGAGATCTGCCGGCGCCTGGACGGCATTCCCCTGGCGATCGAACTGGTCGCGGCGCAGGTCGAGCGCTTCGGTCTGCCGGGCCTGCTGGTGCAGCTGCAAGACACCTTCCGCCTGCTGACCCATGGCCGGCGCAGCGCCCTGCCCCGCCAGCAAACCCTGCGGGCCACGCTCGACTGGAGCTTCGACCTGCTCAACGGCGGCGAACAGAGCTGCCTGCGCCGTCTGGCCGTGTTTCGCGGAGGTTTCAGCCTGGCCAGTGCGGTGGCGGTGATCGCCGGAGCGCAGCAGGTGCCGGCCGATGTGCTCGGTTCAATCACGCAACTGGTCGCCAAGTCCCTGCTGAACGTGGAGCCCGGCGACGACGAAGTGGTGTATCGCCTGCTGGACATCACCCGCACCTACGCCCTGGAAAAACTCACCCTGGCGGCTGAACTCGACGCCACCCACGAACGCCATGCCGCGCGCTGCCTGGTGCTGATGGAGCAGGCCCGCGACGACTGGGAACTGACCGCAACCCAGGCCTGGATCGACCGCTACGCGCCGCTGCGCGAAGACATCCGCGCCGCCCTCGATTGGGGCCTGGGCGATGCCGGCGCGCACGTACTGGGGATTCGCCTGACGGTCAGCGCCATGCCGCTGTGGCAGGAGCTGTCACTGCTGCGCGAACAGGCGCTGTACGTGGGCAAGGCACTGGCCCTGCTGCAGCGGGCCAAGGTGCCGTGCACGCAACTGGCGATGCAACTGCAACTGGCGCTGGGCAGCCTGTCCTACCACGCCATGGGCGGCGCGCCGCAGACCATCGACGCCTTCGTCAGCGCCCGTCGGCTGGCCGAAACCCGCGGGGACATTGCCGGTCAGTTGCGCGCGGTGTCCGGGCATATGGCGGTGAGCCTGTGCGCCGGTCGCTACCGTGAAGCCCTGAGCATGAGCACTCAGTTCGATCGCCTCGACCCGCTGCTGGACTTGAGCGCCCAACGCCTGCGCGTGCTGGCGCAGCATTACGCAGGCAACCAGGCGCTGGCCCGACACAACGCCGAGCAAGTGATCCAACGCATGGCCCAGAGCGGCCATCTCAATCGCTTTACCCACTCTTTTGGCGTGCAATACGACCAGAGCGTCGCCTCGCTCACCGTGCTGGCGCGGGTGCTGTGGCTGCAAGGCTTGCCCGAGCAGGCGTGGCGCACCGCCAGCCAGGCCCTGGAACTGGCGCTGCAGATCAACCATGGCACCACCCTCTGCTACACCCTGGCGCTGGCCGGCGTGGTGATTGCCCGCTACAACGGCGATGAAGCGTCAGCGCAGTCGTTGCAGGCGCTATTGGAGCAGCAGGCGCACAAGCATTCGGCGCAGTTGTTCCAGACCTGGGCGCAGCTGTATGCGCAGCACCTGTCGATCGACGCCATGCAAGGCCTGGACCTGGTCAAGGACATCCTGATCACCCTGGGCGTGGGGCACGTGGATGATGCCTGGTTCGAACGCGTGCGCAGCGGCGATGGCGGCTGGTGCGCACCGGAGATTTTGCGCGTACGCGCCCAGGCGTTGCCCGACAGCGCCGCCGCCGAGGCGTTGCTGCGCGACGCCCTGGGCCTGGCGCACCAGCAAGGCGCCCTGGCCTGGGAGTTGCGCTGCGCAACCTCACTGGCGCGGCTATGGCAGCGCCAGGGTCAGCGGCACGCTGCGCACCAGTTGCTGAGTTCGGTCTACGCGCGCTTCACCGAAGGCTTCGCCACCCGCGACCTAATGCGCGTGCGCTGCCTGCTCGACGAGTTGCAGGACAAACGGCTGGCCTGAAAACGGCCCCAGGTAGTGCCCATAGTGCTGCTGCAAACGCGCCACCTGCTGCGGGTCACGTAACTGCGCCAGGGCGTAGCTGCGCACGCAGTTGAGCAAGCGATAACGCGACGGGCCAGGGCCCGGTTCCACCTGCAATAACGAGGTGTCGACCAGCCGCGCGAGCAGGTAAGGCAGGTCCGCGTGAGCAAGCTCGGTGCCGGCGATTCGCTCGGTCAATGCAGGCAAGGTCAGCGCCATCCGGAATACCCCCAACTGCAGGAACAACCAGCGTTCGGGCACGCTCAAGCGCTCGTAGCTCCACTCCAGCGCGGCGGTCAGGGACTGATGCCGTGCGACCGCCGTGCGGCGGCCACGGGCCAGCAGTTGCAGGCCATTACGCAACTGCGCCTGCACACCCTGCACACCCAGCGCATGGACCTGGGCGGCAGCCAGCTCCAGGGCCAGGGGAATCCCGTCCAGCCGCCTGCAGATATCGTGCAGCGCCGGCAAGTCCTGCGCACGCAAGACAAAGCCCTGCTGGGCGGCCTGCACCCGAGCGACAAACAGCTGCACCGCCGGGTACGCCATGGCCTGTTCAACAGGGCCGCCGGCTGAGGGCAGCGCCAGAGCCGGCACGCGCTGCAGCCATTCGTCCGGCAACTGCAAGGCTTCGCGGCTGCTCAACAGCACCGTTACCTGGGGCGCCTGTTCCAGCAGGCAGCGCACCAGGTGGCGGCAGGCACCGAGCAGCAGGTCAGCGCCATCGAGCACCAGCAACAGCTGGCGCCCGGTCAATTGGCGGCACAGTTCGCCGACGGTGTCACAGGACACCAGCTGCAACGCGCTGCACAGCTGGCGCAGCATCGACTGCGGCGCCGCAACCGTGGCCAGGTCCACCCACCACACACCCTCGCGGTAACGCGGCAGTACGCGTTCGGCCAGCGCCAGCGCCAGGGTGCTCTTGCCGATACCGGCGCATCCGGTGAGGGTCATCACGCGTTGCCCGCACAAGCGTCGCCCCAGGGCACCCAACAGCTCGGCGCGGCCGATCACCGGGCTGAGCCGGGCTGCGAGGTTATGGCGCGCGATTGTGGGGGGATCGACGGCTTGCAGCGGCGCGACAAAGCAGTAGCCGCGCTGCGGGTCATTGACGATGCAGCGCTGCCCATCCAGCGCCCGGCGCAGTGCCGCGATGTGCACGCGCAGGTTGTTTTCCTCCACCACGCTGCTCGGCCACACGCGGGCAATCAACGTCTCCTTGCCGACAAACCGGCCACGCGCCTCCAGCAGCACCACCAGGATATCCAGCGCCCGACCGCCCAACGGCACCGGCCAGCCGGCCTTGCTGACCAGGCGCTGTTGCGGGTGAAAGGTGTAAGGACCGAAACTCAGTGTCGGGGCATTGTTCATCTGTGCACAGCGCTGGAACACCCGACCTTGGGCGTCTGCGCATCCTTTTCCAGGGGCCTGGCGTTATCTTGCCAGCTGGCCGCGACGGGACAATCCCGGCACGGGGAACCAGACGGACATTGGTGTGCCTGAGACGGACAATCGCGCCTTAACTGAACTGTTGACGGTACTGGGTGGGATTCAGACCGAGTTTTTCGCTGAACAGAAAGCGCATATGCCGCACGCTGCCAAAGCCTGCGTGGAAGGCCACGGTCTTGAGCGGCAGGTCGGTGGTTTCCAGCAGGTGCCGGGCGCGGTCGATGCGCGCGCCCTGCAGGAACGCCATGGGTGTCATCTGCACTTCCCTGGCAAACAGCCGCGCAAAATGCCGCGCGCTCATGCCGGCCAGCGCCGCCATCGAGTCGATGCTGAACGGCTGGTCCAACTGCGCGAGCACCTGGTTCTGCACGCGGGTGATCACGGTTTCGTGGGGGGCCACTGCGGCGGTCATCGGGCTGAACTGGGCCTGGCCGCCCTGGCGTTTCATCACCACCAGCAGCACCTTGGCCACGTCCACCGCAACCTGCTTGCCATGGTCCTGGGCCACCACCGACAGCGCGAGGTCGATGCCGGCGGTGACCCCACCCGAGGTGATCAGGCGGCCGTCCTGCAGGTAGATGTGGTCGGTCTCGACAGTGGCCTTGGGAAAACCCTTGATCAATCGCTCGGTATAGTGCCAATGGGTCGTGACCCGACGACCGTCGAGCAGCCCGGCGTGCCCCAGCACAAAGGCACCGGTGCAGATCGAGCCATAGCGTGTGGCCCGTGGTGCGGCGGCCTTGAGCCAGGGCAACAGCGCGGGATGGCATTCGTTGTAGGCACCGGGGCCGCCGGGCACCAGCAGCAGGTCGTAGGCGGCGTCGGACTGGTGCAGCAGCAGGTCGGGCTGCACCTTCACACCGTTGGAGGCGATCACCTGGCCCGCATCGATGCCGAGGGTGACGATCCGGTAATGGTCCGCCGCCGGCAGGTAGCGGTTGGCAATCGAAAACACTTCGAGCGGGCCGGCCATGTCGAGCAGCAGGAAGTCCGGAAACAGCACCATGGCCACGGTTTTCATAGCGTCAACATCCATCACGAGGGAAAGCGGCGGCCATTATGGCATGGCTTTTACTGTCAACTCTGGGGAGACGGTTATTCAGCTTTCATCGTCTTAATGAATACCTGCGTAACCATTAACCTTCTTCTCAACGCCAGCGCCCTGCCTGTTGCAGCCCGCGCTCACTTGAGGACACCACCATGCTGACCCTTCGCAACGCTTCTGAACGCGGCGCCGCCAATCACGGTTGGTTGAAGTCGTTTCACACCTTCTCCTTCGCCAGCTACTGGAACCCTGCCGAACAGGGCTTTTCCGACCTGCTGGTGATCAACGATGACCGCGTCGCTGCCGACAAGGGCTTCGGCCAGCACCCGCACCGCGACATGGAGATTTTCTCCTATGTGCTCGAAGGCGCCCTGGAACACAAGGACACCCTGGGCACCGGCTCGGTGATCCGCCCCGGCGATGTGCAACTGATGAGCGCCGGCAGCGGCGTGGCCCACAGCGAGTTCAACCACAGCCAGCGTCAGGGCGTGCACTTCCTGCAAATCTGGATCGTGCCGAACGTGTCCGGCGCCGAACCGCGCTATCAGCAGGAACACTTCAGCGAGGCGCAGAAACGCGGGCGGTTGCAATTGATCATTTCGCCGGATGGCGCCGACGGCTCGCTGCATGTACGCCAGGACGCGCGGGTGTATGCCGGCCTGTTCAACGGCGACGAAACCGCGACCCTGGACGTGGCGACCGAGCGCCATCTGTATATCCACGTGGCGCGCGGCAGCGTCGAGGTCAACGGCCAACGCTTGCATGAAGGCGACGGCGCCCGGGTGCGTGACGAGCGGCAGATCCATCTGAGCCAGGGCGAGGACGCCGAAGTGCTGGTGTTCGACCTGCGCCCCCATGAACTGCCGCAAATGCCATGATCTTCCCTGGCATCAGGCAGCCCCCTGTGGGGGTCGCCTGAGGGTTACATACCCTGCCCAAACCGCCGAATGGCCAGGCAATACCCCACCAACGCGACCGCCGCCAGCAACCCGCCCGCCGCGCCGATCCAGGCGAAGCCGAAGTGGCTGCCGACCCAGCTGCCCATGAGGGCGCCGCCGCCGATGCCGATGTTGTAGATGCCGGAGAACATCGCCATCGCCACGTCCGTGGCGTCGGGTGCAAGCACCAGCACCTTGGACTGCATGGCGAGGCCAAAACCCATGATCGCCATGCCCCAGAAAATGCTCAGCAGCACCAGGTAGGACTCGGCGCCGCTCAGCGGCAGCATCAGGGCCAGGCATACGGCGAGAATGAACACCGCACCGACCACGAACAGATGGGGATTGAAACGATGCACCAGGCTGAACAGCAGCGAGCCGATGATGCCCGCGCCGCCGAACACCAGCAGGATCAGGGTGACCGCGCTGCCGCTCATGCCGGCCACGCCTTCGACGAAGGGTTCGATGTAGCTGTAGGCGGTGAATTGCGCCGTCACCGTCAGCGCGGTGAGCACGTAGAGCGCCACCAGCGCCGGGCGTTTGAACAGCAGCGGCAGGCTGCGCAGCGAACCGGAGTTCTGGCTCGGCAGCAGCGGCAAGGTGCGCGCCAGCCAGAACACCAGCGCGGCGGCAAAGGCGCCGATCACCAGGAAGGTGGTGCGCCAGCCCATGGCTTCACCGAGCAGGCGGCCCAGAGGAATGCCCAATACCATCGCCAGTGACGTACCGGTGGCGAGCAGGCCGAGGGCCTGCACCTGCTTGCCCCCCGGCGCCAGGCGTACCGCCAGCGAGGCGGTGATCGACCAGAACAGGGCATGGGACAGCGCAATGCCGACGCGACTGACCATCAACAGGCCAAAGCTGGTAGCGACGCTGGAGAGGATATGGCTGGCGATAAACATGCCGAACAACACGATCAGCAATTTGCGCCGCTCGATGTTGCGCGTCAGCAGCATCACCGGCAGCGAGGTCAGGGAAACGATCCAGGCATAGATGGTGAGCATCAGACCGACGTTGGCAATCGGCATGTCGAAGCTGGCGCCGATGGCGCTGAGCAGGCCGACCGGCACGAATTCGGTGGTGTTGAACACAAACGCGGCCAGCGCGAGGGCGATGACCGGCTGCCAGTTGGGCTGGGGTGTTGCGGCTGAAAGGCTCATGGAACGGCGAGGTACTCTGAAGAGGGTCAAAACGGCCACGCAGAACCTGCGTGACCGCCGAGCATTCTATAGGTTTCTCGCCGGCGCTGTGGGCGCCGGGCCTGCCCAGCTGTCGGGCAAGGGCTCAGGGCGACGTCAGGGTAATTAAATAGTTGCCCGATTCGAGCGGCTTGCCGGTGGCGTCGACCAGCTGGTAGCGCTGGTCAAAATAGCGCCCGTCACGGCTCTGCGACACCAGCTGTGCGCGGGCCGCGCCGCCGCCCGTGGCCATGTTGCGCGCCTCCAGGCGGCTGCTGCGACTGTCAGCGATGCAACCGCTCAATTCCATCACCGCACCGCTGCGCGCAGTTGTCGCGCACCCGGCCTCGACGATGCTGCCCCTGAACTCGATCACCCCGTGGCCGGCCGACTGCGCCGCGCTGCACACACCTGCGGCCACACACAACAGGCCCGCCACTACCGAAACGCTCTTGATCTTCATGCTGACTTCCTTCCTGGGCTCTTGAGAAGTAAGTCGTCTGGCGCGGCGTTAACTTGAGCTTATTCGTCGGTGCCTATGACCTGGATCAAGGATCCACCTGCGCCATCAGCTCCGGAATGCTTTCCGGCCGATTCGCATAGCGCTGCGCCAAGCCCGCGCACACCATCAACTGGATCTGGTGAAACAGCATCAGCGGCAGGATCAGCACGCCCATGCTCGCCCCGGCAAACAGCACCTGCGCCATCGGCACGCCGGTGGCCAGGCTTTTCTTCGAGCCGCAGAACAAAATGGTGATGCGGTCCTCCTGATTGAAGCCCAACAGCTTGCCCAACAGGGTCGACGCCACCAGCACCAGGGCGAGCAGTACGCAGCAGGCCAGCACCAGCCCGCCCAGTTCCCACAGCGGAATCTGATACCAGATACCTTCGTTGACCGCTTCGCTGAACGCACCGTAGACCACCAGCAGAATCGAACCCTGGTCGACAAACTTGAGCCAGGATTTATTGCGCCCGACCCAGTCGCCGATCCAGCGGCGGGCAATCTGCCCGGCGATAAACGGCAGCAACAGCTGCACGCTGATTTTCAGGATCGCATCCACCGTGGAGCCGCCGTCACCGTGCACGTTGAGCAGCAGCGTCACCAGCAGCGGCGTGAGGAAGATGCCGAACAGACTGGACGCCGCCGCGCTGCAGATCGCCGCCGGAATATTGCCGCGTGCCAGGGAGGTGAAGGCAATCGCCGACTGCACCGTGGCCGGCAACGCGCACAGGTAGAGCATGCCCATGTACAGGTCTTTACCGATCAGCGGCGACAGCACCGGCTTGAGCGCCAGCCCCAGCAGTGGAAACAGCACGAAGGTCAGGCTGAACACCAGCAGGTGCAGGCGCCAATGGCCGGCACCGGCGACGATGGCAGTGCGCGACAGCTTGGCGCCGTGCAGAAAAAACAGCAGCGCAATCGCCAGGTTGGTCACCCAGCCGAAGGCCACCGCCGCTTGGCCGTTGACCGGCAACAGGGAGGCGAGGATCACCGTGGCGATCAGGGTCAGGGTGAAATTGTCGGGGAGAAAACGTGGACGGGTCATAAGCAAATCTTCCAGGGGTTGCCAAGCGCACCGTGGCGACTCTAACGTAACGGCCTGTTACCGACTAACGCCAATGAGCCAGTAAATGCCGCCTAAAGGACACGACAAGACCGTTCGGCGCAGTGTGCCCGGGCTTTCCAGCCTGCCGCGTCCGGTGTACGGGCGCACCGAATCCCTGCCCAATCGCGCCCTCACACGCCGGCACAGCCACCCGTGGGTGCAATTGTCGTACGCGATTTCCGGGGTATTGGAGATTCAGACCAGCGCCGGACGCTTCGTCGCCCCGCCGCAGCGCGCGGTGTGGATCCCGGCGGGCATGCCGCACCGGGTGTACAGCGCGCCGCACACCGAGATGCGCAGCTTGTACCTCGATTGCAGCGTGACCACCTGGGCGGTCGAGCGCTGTCATGTGCTGGAGGTGAGCAGCCTGTTGCGCGAGCTGATTCGCAGCTTCAGCGCGTTGCCGGTGGCCTACGCCGAGGACGGGCCGCAGGGGCGTCTGGCCCAGGTGCTGCTGGATCAGTTGGCGGCAGCGCCGCAGGTGGACTTGATGCTGCCCCTGCCCCACGACCCGCGCTTGCGCCAGATCTACCGCAGCCTGAGCCTGCATCCGGAACAGCAGACGACCCTGAGTGAGTGGAGCCGCAAACTGGCGGTGAGTGAGAAGACGCTCAGCCGGTTGTTTTTGGGGGATACCGGGTTGACCTTTCGTGCCTGGCGTCAGCGCTTGCGGTTGCTCAGTGCACTGCCCGCGCTGGAACAGGGTGAGCGGGTGACGGATGTGGCGTTGGGGTGTGGGTATGAATCGACTTCGGCGTTTATTAATGCGTTTCGGCAGCAGTTTGGGGGGACGCCTGGGGAGTTTTTTCGCTAGCCGACTGGGTACATATCCGTTAGTTGGGTAACGGCGGGTATGGGTTCCGCCCTTACGGCGGGTCACTTTTGGAAAAGAGCCCGGAATGCCGGCCCAGCCAAAAGTAACCAAAAGGGCTCTTGCCCCACCACTCGGCACCTCGCTAGGGCTCGGTGTGCCCGCACGCAGGCTTGAATCCGTGGGCCGCCGCAATGGGCCATCCCTGGCCCAGTGCGGCTAACCCGGCGTCCTGCCGGGTTACCCACGGATTCAAGCCTGCGTTCGGCCAGCGTG